>SFEH01000001.1 GCA_004557315.1 Bacteroidales bacterium
TAAATATTTGTCAATTGAACATTACTATTGGTGCAATTACTTGATTTATCGAAGAATGTTTGGTAACTTTGCCAAAAATTAATCTCCAATATCATGGCTCGAAAGACATACACAATCAAGCAGGAGCTCGTCGCTCGTTTTGCTAATGCTCTTGCAAATCCTGCACGTGTTGCAATATGTGAATTTATCGGCAAGCAGAAGACTTGCTACTTTGGTGCAATCCAGGAAGTTATTCCTCTGTCGAAAGCAACCGTTTCGCAGCATCTGACCGTGCTCAAGGATGCAGGACTTATCACAGGAGAGGTGATGCCACCTCGCGTTAAGTACTCGATTGACGAGGAGAACTGGGAACTGGCGCGACAAGTCCTCTACCAGTTCATGGGCAATTGTGTCGATAAGGCCGATGATGGAGAGGAAACTGAAGAGCCTTGCGAGAACTGTGAAGGCGAAAGTAACTAACAAAAAACATGGGTGTAGTAATTGACACAAAAAAACTATTTCATATACTCAGCGTAACTCCTGCTTCCCAGAACATCATGCTTGTGGGAAGGCACGGAGTAGGCAAATCAGAGATATTGAGCAACTTCTACGAGTCACAGGGCTATAAGCTTGTGACTCTTTTTCTTGGTCAGATGAGCGACCCAGGCGACCTTATCGGCCTGCCAAGGTTGACTAACGAACGCACGGAGTTTGTTCCTCCCTACTGGTTCCCGACCGACGGACAGCCTATAGTGCTCTTCCTCGACGAACTTAACAGGGCGCGTCCAGAGATCCTGCAGACAATCATGGATCTGGCGCTGAACCGCAAGTTAGCGGGTAGGTCATTGCCCGAAGGCAGCCGCATCATCTCGGCAATCAATGAGGGCGATGAGTATCAGCTCACTATGCTCGACCCTGCCTTGGTGAGCCGTTTCAACATCTACTACTTCTGCCCTACTGTCGATGAATGGCTGCTATGGGCTGAACAGGAGGGTGTGGACAAGCGAATCACGTCGTTCATCGCCAACGAAGGCACATGGCTCGATGGTGCCGAGGGACAGAAGAACGGCATAGACACCGGACTCGACAAATATCCCGACCGACGAGCATGGAAGCGAGTGTCGGACATCATCAGCAACATACCCGAACTGACCGACGATGACCTTGATGTCATTGCCGGCATCGTTGGTGCGCCTGCTGCCAGCAGGTTCTATGGATCGGTGACGGGAAAGCGCGTGCTGTCGGGAGCTGAGGTGCTCAATGACTTTGAGGCTCACAACGAAACGCTGCGCAAGTACTTGCTTCATCAGTTGGCCATGGTCAATGAGTCGATCTACCGCCACCTCGAACTTGCCCCTTCGCCTAAATATGCCAATAACCTTGAGGCTTATTTCGACTTCCTTGTGTCGATAGAGAACAAAGAGGCAGTGGCGCATTTCACCCATCTCTTCGAAAGCGGCAACTACCAGAAGGCGGTTCTGTTCATCACACAGCAAGCGCCGGGTGTATTTGATAAGATGGGGGCGTTTATAGCGGAACTATAAACGACTGTGGCTATATTGACAGGCGGCTGGGATTGCTGGCATTATTATCACAAACAACAATCTGCAATAAGCTAATCAGCAATAAGTAATAAGCTAATCAGCAATAAGCTATGGAGCTTCCTTATTTCGATATGCTGTCGGAAGAATGGTTCTTGCAGGAACCGGCTTTCTTTGCGTTGTTCTGCACCCAGAGGATGCAGGAGAACGTGAAGATGGAGTGTGCGTTGCGCTGCGGTCAGGGGGTGATTGAATATAATCCGCTCATTCTTGAGAAAAAAAACTACCGACAAGTGGAGCAGCTGATGCGCATCGAGATGATTCGCCTGTTTCTGAAACATCCCTACGAACGCCAGCCCGATGGTTGCTCTCGCGAGGCTATGGCATTGGGCAGCGACTGCACCATTGAGGATGGATACTGCTTCCTCAACGAGAAGCTCCCTCTGAAAGGACCTGGATTCTATCACTTGCCTATGGGCGAGACTTACGAGTACTATGCCAAGAAAATACAGGAACAGAACCAGAAGGACGATGACAGGGATGGTAAAGGCAATAATAATGAAAATCGCTCTACTACGGGGAATGACGGCAATAGTGATAATGGAAATGACGCAAATAATGCTGATGGTAATGACAGAGGCAATGAGGCTAAGGAAAGCAAGGAAAACAGAAACGAGGATAGAGACAAGGCAGAACTGTGGAGAGAGGATGCGTTGAGGAGGAGCCGAATCAATGACCTCATCGAACGCACGAGCGACTGGGGAACGATACCCGGGGATATTGTGGAAAGGATAAAGGCTTCGACCAAGGCTCGAATCAACAACAGCTACATCATGCAGGGATTCAGGAGCAGCATCATCTCATCGCGCAGACAACTGACGCGCATGAAGCCTAACCGCCGCACAGGATTCCTCCAGATGGGCAACTCAAGGCAGTTTGACACGTCGCTGCTCGTGGCAGTCGATGTGAGCGGTTCGGTAACAGAATCGCAGATGGCTGATTTCTATTCGGTGGTCAACCGTGTCTTCCGCTTTGGTATCGCCAAAATTGACTGCGTGCAGTTTGACAGCTGTCTTGGAGAAATCAAGCCACTCCGACATGCCAGCAATGAGATAAAAGTAGTGGGACGAGGTGGAACTTCGTTCCAACCTATCTTCGACTTTCTTGACGGCAACAGCACCATTTATGATGGCGTGATGATTCTGACCGACGGACAGGCTCCCCCGCCCATTGTGCCCGATCATTTCAAGATCAATGTGCTATGGGTTTGCTCCGACCGCCAGGCTTATGAAGCAAACAAGGAGTGGATGATGGCAAGCGGCAGAGTTTGCTACATTTAAATATTGTAGGGGAAGATAAAGGAGATAAAGAAGTTAAAGGAAATAAAGACAAATGAAATTAGTCAATAAATATACTCCTTTCTCTTAAAATATTTGTAACGACAACGCAACTATTGTCTTTATCTCCTTTAACTTCTTTATCTCCTTTATCTTCTTAACTTCTTAAAAAAACATGGACAAAGAACAGGCTATTAGATCGAAGCTAATGAAATTAGAGGCAACAGCTTTGTTTGCCGGGGTTCGCGCAGAAATAGAATCAGAGCATTGGGCATATTTCAGCGAAGCACGCAAGCAGGGATTTGCTTATAATATGCGGCAGAACATCTCTCCTTACCGTGCGAGCCTCAACTTCACCTATGTCTTCCGCAACATCTCCATGATTGTGTATCTCGAACGAGAGGCACACGTGGGCAAGATAGGCGAAGACATGTGGATGCTATCGTTCTCAGGCATTGCTGGCAAATCGCAAGCCATTATGGTTGCCGATGCGTTGCAAGGTCTGAAAGACAAGGGCTATTACATTCCGAATGGCAATGAGAACCTTGAGCGACAGATGAACTTCTCCTTGGGACTGTATGGCGACTGCCTGATGCACGTCGATGTGCGTTTCCCCATCGACCGTCCTGCCCTGCAATGCTTCGTCGAGGTAATGGACTGCATCGAGAGTCAAAATACAAGACTCGATCCGCAGTCGCTGAACGATGATGACGAAGATGACCAACTGGTGATCATGGGCGACTGGCAGACATGGAAATAGCCTCAGCGTAGGTCTTGCGGAAAGGTCCTTTGTCCTGAAGCTTCAGGGTCGATACAGCAGCCGCAAAATGTCCAGACTCTTCAATGGTCGCACCCTGTGCTCGCTTGAAGACATAAGCCATGACATAGGTGTCGCCACAGCCTGTGGCATCGACCAACGTGAGCGGCGAATAGGCTGGAATATCATAGAAACGACGCTCGATGGCATCGTAGATGAGCGAACCGAAACTGCCGAAGGTGAGCAATACCTCCTTCACGCCCCAGTCAGCAAGCCTCAGCGCAGCCTCGCGAGGATCGGCACTTCCCGTCAGCACCTCCATCTCATATTCATTGACTTTCAGCACATCGACATATCGCAGCGTCTCAACCTTATTGACCCAATCGACAGCATGTACATGACAGCCGCGCACCTCGCGCAAAAATCCCTGAACATCGAGCACAAGCACACCTTTCGACGAAAGATGTCGAATCAGATCGACAGGGAAATCATCGGCAAGCAGGCTGCCCAGAACGATGTATCGCGCCTCAACGTCGTCAAGCTCGGCTGACGTGAATGGCTCAGCTGTAGAAAGCACACGCTGCTCACGGCCGTTCATGTCGCCCGAATATTTGTTCTCAAAGAAATGTCGCCGACCTTCCTTGGTTATGAGCGAGAACGACAAGTCGCAACCCGAGGTCGTGATGAGTGAATTGATGCCTACAGCAAAATAGTAGGCAGTACCTCCAGGCGCGAAATAGTCGAGCCCAGGAGTGATGATGTGGTCTTCGGTGATATGTCCGATGCAGCAAATATCTGTCATAATGAGGCAAAGATAGTTGTTTTTCCTGAATTTTCCAAAGACTATTGCCATTATAACAAAATTTTACATAACTTTGCCCTCATGAAAGTTGCAATCATTGGCGCAGGAGCCGCAGGATGTTTCTGTGCAGTCAATCTAAAGAGAAACAATCCTGATGCCGTAGTCGAGGTGTTTGAGGCAGGTGCACGTGCGCTTGCCAAGGTTGCCATAACTGGTGGCGGACGATGCAACCTCACCAATTCGTTTGAGGGCATTCGCAACCTTGCCGAGGCTTATCCGCGTGGCGACAAACTGATGAAACGCATGTTTAGTATCTTCGACCATGAAGCCACGATGCATTGGTTTGAGGGCGAAGGGGTGCGACTCGTCACCCAAGCCGACCACTGTGTCTTCCCTGCCTCACAGGATGCGATGCAGGTAGTCAATACCCTGTTACGCGGCATGGAGCGATGTGGAGTCATACTGCACACGCGCCACAAGGCAATGCGCCTCTCTCCCATCGAAGGCGAAGCAATGCGCTATGAGATTGCCTTTATGGTCGATGGAGAACGGGAAGTGGTGCGCGACTTCGACAAGGTGGTAGTCACTACGGGAGGCTGTCCGAAACGCAGCGGACTTGGCTTCCTCGATACCCTTGACCTTGAGGTCGTCACTCCTATCTCATCGCTCTTCACCTTCAATATCAACGACCCTATCACCTCGCTCATGGGTGCGGTGGTAGAAGGTGCATCGGTGCGTCTGGCTGGCACGAAGTTCAAGAGCACGGGTCCACTGCTCATCACCCACTGGGGCATGAGCGGTCCTGCCATATTAAAGCTCTCGTCGTATGCAGCCCGCTATCTTGCCGACAACGACTATCGCGCCACGCTGCTGGTCAACTGGCTCGGCGAAGGGCATAACGAACAGACAGCACAGGAGCTGGTTCGCGACCTCATCGAACGGAACAGGCAGAAGCAGGCATCGTCGGTTCACCCAGAGGCACTCACCCAGCGCATGTGGGAATATATCATAGGCAAATGCAATATCCCACTCGACCGACGGTTGAGCGAACTGAGCAAGAAACATATCAACGTGCTCTGCGCTACATTGACCAACGACACATACAGGATAGAAGGACAGAGCCGCTTCAAAGACGAATTCGTGACATGTGGCGGAGTGGCGTTATTGAACATCAACCAGAACACGCTCGAAGCAAAAAAATATCCAGGACTCTTCTTTGCTGGAGAAGTCCTGGATGTAGATGCCATAACTGGAGGCTTCAATCTGCAAGCCGCCTGGTCGATGGGTTATGTCAGCGCCAATTGATGTCGCCCGATCCACGCTCATTCGAGTCACCACGGTTGTACTGACCAACTACTGTGATGTCGCCTGAACCCTGGAGAGAGGCATTGACCTTGTCGCACTTTGAGCAAACTACCTCGATGTCGCCCGAGCCATAGAGATTGAGGCTGGTGACACGCACGTTGTTCTGCTTGATCTGCACGTCGCCCGAACCCTTGAGCTGCACATTTGATGTGATGCTCTCTACTCGGTCGATCTCGACATCGCCAGAACCGACGAGGGTGACGTTGATGGCATCGCAAACGATATCGTCGAAGTCAATGTCGCCTGAACCACGGAGACCGAGATCGAGCTTGTCGGTATCAATTCTGCCCTTGCCTTTGAAGTCGCCCGAGCCTGTGAGCTGAACGTCGATGAGATCAGGTGAAGTGACATAGATCACAACCTCGATTGTCTCGTTCTTGAGGGCATTCCACAAACCGGCAAAGCCTTCGCCATTGTTGAACGAACTGTTGCGCGACACCGTCAGGGTCTTGCCATCCTGATTGACCACAACAGCATCGACCATCTCCTTGATGCCATGGATGCGCACGCTCGGCTTGTCGCCCTGGGTAAATATGATCTTGTCGCTACCCTTGAGGACTATCTTATTGAAATACTCGACAGGCACATTCTTGTCGATTACCGACACCTTCTTGTCGTCGGCTGCAAATACCGATGCGACAGCAATCATCATAATAGCCAATACACTAAAAATCTTTTTCATAAATGTTGTTCTCCTAAACTTTAAATATTAATAATTGTTGTTAAATATGTTTCTAAACAAGTCTTCAATCGTAAATCAGCTTCTTTCCGCCGAAGATTACTAATGCAAACAAGCCAATGGCTATGGTAGCCAAGCCATACCACCACTGGATGTCAAACAGGTGAAGAGGCATATTGTGAATATAGACCTCGATATCGACCATGAGCTTGCCCAGAACGTCGGTGTACCAGCAGAAAGCCACCAACGCCACGACGAAGATGACGTTCCACATCCAGTTCAAGCGTCGCGCCCTTTGCTCCTGAAGCGGGAGACTCTGCATGACACGTTCGGTGAATCCGTTGTCGGCAATCTCGACCTTGTTGGCGAGAAGGAACTTATCTACACTATTTTCATTCATAACCATTTTGTTTTAAGTACTCTGCCAGTTTCTGCTTGCCACGGGCAATGTGGCTTCTGACAGTACTGGCATTCAATTCTGTAATTCCTGCGATGGCATCGGTCTTCATTCCCTCGATGACCTGGAGTGTGATGCACGTCCTCTCGATAGGCTTGAGCTGCTTCATGGCATTGAGCATATCCATCCGCAGCCCCACATCGCGCGCGTCCTTGCCATATTGATAGGCCTCCTCATAGTCGTCGGCTTCGTGTCTTGACCTGAAATAATCGGCCCATGTCCTGAAAGCTATGGCGAAGAGCCAAGTCTTGAACGATGACCTACCCCCGAACTTGCCTATGTTGGTCCACGCCTTGATGAACGTGTCTTGGGCAAGGTCATCGCTTAGCATTGTATCTCCTAATGAGAGGTGAAGAAATAGACGCCTGACCGATTCCTGATGTTCGCGTACCAGACTGTCGAAAGCCTTGCGGTCGCCGAACAGAGAAACCCTCGCAGACAGAGTTATTTCATTCAGGCTTCTCATCTTGGGTAGTGGTCACATCGGTCGTTGTTTCAGTTGTTGTTTCCTCTGGAGTCTCATCCGGACCTTCCTTTGTAGGCTCTGTGTTCGCAGGCTCTGTCTTTGGCTCGTCGCGTGTATATTTCGACTCTTCCTTGACTGGCTCCTTCACTTTACCTGCTGAGAGATAGCCAATGATGATCTGGCCAATACCGAAGATGACGATGAACCATCCTATGCCTGCGAGCAAACTGAAACTCATGAAGCATGCGAGAACAAAGACTCCAAAGCCGATAGCTACCTTCTTGATACCATCGTGCAACACTGGCTGATCAGCGAAGCGTCCATACATCGGGGTCTGACGAGGAGCCTCGTAGGCTTGGCGAGCGTTGCCTGTATTGTTGTTGTATTGATGGCTGTTGCCCGAAGCACTTGAGTTCTGGGAAGCGCGAGATGATGAACCATATCCATAAGGGATGTCACGTCCGTTGCGAAGTGCCTCCATCACCACAGCATCGCGGCTCTTCTTGCGCTTGTAGATGAAATAGAGAATCAGGGCAATCAAGATAACCGGACCAAAGAATACGCAGAACACCGAGAGTGCAACAATGAAAACTGCCCCGCCACCAATTCTGTCGGCATTGCGTATCAGCCAGCCGTCGCGGTCATGATGGTAACTCCTACTGACGGCATCATTGACCACCTTGTTGATGACATCCTCCAAATCATCATCCCAATCAGCACTCTCCATTACCGCAATTGACTCTCTTGCCTCAGTAACCACCGAATCCTCGACAGATTCTGTACGAGTTGAATGACGATGACTCTGAGCCCAAACCACTGTGCAAGTTCCAAAGACGAAAATGATGCACAACAAAATAGAATTCAAATTTTTCATAACTGTTCAAATAGTTTATTTGTTTGTTTGCCTATTTGACGTAATAACTTTGTGTTTTGTTGCAAAAGAATGAAAAAAAATTTCACTTTTTTATCAAACTTTGTTCAGTAACATTTGCAAAGATAGCGAAAACTACTGAAATTGTATATAGTTTTAATATTAATTATGTATATATACGACAAAAAAACATATATTTGCACAATTATAAATCAAAATAATAGGAAAAAAATGAATATGTACAAGAAACCAATCATTGCATTCTTCGCAATGCTCTTGATCCAAGCAGTCGTTTCGGTTGCAGTTCTCATCCCTGGAGCCATCTATGAGTTCATGCAGATGGCGGCTGATGGTCAACAGCCTAATCCAGATGTTCTCCTTGAGAGACTCACTTCAGGCTCATCGTTTCTCTCGATAGCTCTCATCGTCTCTTCAATCATCACAATCTTCTTCATGCAAACCCCTATGAAGATGATCAGACTGAAGGACAGTTTCTCGATGCCAAAGATTTCATTAGGCAAGTCGCTCTATCTGGTACTTGCTGCTTTCATAGGCATTTTTGCTACCGATGTAGTAAGCGAGGTGATGGATCTGCCTAATATCATTGAGGCAGAATTGGGCGGAATGAGCAAGACAGTAATGGGCGTCCTTGCAATTGCCATCATAGGTCCATTGGCAGAGGAGGTAGTGTTCCGCGGAGCCATTCAGCAGCATCTGCACACTAATGGCGAACGACCATTCCGTGCCATCTTCATCGCATCTGTGCTGTTTGGACTGATGCACATGAACCCTGCCCAGATTCCATTTGCCTTCGTTGTGGGTCTCATCCTCGGAGTGTTCTATTGGAAGACTGGCAGTCTTGTCTTGCCTTGCATCATCCACATGCTCAACAACGGCATCTCATGCTGGCTGTCGAACACTATGGGCGATGAACTAAGCTTTGTCAATGCCCTTGGCGGCACCACTACGGCAGTATGCGTGGCTGTAGTCGGACTTGTGCTCTCGGCCTATGTGCTCTATGGCTGGGCAACAGAAAAAGAATAATATATCCCAACAGTGTCTTCTACTCTTCTCATACTGATGGCATTTGCCTTTGGCGGTGCATTCGTGCAGCGCACCATAGGCTTCGGATTCGGCATATTCATCATGACGGTCCTACCCCTTCTCATGCCATCGTATGGTGAAGCCACTACCCTTTCGGGGATGCTTGCAATGGTGACATCGGTGATGATGGTGATTCGCTATTACAAGTATCTTCAATGGAAGAAGCTCATCCCCATACTCATCATCTTCCTAATCGTCAGCTTCATAGCCATACAGATTGTCACCATGCTCGACCGTGCGCAACTGAAGCATATCCTCGGCGTGACGCTCATCGTGGCAGCCATCTATTTCTGGTTTTTCTCCGAGCGCGTCAAGATCAAGCCCAATATGGCTACTCAGGGATTCCTTGGCACCATCTCGGGCTTCATGGGAGGCTTCTTCGGCATGCAGGGTCCTCCTGCCGTGCTCTATTTCATCGAGGTTGCCAAGCAGAAAGAGGAATACATTGCACTGGCGCAGACCTTTTTCGTCATCGGCAATTTCATGATGACAGTCTTCAGGTGGCGAGCAGGCTTCGTTACCGCCGAAGTCCTGACCGACTGGCTCTGGGCATTGCCTACCGTGCTTCTTGGCACCTGGGTAGGCAGCATCGTATTCCGGTACCTGTCGCTCGACCTGCTGCGTCACATCGTGTTTATATATATAGGAATAAGCGGACTTATTGAGTTATTGTTTTAAGGTATCATAATATGACAGACAGAACAAAAGATTTTGAAAGCAAGCCTATTGGTGCTCTGCTGTGGCAATATGCCCTTCCGGCAGTCATCACCCAGATCATCGCTTCGATTTACAATATTTGCGACCGTGTCTTTCTCGGACAGTATGTAGGTGCATTGGCCATTGCTGGCCTTACCGTCACCATGCCTATCATGAACATCATCCATGCCTTCGGCTCATTGGTCGGAGCTGGCTCTGGTGCTCGCATGAGCATAGTGCTTGGCAAGCGTGACATACGCTGGGCTGAGAGTATCTTGGGCAACAGCATGATTCTGACAATCTTCTTCGGCATCCTCTTTGTGTCGGGCTATTATTTCTTCTCCGATGATATACTCAGCCTCTTTGGTGCTTCGACCGAGACCATTGCCTATGCCAAGGAATATATGGACATTGTAGTGCCTGGAATGTTTCTTACGACAGTCACGTTCAATCTCTGCAATCTGATACGTTCGTCAGGCTATGCGCAGAAGTCGATGTGGATCATGCTTTCGGGCTCAATCATCAATATTGCCCTCGACACCCTTTTCATCTGTGTGCTCGACATGGGCATATCAGGCGCTGCATGGGCTACAACCATCTCGATGGCCATATCGTCGATTCTGTCTCTCTCTCACTTTGTCAGCAAGAAGTCGTTCATACGGTTCCGCCGACATGCTTGGCAACCTAAGTTCCGCATCTTCCGCAATATCCTTGCCATTGGTGTCAGTCCTTTCACGATGAATGTGGCTGGTTCGGGTGTAGTGGCTATGCTCAACAATCAGTTGCTCCGCTACGGAGGCGACAATGCGGTGGCTGCAAGTGGCGTTGCCAATTCGTTTGCTCCTCTCATCATCATGCTCGTGCTCGGCATCTGCCAGGGCATGCAGCCTATTGCGGGCTACAACTATGGCGCACGTCGCTTCGACCGTCTGCGTGAGGTCTATCATCTTGCCATGAAGGTCAATGTTGCCATTGGCTGCTTCGGCACCTTGTTGGTGCTCACAGTGCCTCGCTATCTTGCCATGGCATTCACCAACGATCCTGAACTGCTCGACCTGTGCGTGCCAGCCATGCGACTGATGCTCGTGATGTCGCCACTCATCGGCTTCACCATCACCAATTCACAGTTCTTCCAGTCGATCGACAAACCGTGGATCGCCATCGTTACCAGCCTGTCGCGTCAGGTGCTCATTCTACTGCCAATGATGTATATAGTGCCCACAGTCTTTACTGGTCTCGGCTGGAGCGGCCTATATGGTGTATTTGCCAGCTGCACCATCTCTGATATCCTCGGTGCAGTCCTTGCAGGCTATTTGCTCTGGACCCAGAGACATATTCTGAACTATGGAGTCAAGAAAGGATAAGGAAAAATTAGAAAAACAATGGAGATAAGGTTTTGCAACCCTACCTCCATTTTTATTTGTGCTTCTCCAAAAAGGATTAAGCCTTCTCTTCAGGCATGATAAACGCACATGCAATATACAGAATGATACCTGGGAAGGCAGCGCTGAAGATTGTCAGAATAGCGTAAACAACACGCACAATAACCGGATCAATGTCAAAATACTTAGCGATGCCTCCACATACACCAGCAAGTTTCTTGTCAGTTACCGAACGCACTAATCTTTTCTTTTCCATAATGTAAATAATAAAACGTTATTGAATATAATATTTTCTCATCTAAATAATCAGCATTCATCAATCTCTCAGTCAATTAGCTTTCTCATGATCGGGCTTGAGAAAAGGAAGTCGCGCAAAGGCCCGCTATCCGTAGAAAGAATATTGTCCTTGTTTCCCTTCCATTCCACCTTGCCTTTATAGAGGAAGGTGATATTGTCGCCTATGCCCAACACGGAGTTCATGTCATGGGTATTGACCACGGTCGTGATGTCGTATTCCTTGGTGATGTCGTCGATGAGCTGGTCGATGAGGATGCTGGTCTGCGGATCGAGTCCAGAGTTTGGTTCGTCGCAGAACAGATACTTAGGGTTCAAGGCGATGGCACGCGCAATGGCAACACGCTTCTGCATGCCACCCGAAAGCTCACTCGGGTACTTATCGAGGGCAGTGGGCAGGTTGACTCGTTCAAGACATAGCTTCATGCGTGCCTCGCGTTCCTTGGCTATCATATTGCCAAACATACGCAGAGGGAACATCACATTTTCAGCCACGGTCATCGAGTCGAAGAGCGCTGAACCCTGAAAGAGCACGCCAATCTCCTGACGCAGCAGAATCAGCTCCTTGCGGCTCAGCTTCAGCAGGTCACGACCATCGTAGTAGATCTCGCCTTCCTCTGGACGGTGCAGCGAGATGAGACACTTGAGCAATACCGTCTTGCCCGAACCCGACATACCGATGATAAGATTGTTCTTACCATCTTCAAACCTACAGTTGATATCGTTGAGCACACTCTGGTCTCCAAACGATTTATACAGATTCTTGACCTCGATCATGCCAGAAGAAGTTTAGTGAGTATGACATCGCTCAACAGCACCATAATGCTTGTTGTGACTACAGCCTTGGTCGAAGCCCTTCCGACCTGGAGAGCACCTCCCTTGACATAATAACCCCAGAAAGAAGGAATGCTGGCAATGAGAAATGCAAAGACGTAGGATTTCTTGATTGCATAGAAGATATTGCCAGGTTCGAAGAACGCCTGGATTCCGTAGATATATGTGTCGATACTCGGATTGCCCGTGAAATATGCCACAAGACCCGCACCTATCAGGCCACAGGCAATTGAGAAGATCACCAGAATCGGCATGAACAGCACCATGGCGCATATCTTTGGCAAGATAAGATAGTTGGCCGAATTGACTCCCATAACGTCAAGTGCATCGATCTGCTCGGTGATGCGCATCGTTCCGATCTCGGAAGCAATGTTCGAACCCACCTTGCCCGAAAGTATGAGTGCCATGACTGCTGACGAGAACTCAAGCACGATGATCTCGCGTGTTGTGGCACCAAGAGTGAATCGGGGAAGTAGAGGCGAGAACAGATTCATCTGAATCTGTATGCAGCACACAGCACCAATGAAGACCGAAATCAGACATACAATGCCGATAGAGTCAATCACCAGTCCATAGGTCTCGTTGACAAACTGACGTCCGAACAACGACCATCGGTCTGGCTTGGTGAACACGCGTTTCATCAGAAGCATGTATCGTCCAAGGTTTGTTATCCACTCATTTATTATCATTCTTGTTGTCTTTTATGTTTAATCAAATGCAAAGATAGGCAAAAAAAACAAAATATGGCTTAACTTTATATTCTTTAATATAAATTTTTATTATATTTGCAGTCTAAAACCAAAAATAAGGAACTGAATGGAAGATAACCGCAGCGTATTGCGCACAGATAATCTTGTGAAACGATACGGACCTCGTACCGTTGCCAATCATGTCAGCATCGACGTGAAGCAGGGTGAGATAGTAGGTTTGCTTGGTCCCAACGGCGCAGGCAAGACAACAACATTCTATATGACCACCGGTCTCATCGTGCCTAATGAGGGCAGAATATTCCTCGACGACAAGGAAATCACCAAATATCCAGTTTATAAACGTGCGAAGGCAGGAATCGGCTACCTCGCACAGGAGGCTTCGGTCTATCGAAAGATGACGGTCGAAGACAATCTCCTCGCCACTCTCCAGATGACCAATCTGACAGAAGACGAGCAGAAAGAGAAGCTCGAATCGCTCATCTCGGAGTTCCGCCTGCATAAGGTGCGCAAGAACCTCGGTGACCGCCTTTCGGGTGGCGAACGACGTCGTGTCGAGATTGCACGCTGTCTCGCCATCTCGCCTAAATTCATCATGCTCGATGAGCCTTTCGCAGGTGTCGATCCTATCGCCGTAGAAGATATCCAGTATATCGTCTATAAGCTCAAGGAGAAAAACATTGGCATCCTCATCACCGACCACAATGCCAACGAGACATTGACCATAGTCGATCGTGCCTACCTACTCTTCGAAGGCCGCATCCTGTTCCAGGGTACGTCAGAAGAACTCGCTACCAATCCTCTCGTAAAAGAGAAATACCTCGGGCAGAGCTTCGTCTTCCATCGCAAGGACTTCACTATTCCACCAACCTCAATGAGAGCCGAAACAAATGTCTGAACAATCATAGGCTATACATAAAGAATCCCGGGGCACATTGCCCCGGGATTTTTCATATTAATCACAATACTTAGCATAACTAAACACCATACTTAGCGTAGCTAAACACCATAGTTAGCATCGCTAATCAGCATAGTTAGCATCGCTAATCAGCATAGTTAGTTTAGTATTCCTTACTATAACATTTGCATTAGAGCATGTCTTCGACTGGGAGAACAAATGCACGGAGCCCGAGCATAGGAGTCTCTTCATCGATGGCACGGAGGCGGTTCATGATTGGAGCCACACGGTCATCTTCACAGATTGTGAGGATAGAGCTGTTGATTGAAGGCCATGCATGGCTACCGAGGTGAGGTTCGCCTGTTTTCGAACCACGTCCCCAGGTGTCTGGGAACATGGTATAGCCTCGCTGAAGACTGCGGCTGAGAGCCTCGACCACTTCATCACGATGTGCCTGGTCGAAACTGATAAATATAGCTTTCATAACTTATTTCTGTTTTTTTCTTCTGATCAAACGACGCTTTGCCTTCTTCCAGTCGGCATCAAGACCAAGCTTCTCGGCATGTGCACGACGCTCACTGCGGATCTTTGAACCCTGGAACATACAGTAGATAGAAGGAACAACCACAAGTGTCATGGCTGTAGAGACAACAAGACCACCGATGATGGCGATACCCATTGGCTGCCACATCTCCGAACCCTGACCTGTACCGATTGCCATTGGGAGCATACCGAGGATAGTGGTCAAGGTCGTCATGAGCACAGGACGCAGACGGCTCTTACCCGACACTACGACTGCCTGGATGACACTGAGGCCACGTTCGCGCTGGAGGTGGATATAGTCGATGAGCACAATACCGTTCTTCACCACGATACCAATCAACATGATGGCACCGAGCATTGACATGATATTGAGATCGACACCTGTGAGCCAGAGTGCGAGCACGATACCTGTGAAGGTGAATGGGATAGACACAAGCATGATGATGGTAGGGTCGCTCCATGACTCAAACTGTGCTGCCATGACGATATACACGATGATGAGGATGAGCAGACCGAGTGTTGCCATATCCTTGAACGAATCCTGCTGATCTTCGTATGAACCTGACACGATAATAGAAGCATCGCCCGAGAGAAGACCTTCGGCACGCATCTCTTCAATCTGTGCAAGACCGCCTTCTACGACGTCACTAAGACTCGCTTCATCGGCATTAACAACGCAGGTTACCGTATTGACACGCTGACGATCCTTGCGTTCGATGGTAGGAAGTGTCTCTCGCTCTACCACACGACCGACGTCCTTGACACGAACTGTCGAACCATTAGAACCATAGAGCAGGATGTTCTCAATAGTCTCGACATCCTCGCGCACTTCTGGAGTATAACGCACCACTACATCATATTCCTCACCATCCTCACGGAAGTAAGTAGCTGTAGTACCATTGAAACGGTTGCGGATATACTGACCTGCAGTAGTGAGGTTGAGACCATAGCGAGCAAGCTTCTCACGGTCGAAGTCGATGTTGACCTCTGGCTGATAGTCAGAACGTGAGATATTGATCTGGGATACACCCTTGACATTCATCATGCGTGACTTCAGGATCTGTGCGAGCGAGTCGGTTTGCATGAGGTCGTAACCATAGATCTCGAATGAGGCTGTGGTCTGTCCGCCCATACCCGACTGTCCACCTTCTGTTACCTGAACCTTGGCAATCTCAGGGTACATCTTGAGGTCCTCGCGCATCTGGTTACCTACGTCATACATTGTTACATCCATATTACGCTCGTCCACTTTCCACAACGCAATGTTAAAATTGATAACGTGATAGCCATTGTTCTGCATCGAAGCGAAGGTATTGTCGGTATCAGCCTGACCTGTCGAATAGTTGCAGGCACGCAGCACCTTTGTTTCAGGTGTACCCCAGCGGCTCATCCACTTGTTGGCAAGCTCTTCAGCAATCTCCTGAGCTCGCATCTGACGCGAACCTGTAGGCAACTCAAGTGTTACCGAGATACGTCCAGAGTCACTCTGTGGGAAGAAACCAGTACCGATCTGATTGAAGTACAGAGGGAGCAACGACACGACGAAGAAGACGAGGATTGCCACAACCATCGTGAAGCGATGGCGAACAGCCCAGTTGATTCGCTTTGAATACCAAACATCGAGCTTGTCGAGCACGCCATTTACCATATAATGATTGTACCAGCGAGTGAACCAGTTCTCACGCTTCTTGAGTCGGAGCATCTGGCTACAGAGCATTGGTGTGAAGGTGAGTGCCGAAGTAGTAGATACAGTCATGATGATACACATCATCCAACCCAACTCCTTGAAGAGCACACCTGCCATACCAGGAACCATGGTCAATGGGAAGAACACACCTATCATGGTGAGTGTAGAAGCGATAACCGAGATCGCCACCTCGTTGGTACCATGAATAGCAGCCTGCTTAGGGTCACTACCCTTCTCAATATGGTTTGTGACGTTCTCCAATACTACTATGGCATCATCGACGACGTTACCAATGGCGATACTCAGACATGAGAGTGAGATCATGTTGAGCGAAGAGCCTGTAACCGCAAGGTAGATGAACGATGCGATGAGAGACAATGGGATGGTGATACAGATGATGACCACCGCACGCCAGCGTCCAAGGAAAATCATACAAACCAGAGCCACGAAGAGCATTGCATAGATGATGGTCTCTTCGAGTGAGCCGATGGTAGCGTAGATATTCTCGGATGTATTAGCAATCACACCAAGAGTGACATCGGATGGCAGATTCTTCTGAATATCAGGAAGCATGGCAAGCACCTTCTCTGAGATTGCCACAGAGTTTGCACCCGACTGCTTCTGGACAATGATCATCGCACCAAGTTCGCCCGAATAACCCTTTGGATCGTCAGGGTTAGTGAAATAAGAATAAACCTCCTGAGCTCGTTCCTGAACTCCATCCTGCACACGAGCCACATCGCGGAGATGCACAATCTGGTTGCCACGGGTAGCGACTACGAGATCCTCAAGTTCCTTAGGATCCTCAAACTCACCCTTGACACGGAGCGAATAGGCATTGTTACCAGAGTCGAATGAGCCACCAGGCACATTGCGGTTCTCCATTCCGATGATGTTCGAGATGGTCTCGATAGGGATATTATAAGCCTCGAGCTTCTCTGGGTCACAATAGACATAGATAGTACGTTCAGGAGCACCAGATACAGATACTGTACCTACACCTGCAATACGTGCAAGCGGATTTGCTACCTGGTCGTCGAGGATCTTATAGAGCGCGTCCTTGCTCTCTTTTGCCTGAGCCGAGAGGATAAGGATAGGCACCATGTCGGCCGAGAACTTGAAGATGATAGGTGTGCCTGCTCCGTCAGGAAGCGACTGACTCACCATGTCGAGCTTATCGCGCACGTCGTTGGTAAGGGCGTCGATGTCGTAGCCATACTCAAACTGGAGCGTGATGATCGAATAGTTCTCTTTCGACTGTGAAGTGATATGCTTCAGATAGTTGACCGAGTTGAGTGTGTTCTCAAGTGGTCGGGTCACGTTGTTTTCGATATCTTCGGCACTTGCACCTGCATAGGTCTCCATCACCATGATGGTATTGCTCTCGATATCCGGCATGAGATCAATAGGCAGCTTGGTGAGGGAATAGAGACCAAAGATTGCAACGGCCATGAAGACCAGCGTGGTCATAATCGGTCGTCTGACCGAACCTTCATATATTGTCATTGGTTACTGTTTTTTTAATTAAGGATATTGACCTTCTTGCCTGCTGCGAGGAGTGTCTGTCCAAATACTACTACTGTCGAACCTGGCTCAACACCGCTGACCACCTCGTACTCTGCACCGATGCGGCGACCGAGCTCAACCTTGTTGAACGATACTCGGTTGTCGGCACCTACGACATAGACAAAGCGGTCGCCCGAACCATTCTGCTTCACGATAGCCTGATCTGGAACACACACATGGTAGGCATTGCCGAAGTCGAGTGTCACACGTGCGAACATACCTGGACGAACGCGTTGGTTGCCATTATCAATCTTCACCTCAACGGGGAAAGTACGTGTTGCAGCATCGAGTGTAGGATATACGATCGATACCTTGCCTGTGAATACCTCACCAGGATAAGCATCGAGGGTAATATTCTCGATTGGCATGCCTACCTTTACCTCCTTGAAGTACTGCTCATTGACATTGATGATGAGCTTGACAGGCGAAATCTGCTGTACCACGAGAACAGGCTGGCCGCCATAGAGGTCGCCATTGTCATAATTACGTGCAGAAACGACACCATTGATAGGGCTGCGGAGAGTAGTATTCTCAACCATGTTGTTGTAGTTGCTCTCAAGCACTTCGAGCTGGGTCTTCATCTGATCCCACTGCGACTTGCTGCAACCACCCACCTTGTAGAGCTCGTCGATACGCTGGAACTCCAGACGGTTGTTGTCGAGCTGGAGCTTGACCTGATTGAGGTTGGTGTTGTCCATGATTACGAGGGCCTGACCTGCTGTAACCTGCTGGCCTACCTCAACCTTGATTTCACGGATACGCACAGGAGCCTGAGGAGCAATGGAATTGACCTTGTTTGCCTCAACATTGGCTGTAAACTCAACAAGCTGTGCCACATCACGTGCCTCAACCTTCTTCACCTTTACATTCACTGCCTCGTCTGTCTCTGCAGTACGGAATGTAGTAGCAGTCTCCTTGTTGTTCACGCAAGAAGTGAACACAGTAGCAAGGACTGCAAATGCCATAAATACTTTTTTCATATTGTCGATAATAATTTTATTGCTTCAATAAATTACTTTCCTGTCACTACCTTGCCGAGTGTCTCTTCAAGAGCAGCACGGTTGGTGAGGAAGTCGTAGATTGACTGTACGTACTGCAGACGTGCGTTTAGCAGCTGAGTCTCGCTACTGTTGAGTTCGAGCATTGTGCCTGAACCTACGTCGTAGCGCTTCTTGCTGATGTTGTATGCCTTCTCGGCACTATAGACGTTCTCCTTGTTGCTCACTACCTGCTCGGCTGCTGTCTCGATGCTGTTGAGACTGCTGCTGATCGAGAGTTCGAGCTGGCGCTTGACATGTTCGCGCTGGACATCAAGGTTCTCGAGCTGAAGCTTGTTCTGACGGGTCTTCATCATCTTTGCACCACCATCCCAGATGTTCCATGAGAATGCCAATGCCAAAGAAGTGCTTCCGTAGTAATCGGCCTTGAATGGATTGAACTTATCAGGCATTGAAGAATAACCTGCCTGCAACTGGAGTGCAAGCGTTGGAATATATCCGAGCTTATTGAGCTTTTCTGACAGTTCGAGCTGACGACGCTGTATGTCAAGCTGCTTGAGAGTAGAGTTGTTGTCGAGTGAAGTGTCTTCCTTGAGCAGCATGAGTTCGCTGAAGAGGTCGGTCTCGTAGTCCGAGAGCTTTCCTTCAAACTTGATCGGCTCCTCAACATCGACACCCATGAGCACCTTGAGCTGCATCTCTGCGAGCTTGAGCCCGTTGGCAACCTGAAGAAGCTGTGGCTTGATGCTGGCAAGCTGCACGTCGGCTGTGAGCTTGTCATATTCAGAAACAAGTCCCTGCTCAAACATCTTGGCTGTGTTTTGTGCCGATTCCTCAGCTACGTTATAGCTTGCAAGAATCGCATCATAACTGTCGCGAGTGAGAAGTACCGAGTAAAAAGCCTTCTTTACACCTGAGATTGTAGATACCTTGCTCGAACGAGCCTGTTCGATTGCAAGCTGCACCTGTTCCTCACAGAGCTCAACCGATTTCCATAGTTGTGGAGCAACAAGCGGAAGAGCTACCGTTCCAGTAAGCTGGTAGTTGTAAGGACGACCCATCTTGGCCTTGATAACCTGATCTCCCATCGCCATCACCATTGTGGCAACCTTAATATTCTTAACACCTGAAGCCGATGCTGAAAGAGTTGGGAAAAGACCTGTGATGGTCTCCTTCTTGGCGTACTTTTGAATCTCGATGGTCTTGTCAGCAACCTTGATATCAGGGTTGTCGCAGAGAGCAACCTCAAGTACCTTGTCGAGATTCATGCTCACAGAATCATTCTGTGCTTTTGCTTGCTGCGGCATCAACAAGCCGAGGGCGAACAATCCCATAACAAAAGGGATTTTTTTACTGATACTTTTCATTATTCTTCTATTTTTTAGATTTTTCTCACCTGAATTCGAACGCGAATTTACTAAAAATATAATATATATAAAAATTCATATCAACGAATATAGCTATATTTTCAACCAAAACACCACATTATTCAACCATTTAAGATTTTTTAGCACCGATTACAACATTAACTTTACAAAAAAGGAAGTATCTTTGCAACATGAAAAAACGTAAGGAATTTCTTCAGCACATCTATCGCAACCGCAGAACATACACCTGGATAGTGATCTTCCTGATCTTTCTGGTTGCTACGTCACGACGCATGCCGCTCTTGGCGAGTCTGCTCATGTCCACCATCTCCATCTCCCCGATGCTGGCTATGACCGAACTGCTGCGACGTGTGCTCATCCCGCGTTTCCTTCAGAAATCACGTCTATGGTACTATCTCTATAGCTTCATCACCATCTTGTTGCTATCGACAGTCGTGGTGTCAATCGACACACGCATCTATGGATATCTGTTCAACCACAACTTGGTGAACCTGCCTGAAGAAACAGTGATACGATTGGCCATGATAGAAGAAAGAGTGGGCAAGGATATCCTATACACCAAATATATTATTCTTCTTTGCATCACTTTCGCCGTCGTCACCATCTCCCACATGCTTGATGAAACTAAGCGACTCGAACAGGAAACAAAAGTGCAGAGCATGATGCAGGAACTGAAATATCTTAGGGCGCAAATCAATCCTCACTTCCTCTTCAATGCGCTCAACTGCATCTATTCGCTGACCCTGACAAAAGACGAGAAGGCTCCAGATAGTGTCATGAAACTGTCAGAGATGCTCCGATTCGTGATCGATGACTGCCGTGCCGACAGGGTGCCAATAGCTAAGGAAGTGGCTTATATCCGCAATTATATCGACTTCCAGAAGATAAGGATGGAAAATGTGCCAAACCTGACTTTCGATTGTAAAATTCAGAACAACAGCATGGAGATCCCTCCTATGGTATTCCAGCCTATGGTCGAAAACTGCTTCAAGCATAGCCGTATCATCGACGACCATAACGCCTTCATCCGTATCTCTCTGCTGCAGGAAGACAAACGCGTGGTGTTCGAGACCGAGAACTCAAAGCACCTTAACCAATATCAGCAGGAGGACGACGAACGCACAGGCATCGGAATCAACAATGTGCGCCAGCGACTCAACCTGATCTTCGGTGACGACTACTCTTTCGAGATCTCTGAAACCGAATGTGTGTATAAGACAAAGCTTATTATAAATGTTTAATTTTTATCATGGAGTTAATGGAAGATAACTCCCTTTAAGAAAATTATGAAATACAACGTACTGATTGTAGATGATGAATTCTTGGCTCGCAAACTGCTGCTGAGCTATCTGGAGAAAATGGAAGACATGAATGTGGTAGGTACTGCCGCCAATGCCTTCGAAGCCTTTAACCTGGTCAAGGACAACAAGGTCGATATCCTGTTGCTCGATATCCACATGCCCGACCTCAACGGCCTGGACTTTGCCAAGACCTGCGTCTCTGTCCCTGCCATCATCTTCACCACCGCCTATAGCGAATATGCCCTGGAGAGCTTCGAGGCCGATGCCGTCGATTATCTGCTCAAGCCTATTGCCTTCGAACGATTCCAGAAGGCTATCGACAAGGCAAAGGCAAAAATCAACGGACTGCAGTCGGTCAGCAACAGCGAAGACTTCATCATGGTAAAGGCCGACTATAAGCTCTATAAAATATATTACGCCGACCTGCTCTATATAGAGGGTCAGCGTGAATATGTCTCTTTCTATACGACAACCAAGCGTATCACGGCACTCTATTCGCTCAAGAACCTTGAGGAACAGCTGCCGTCAGATCTCTTCGCGCGCGTACATAAGAGTTATATAGTGTCGATCGACCACATCTCTGAAGTCGGTTCGATGTCAGTAACTGTGGCAGGTGTCAGCATCCCTGTCGGCGGAAGCTATCGCGACAACTTTCTCCGCAAGCTCGGTCATACTACCTAAGACAATGTCGGCACCAGCATCTTTCAGTACCTGAGGGTCGAGCGGTCCGGTATTGACCGCCACTGTATAGATACCTGCTGCCTTGGCTGCCTTGATGCCCAATGGGGCATTCTCAACCACAATAGCCTCTTCCGGTCTTATGTTTCCTGCCTTTTCAAGGCCCTTGAGATATGGATACGGATGAGGCTTGCCTTTTCCTATAGGGCAGTCGTTGCCTGTCACCATGTGCGCCTCGTCGAAAACTCCAGGATAGGCATGGTCGAGACGGCCGATAAGACTTGCCTGACCTGAACCCGTCACAAGCACTCGCGCCATTTCCATCTCTCCTACCTTGCGCAACACTTCTGCCGCGCCCTCCATAGGCAAAGCCTCACCAAGCGAAGCGAAGACCTCCGACTTCTCCTTGTAAATCTGTCGCCACTCGTCGTCGGTGGCATGACGGCCTTTCTGCTCAACAAAGAAAGCGTCGATGGTCTGTCCGCCCGTACTGCCTTCGTAAAGGTAGAATACAGAACGGTCACAGGTGAAACCGTAGCGTTCACCCATGACCTTGTACCATGCTTCGGCGTGATGCTTCATGCTGTCAAACAACACGCCGTCCATGTCAAATAGAAAAGCTTTGGTCATTATTCAGCAAGACGAGCCTTGATAGCCTTGGTTGCCTCTTCGTAACCTGGCTTCTCAAGAAGAGCAAACATATTCTTCTTATAAGCCTCTACACCTGGCTGGTTGAATGGGTTGACGCCAAGGATGTAGCCAGAGATACCGCAAGCACGCTCGAAGAAGTAGATGAGCTGACCGAGGTTGTACTCATCGAGCACAGGGATAGTAATCTTGATGTTAGGCACTCCACCATCGACATGTGCGAGCTGTGTACCGAGCTCTGCCATCTTGTTCACTTCATCGACACGCTTGCCAGCGAGGAAGTTAAGTCCGTCGAGGTTCTCCTCATCGAATGGGAAGAGCACTGTCTTGTTGGCCTTCTCTACAGAAACTACTGTCTCGAAGATCGTACGCTCACCCTCCTGGATCCACTGACCCATTGAGTGAAGGTCGGTAGTGAAATCGACAGAAGCAGGATAGATACCCTTGTGATCCTTACCCTCTGACTCACCGAAGAGCTGCTTCCACCACTCCATCATATAGTGGAGTTTTGGCTGGTAGTTGACGAGAATCTCAGTCTTCTTGCCATACTGATAGAGTGCGTTGCGCACTGCTGCATACTGTGCTGCTGGGTTCTGCTCATAAGGAACGTCAACGCCTGTAGCCTTCTCCATGTCCTGTGCACCCTTCACGAGAGCCTTGATGTCGTGACCAGCGCAAGCGATAGCGAGGAGACCTACTGGAGTGAGAACCGAGAAACGACCACCTACATTGTCAGGGATGACGAATGTCTTGTAGCCTTCCTTTGTAGCGAGCTTGCGAGCTGCGCCCCTCTCCTTGTCTGTTACTGCCACGATGAGGTCCTTGGCAGCCTCCTTGCCTACCTGTGCCTCGAGCTTTGTCTTCAAAAGACGGAATGCAAGAGCTGTCTCGGTAGTCGTACCAGACTTTGAGATATTGATGATGGCGAATGTCTTGCCATCAAGGAGCTCCATGAGGTCAGCGAGATAGTCCTCACCGATATTGTTGCCAGCATATACTACGCGTGGGTTGTTGCCATTGAGACCGAAAGTGTGGTCGAGAGCCTCGTTCACGGCACGTGGGCCAAGATAAGAACCACCGATACCAGCAACCACGATGATCTCTGCCTTTGAACGGAGAAGATCAGCAGTAGCCTGTACTTCATCGAGGAACTCGTCAGTGATGCTTGATGGGAGGTGAACCCAACCAAGGAAATCGTTACCTGCACCCTTGCCGCTCTCAAGGAGCTCGTTGCAAGGAGCTGTCTGTGCTGCTACAGCTGCAAGGCTGCCAGCAGGAACAAAGCATTGTGCTTTTTCAATACAAAGTTTCATATTTTTAGAGGTTTTATGGTTTCAAGGTTTTGTGGTTTTGAGGTTTTGAGGTTTTTTTGATTCGCGCTAAGCAAACCTTACAACCTTATAACCTTACAGCCTTATAACCTGATATTATCTTAATAGATCGCTGAGCAGCTTGATTTCGACAAACGGACTCATGCGCTTATAGAGGATGTTATAGACACAATCGACAATAGGTATCGAGACACCATACTTCTGGTTGATCTCCTTGATACACTTCGTGCCGTAGTAGCCTTCTGCCACCATCTCCATCTCCAGCTGGGCTGTCTTCACGCTGTAGCCCTTGCCAATCATTGTACCGAAGAGGTGGTTGCGGCTGAACTTCGAATAGGAAGTCACCAAGAGGTCTCCAGTATAGACCGATTCCACGATCTGTCGGTCAGGCAATGGTGCCAGCCTGCTGATGAAGTTGTTCATCTCTCGGATGGCATTGGCTGTCAATACGGCATGGAAGTTGTCGCCATACTTCAAGCCACCGATGATACCCGATGCAATGGCATATATGTTCTTGAGCACTCCGGCATACTGGATACCGATTATGTCGTTCGACACCGTGGTGTGGACATAATAGTTTCCAAAGAAATCGGCAAGTTCCTCGGCTACGTCATCATCCTTGCAGCCCACAGTCAGGTAAGTGAGTCGCTCGTATGCAACCTCTTCAGCATGACTTGGTCCGCTGAGCGTAGCCACCTGCCAGTCCTCAAGGCCGAACTTTGCCTGAAGATACTCTGAAATGGTGATGTTATCGTCAGCGACGATACCCTTGATCACCGAGATCACTATCTTATTCTTGAACGATGCCTCAATCTTCTCTGCATGCATCTTCAGATAAGGCGAAGGCATGGCGAAGATCACCGTGTCACTGCCACGCACAGCCTCGTTGATGTCGGCAGTAAACTTGATGCGCGATACATCAAAACGCACACTTGAAAGATAGGCAGGGTTGTGCCCGAGGTTCTGAAACTGCTCGATACGATCCTGATTGCGCATGTACCAGTACATGTCAGCACCATTCTGCTGCACTATCTTTGCCACTGCTGTAGCCCAACTTCCGCTGCCGAGTATGGCTACTCTTCCTGGAATATTCATATCAGAACTGTATTATCCGAGTTTTTCAATCCATTCGGCAACATCCTGCTGAGTAGGATTCTGGAGGTCAGCAAGATAGTCACGATACTTCTTCTTTATGTCAAGAAGCTCCTGGAAGAGCTTGCCAGGCTTCACTCCTCTCAGGCTCTCTACAGTATTGTAGCCTGCCTTCTGTACCACTGGTACCCATTCAGCAGGGATGCCGAGTGCCACATACTTGTCTTCCTTGTCCTTTGGAGCCACCTTCTCTGGCTTCATCGTTGGGAAGAGGAGCACTTCCTGGATTGTTGGCTGACCAGTCAAGAGTATGCACAGACGGTCGATACCGATGCCGATACCAGATGTAGGAGGCATACCGTATTCGAGCGCACGCACGAAATCCTGATCGATGATCATAGCTTCGTCATCACCCTTGTCGGCAAGCTTCATCTGTTCTACGAAACGGTTGTACTGGTCGATTGGGTCGTTGAGCTCTGAATAAGCATTGGCGAGTTCCTTACCGTTGACCATGAGCTCGAAACGCTCGGTAAGTCCCGGCTTGCTGCGGTGCATCTTGGTGAGTGGCGACATCTCGACAGGATAGTCGATGATGAAGGTTGGCTGGATGAACGAGCCTTCGCAAGTCTCACCGAAGATCTCGTCGATGAGCTTGCCCTTGCCCATGGTATCATCTACCTCCACGCCACATTTCTTTGCCACCTCACGCATCTCGTCCTCGCTCATCTCCGACAGGTCGTAACCAGTCTTCTCCTTGATGGCATCGAGGATTGGGAGTCGGCGATATGGAGCCTTGAAGTTGACGATGTTGTCTCCAATCTTTACTTCTGTAGTACCGTTGACTGCGATGCAGATCTTCTCGATCAACTGCTCGGTGAACGACATCATCCAGTTGTAATCCTTGTACGAAACATAGAGCTCCATGCAGGTGAACTCTGGATTGTGGCTGCGGTCCATACCTTCGTTGCGGAAGTTACGGCCAATCTCATAAACGCCCTCGAAACCACCTACGATGAGTCGCTTCAGATAAAGCTCTGTTGCGATACGGAGGTAGAGATCAACGTCGAGAGCATTGTGATGAGTGATGAACGGACGAGCGCTTGCGCCACCCGCAATCTGCTGGAGTATAGGAGTCTCGACCTCGGTGAAGCCAGCCTCGTCAAAGACCTTGCGCATGGTGCTCACGATCTTGGCACGCTTCAGGAACACATCCTTCACGCCATCGTTGACGATGAGGTCAAGATAACGCTGACGATAGCGGAGCTCTGGATCATTGAAACCGTCGTAAGCCACACCATCCTTGTACTTCACGATAGGAAGCGGACGGATAGACTTCGAGAGGACTGTGAGTTCAGAGCAATGAACGCTGATCTCGCCAGTCTGTGTGCGGAATACATAACCCTTCACGCCCACAAAGTCGCCAATGTCGAGAAGCTTCTTGAACACTGTATTGTACATC
This sequence comes from Bacteroidales bacterium, assembly GCA_004557315.1. GTDB lineage: Bacteria > Bacteroidota > Bacteroidia > Bacteroidales > UBA3663 > Liminaster. The sequence goes on from SFEH01000001.1 coordinate 26,861, forward strand.
ACCGTATTCTCTGGATCTGGACAGAGGGCATCGCGCGACACATAGACCTGCACACGACCCTTCGAATCCTGCAACTCCATGAAAGCAGCCTTACCCATGATACGGCGGCTCATGATACGTCCGGCAACGCTCACCTGACGACCCACTACTGCAGGATCCTCACCTTCAGCGATATCAACGAAGTTCGCCTTAATCTCGTCTGAATAACCTGTCACTACATACTCTGCAGCAGGATATGGCTCAATGCCGATGCGGCGTAGTTCATCAAGCGAATTACGACGCACGATCTCCTGCTCACTCAATTCTAAAATATTCATAACCTATTTATGTTTTTATTTTTTGTTTCGAATAGGAAAAACCTTGGTATTTCACCAAGATTATTAACGCGCAAATATAATTAATTTATAATGTATGCAAAACAGAAAAGCCCAAAAATGTTAATTTTGGGCCAAATTACGGCTTATATGTGTTCTTAAGCCATATCTATCTATCAATTTCAATTTGCCTTCCTGTCGCTCTATGTAACCTCCGTCGGCAAGTGCCATGGCTGCATCGTTGAAGGCAGGACCCTCGACATGCAGCAGCGAACACCAGTCTTTGATGCTGGCGTCGATGATGACGTTCTTGGCATTGTACGACGTGTAGGCAAGCAGCCACATGCCGAGCCTCAGTTCAGGTTCGGTCACTCCTATCGCATCAAGAATGATGTGAGGCTTCTGTGCGTGCGACGACAGTATGTTGAGCACATTGACCAGCATCAGATGATTGTCGGCAATCATCTGCAGGAAATGCTCCTTGCCAAGTTCCATCACCCCCACAGAACCCTGTGCATAGACGCTGCTCCTTGTTGTCGTTTCCTTGCCAAACATATTGTAGAAAGCCATGGTATGCGGAGCCTCAAAATCTTCTGCAATGAGGATGGCATCGCGGTAGGTGGGCGTTATCACACGCACTCTTCCCGACAGCAGAAACACTACCTTGTCACTCACCTCTCCCACACGTATCAGATAGTCGTTGGGCTTGTATTTCTTGAAGTGAAAAGGTACCTTCTCTAATATAGATGTCAGCTGAGTGTGACTGAGTCCCTGAAAGATCGGAAGCTCAAGCATCAGGTCATACATCATTTGCAATAATCTTTAGCAATTAATAATCGGCACAAAGATAGCAAATAATTCAGTCCTTTCACACTTTTAACTTAAAAAACAGTAAAATTTTATAATAAAAAGCCATCAACTGTCCTTTTTGCGCACTTTATACAGCTGCCAGCTGTTGACTGTGTTGTGCCATACGCTGTAGAATCCTCCAACGACCGATGTGACAGGATTGAGAAAAACGAGTCCGAGCCAGATGATGAAGACCGTGTTCTTCTGCCCGAATGCCTGCCCTGCTGTCACAGCCGCTTCATGCCCATACTTGCCTCCTATCGTCCTTCCGCGCCAGAACTGCATAAGGCAGCACACACACGACACTATAGCCAAACCTATCAGATACCAGTACGAAACGTTGCTGTGCATGATGCTCCTCACAGTCACGGTGATGGCAAGAGCAAGCGACACGAACCAGATGTTGAATGCCAGATCTGGGAACTTCAGCAGCCAGCGATGAAAGCCAGGCAGAAGATAGCGCACCACCCATGCAATGATGAGCGGACTGAGCAACAGCGGAAAGACCTTACCCATGATCATGAACAGAGAGGTCAGTAAGGATAGTTCGGCATGTGGCTCAACTAATGTCAGGAATACCGGAGCAAGCAGCGAGACCATCAGGTTGCACAGCAAGAGATAGGTCACCACACCTGAAGTCGAGCCTCCAAGCTTGCTGGTGATCACAGCCGATGCGGTGGCAGTCGGACAGATGAATGCCAGCATTGCACCCTCGCACAGTACTTTCACGCCTTCATTGCTTGCCAGCATCGCAAGCAGCGAGAACGCCACAAACCAGAGTGCCTGTTCGCCAAGCACCCGCAGATGCCACCGATGCGGACGCAGTTCTGTGGGCTTGACCTTGATGAACGACAAGAAGAGCATCATGAACAGCAAGATCGGCTGAATCCATCTCGATACAGCCACAAAAGCACATTGCCTGACATCGGCAGGCAAGGGCAAAGCCCTGAACACGAAATAGATGATTGCGCCTAAGGTCATCGAGATGGGCAACTTCCAGTCGCGGAATATCTTATTCAACTTTTTCATTCTGTCAGCATTTTTGTGCGAAGATATTCAAAAAATTTCGCCCAACGTACAATAAACCTCACATTTTTTCGGATATATTAAAACTTTTTCTTATCTTTGCAAGTTCAAAATAACAGAAATGAAAGCTCTATCTCCACTTTTTCTATTCCTTGCCCTCTATCTCGGCGTGAGCATCATAGCGGGCGACTTCTATAAGGTGCCTGTCACCATCGCCTTTCTCATTGCAGGCATCTATGCCGTTGCCATAACCAAAGGCAAGATCGACGAGCGTGTCAGGATCTTCTCTCGTGGTGCAGGCAGCGAGAACGTACTTCTCATGGTGTGGATCTACATCCTCGCTGGTGCCTTTGCTGCCTCAGCCAAGACCATGGGCGCAGTCGATGCCACTGTCAATCTCACTCTCGATCTCCTTCCCGCCTCTCTCCTCATGCCTGGCATCTTCCTTGCTTCTTGCTTCATCTCGCTTGCCATTGGCACGTCGGTGGGCACAGTGGCAGCACTCACTCCAGTGGCAGTGGGCATAGCGCAGGAGAGCGACATCTCTCTCCCTCTCATGGTGGCTATCGTCGTGGGTGGAGCTTTCTTTGGCGACAATCTCTCATTCATTAGCGACACCACCATATCAGCCACACAGACACAGGGATGCAAGATGAACGAGAAGTTCAAGGCCAATTTTGCCCTGGTCATGCCTGTGGCACTCATCATGCTCATCGTTTACTACATTATGGGACGCGATGTCAGCATCATACAGGACATACCTGAAGTCCACTGGTGGAAGATCATCCCATACATGCTCGTAATCTTCACTGCCATCTGCGGACTCAATGTCATGCTCGTACTCCTGCTCGGCATCGTCTCGACAGGCATCATAGGTCTCATCGACGGCAGCTACGACGTGTTCAAGTGGATGGGCAGCATGGGCAATGGCATCGTCTCGATGGGTGACCTCATCGTTATGGCAATACTCGCAGCAGGCATGCTTGAGATGATCCGTCACAATGGCGGTATCGACTATCTCATCAGCAAGCTCACACGCAATATCTCCGGACGACGCGGAGCCGAACTGTCCATTGCCACCCTCGTAGGTTTAGTGGTGATTTGCACAGCCAACAACACAGTATCCATCATCACTACTGGTCCGATTGCCAAGGACATCGCCACACGCTATGGCATATCACCACGACGCAGCGCAAGCATACTCGACACAGCCAGCTGCTGCATCCAGGGACTCATACCATATAGCGCCCAGATCATCACCGCCACTGGTCTTGCTGCTGCTTCGGGCGCCATCCTCTCACCTCTATCCATCTGCCAGTACCTCTACTATCCTCTCGCCATCGGCATTGCCGTCTTGCTGACTATAGTGTTAAGGTGTGAAGATGTTAAGGTGTGAAGATGTGGACATTGAACAAAAAAACTGATTACTGACGACAATTCATCAGTAATCAGTAATCAGTAGTCAATCTGCTACTCAAGCAAGAGGCTGTGCTGTAACAGTCTTGTCGATCTTCTTAACCAGACCCTGGAGCACAGCACCTGGACCGCACTCGATAAACGTATCAGCACCATCTGCAATCATATTCTGAACGCTCTTTGTCCAACGCACAGGGCTTGTGAGCTGAGCTACGAGGTTAGCCTTGATCTCAGCAGCATCGGTATGAGCCTGAGCATCGACATTCTGATAGATTGGGCACTTAGGAGCGCGAACCTCAGTTGCCTCGATAGCCTCAGCGAGTTCTGCACGTGCAGGCTCCATGAGTGGAGAGTGGAATGCACCGCCCACCTTGAGAGGGAGAGCACGCTTTGCACCGGCAGCGAGCATGAGCTCATTTGCCTTCGCGATAGCCTCATTGGTACCAGAGATGATGATCTGACCAGGACAGTTGTAGTTGGCTGCAACCACCACGCCATCGACAGATGCGCAAATCTCCTCAACCTTCTCATCAGGAAGAGCGATGATAGCCGACATAGTCGAAGGGTTGAGCTCACATGCCTTCTGCATAGCCATGGCACGCTTGCTCACAAGGCTCACACCCGACTCGAAGCTGAGAGCACCGCTCACAACCAAAGCAGAGAACTCACCAAGCGAGTGACCAGCCACCATGTCTGGCTCAACGTTAGCGCAGAGAGCTGGGATGACAGAACAGAGGAAGACAGCAGGCTGAGTGACCTTTGTCTGCTTCAGGTCGTCCTCAGTACCATTGAACATAAGGTCGGTGATGCGGAAACCAAGAATCTCATTAGCTTTCTCAAACAAAGCCTTTGCCTGATCGTTGCTCTCGTAGAGATCCTTGCCCATTCCTACAAACTGGGCACCCTGGCCCGGAAAAACGTATGCTTTTGCCATTTTTACTATATATTATTTATGTATTAGTTGTCGTAAGATTAAAAGCGAAAGCAAAGTTAAGGCAAAAAAACTCATAGACCAAACTTAAGCAACTGGAATTACCATTTTTTAGCGTGTTTGGGTTATTTTGCATAAAAAAAAAGAAACTGCGTATGGCAAAAACAAGACGATTGTTTCGTGTTTCGCAAAAAAAGCACATAGTTTCTTGCCTGTTTTCAGAATAAATACTATCTTTGCCGCGCAGTTATGTCTGCAAAACAACATTATTTTTAACATTGTAGTTTTGGCTACGCAAAAAAACAAGCAATATTATGAATACACTATCAGGACTCGATCCTAAAAATTATGAGGCTACAGTTGACGGTAAGGCAACGGCTCTTTATGTATTGACCAACGCCACTGGCGCAGAGATTTGTGTTTGTAACTACGGCGGTATCATTGTATCGATGATGATGCCTGACCGAAATGGCAAGTTGGACAATGTCGTGCTTGGACTGAACAATATTCAGGACATGGTGAATGAGGTTAACCCATACCTCGGAGCTGCAATCGGCCGCTATGGCAACCGCATCGCCAATGGTAAGTTCTCAATTGATGGTGTAGAATATACATTGCCACAGAACAATGCGACCAACTGTCTCCACGGTGGTCTCAGAGGTTTCTCTCACCACGTGTGGGACGCTGAGCAGCGCGACAAGCAGACACTCGTGCTCAAGTATGTCTCTGCCGATGGCGAGGAAGGCTTCCCAGGCAACCTCAACGTAGAGATGACTTACACCCTCACTGACAAGAACGAGGTGCGCATCGACTACAAGGCTACAACCGACAAGAAGACCCTCTGCAACTTGACCAACCACTCATTCTTCAACCTGGGCGGCATCAAGACAGAGACTCCTTCTATCATCAATAATGTGCTCACACTCAACTGCGACAAGTACATCCCTGTTGATGAAATCGCCATTCCACTCGGCGAGAAGGCACCAGTCGAGGGTACTCCATTCGACTTCCGTCAGCCAACAGTGGTGGCAGAGCGCATCGATGCCGATGACGTTCAGATCAAGAACGGTTCAGGCATCGACCACAGCTTCTGCATCAACCAGAAGAACCCAGGCGAGCTCACTCTCGCAGCTGTTTGCGAGGATCCAGAGACTGGTCGTGTATTGACAACCTATACTACCGAGCCAGGTCTTCAGGTTTATTCGGGCAACTTCCTTGATGGCACAGTAGGTGTCAACGGTTGCAAGTTCCCACGTCGCTCTGGTATCTGCTTCGAGGCACAGCACCACCCTGACTGCATCAATCAGCCAAACTTCGAGCAGTGCGTACTCTCACCAGGCGAGACCTACTCACAGACAACAATCTACGCTTTCAGCGTGAAATAAGAAACAAATAACAACATAAATAAATTATTAACAATTATGGCAAAGTCAGAAAAGAAGCGCAAGAAGATCTTTGGCTTCCACACTCCATTCAACAAGATCACAAAGCTTCAGAAGGCAAATGCTGAGGCAATGGCAGCTTACCTTGCAAAGAAGGACTAAGAAACCTAAAGGGGTGCATTATGTGTGCCCCTTTTTCTTTCCTTAAAATATAAATACCAAATTATTATCAGAAATACCTATTTCACAATTTTAACTTTTTATACTATGGATATCGAATACGTTCGCTCTCGTTTCAAGAAGCATTTCTTCGGCACTACAGGATCAGTTTATGCAAGCCCTGGTCGTATCAACCTCATCGGTGAGCATACCGACTACAATGGTGGTTTTGTGTTCCCAGGCGCAGTTCAGCAGGGCATGGTTCTCGAAATCAACCCTAACGGAACAGACAAGGTACGTGCCTATTCTATCGACCTCAAGGACTATGTTGAGTTCGGACTCGGACTTTACGATGCTCCTAAGGCTACATGGGCTCGTTACATCTATGGTGTCTGCCGTGAGATGATCCTCCGTGGTGTCAAGGTAAAGGGCTTCGATACTGCATTTGCAGGCGACGTGCCTCTCGGCGCAGGTATGTCATCGTCAGCAGCACTCGAGAGTGCTTTCGCATTTGCTGTCAACGACATGTTCGGCGACAATAAGGTCAGCAAGTTCGACCTCGCTAAGGTTGGTCAGGCTACAGAGCACAAGTACATCGGCGTGAACTGCGGTATCATGGATCAGTTCGCAAGCGTCTTCGGCAAGGAGAAGTGCCTCATCCGCCTCGACTGCCGCTCGCTCGAATACGAGTACTTCCCATTCGACCCACAGGGCTACAAGCTCGTCCTCCTCAACTCTAACGTAAAGCACGAGCTCGCTTCATCGGCTTACAACGACCGCCGCAAGAGCTGCGAGACAGTGGTTGCCGAGATCGCAAAGACTCATCCTGAGGTGACTCTCCTCCGCGATGCTACTTTCGAAATGCTCGAAGAGGTTAAGGACAAGGTATCAGAGGAAGATTACAAGTGCGCATACTATGTGATCGGTGAGACCGACCGCGTACTCGCTGTCTGCGACGCTCTCCAGAAGGGCGACTACGAGACTGTAGGTCAGAAGATGTACGAGACTCACGAAGGACTCAGCAAGAACTATAAGGTTAGCTGCGAAGAGCTCGACTTCCTCAACGACATCGCCAAGGAATGTGGCGTAACAGGTTCACGCGTCATGGGTGGCGGCTTCGGTGGTTGCACTATCAACCTCGTGAAGGAAGACCTCTATGACAAGTTCATCGCTACTGCCAATGTTAAGTATGCCGAGAAGTTTGGCAAGAAGCCAGGCGTAATCGACGTAGTTATCGGCGACGGTTCACGCAAACTCGTTTAATGAGATATTTCATCTACTTGCAATACGACGGAACGGCATATCACGGTTGGCAGAGTCAGCCTAATGCTACGTCGGTGCAGGAAACAATAGAACAAAAGCTCTCTCTGCTCCTGCAGCGAGAGCTTTTTATTGTGGGTGCCGGACGGACAGATGCCGGTGTTCACGCCCGCCTAATGGTAGCGCACTTCGAAATCAACGAAGAAGAGAAGACGATCGATACGCACGACCTCACCCGTCGGCTCAACGGCATCCTGCCCAAGGACATCTCCATCATCAAGGTGGTGCCCGTATGTCCCGAAGCACACGCTCGCTTCTCTCCCATTTCGCGCACCTATCGCTACTATGTCACCTCTCACAAGGATCCGTTCAATCCCTATGCCTACCGCATCTTCTGGGATCTCGACATCGACCTTATGAACAAGGCGGCAAGCAAGCTTTTTGACTATATCGATTTCACTTCGTTCAGCCGTCTGCACACTGATGTCAAGACCAACAACTGCCGTATCATGGAGGCAAGGTGGACAACCAACGGACTGGGCGACTATGTCTTCGTCATCAAGGCCGACCGCTTTCTGCGCAACATGGTCAGAGCAGTAGTGGGAACCCTGATGCTTGTCGGACGACACCGCATGACAGTCGAGCAGTTCTGTCATGTCATCGAAGGCAAGAACAGATGCAAGGCAGGAGAATCAGCTCCAGCCAACGCTCTTTTCCTCGAAGATATCGAGTATCCTGAGGACATTTTTTTATGAACAAATTCGAAAAAGCATTAAAATTCATACACGACAGCATCGGCAAGGATTCAGAGTTCTACCAGAAGATCTATCTGGTGGGAGGATGCGTGCGCGACGAGATGCTGGGCGAACGATTCACCGACCTCGACCTGCTCATCGACATGCCCGATGGACAGAAGAGATTCGTCGAGTATATGTGTCAGGCCCATCCCGACAAGTGCAAGGGTCCTTTCTACTACAAGCGCTACGGCACTACCGCGATGGACGTAATCATCGACCGTACATTTACCTTAGTCGAATGTGTCGAGCCTCATATCGAAGAATACAATGAGGAGGGCACCGAACTCATCGAGACACATTTCTGCACGCTCGAAGAAGATGCAGTGCGTCGCGACTATACCTGCAACGCCCTCTATAAGAACCTCCACACGGGCAAGGTCATCGACCCGAGCGGCAAGGGCGTTGCCGACCTCAAGGCACGCCACCTGCGCACCGCAGGCGACCCTCACGAGATCTTCCGACAGGATCCCGTGCGTATGCTCCGTGGCATACGTTTCAAGCATCAGAAGGGCTTCATGCTCGACCCCGAAGCATGGCAGGCCATCATCGACCAGCATGAACTCATTGTCAACTCCGCTCCGACCCGAATGCGCGACGAGGTACACAAGATGATCAAGTCGAAAGACATGGCAGGTGCTATCGAAGACCTCTACAAGAGCGGACTCATGCCCTTCCTCTTCCCAGGACTTGAGCAATATATGGACGCTGAAGTCAGAGCCGACCATCTTCGCGACGACTTCTCGATATGGTCGCACACACGCCTTGCGCTCAACACAATGGTCAGGGAACACTCTCACACCGAGAGCGTCTATAAGCTCGTGGCACTCTTTGCCGACATCGCCATCGTCGATGGCATCGAAAAGGCAGTGTCGCTTCTGAACAATTCCCTGCTCGGCAAGGAAAAGGTCTCGACCGTCATCCACACCCTCAAGGATTACCTGCGCTTCAGAGTACTATTCCGCGACCGTGAGTACATCGGCAAGCCACGCACATTGCCCCACTTCATCATCGGACTGTCAACGCGCAAGAACAGCTTCCGTCGATTGGTACGCGCTCTCAATCATGGGCTGAAACGCGAGATGGCACTCCCATACGAGATCTTCTACGACAATGCACCACTGCCGCAACCAAAGACAAAGGTCAATTCACGACAGCGCAGGTCGCGTCACCGTCCGAAGCGAAAAAACGAAGCAGACAGCAAGTGAAAGATAAAGAAAGCCCAGAGTCGATAGCAATATTTTAGACATCAGCAGCAATAAACAATCATCTGGAGCGATATGTTATCAAATAATTTTGATAATTGGTCAAAAGTGTTTATCTTTGCCACTAAAATTTGAAAAAAGCAATGAAGAATATTCGTAACTTTTGTATTATTGCACACATCGACCACGGCAAGAGCACTCTCGCCGACCGCCTGCTCGAATACACCAAGACTGTAGCCGAGCGCGACATGCAGGCTCAGATCCTCGACAACATGGATCTCGAGCGCGAACGTGGCATCACCATCAAGAGCCACGCCATCCAGATGGACTACATGCACAATGGCGAGAAGTACATCCTCAACCTCATCGACACTCCGGGTCACGTCGATTTCTCATACGAGGTGAGCCGCTCCATAGCAGCCTGCGAAGGCGCATTGCTCATCGTCGATGGTACCCAGGGCATCCAGGCTCAGACCATCTCCAACCTATATATGGCAATCGACCATAACCTCGAGATCATCCCAGTCATCAACAAGTGCGACCTCGACAGCGCCATGCCCGAGCTCGTGGAAGACGAGATAGTAGAACTCCTCGGTTGCGACCGCAGCGAGATACTGCGTGCCAGCGGAAAGACTGGTCTCGGCGTGCCAGAAATACTCGAGGCAATCGTCGAGCGAGTGCCAGCCCCTGTGGGTGATCCCGATGCTCCTCTCCAGGCTCTCATCTTCGATTCAGTATTCAACAGCTACAAGGGTGTCATTGGCTACTACAAGATTGTCAATGGCTCGCTCAAGAAAGGCGACAAGGTTAAGTTCGTCAATACAGGTTCAGAATACGATGCCGACGAGGTGGGTATCCTGCGCATGGACATGGAGCCACGTGCCGAAGTCAAGTGCGGCGACGTGGGCTATATCTGCTCGGGCATCAAGACCAGCTCCGAAGTCAAGGTGGGTGACACCATCACCCATCAGAAGAACCCTTGCGACAAGGCCATAGCAGGCTTCGAGGAGGTCAAGCCAATGGTCTTCGCTGGTGTCTATCCTATCGACCCAGAGGACTATGAGAACCTGCGCACATCGCTTGAGAAGCTTCAGCTCAACGATGCCTCACTGTCGTTCACTCCTGAGTCATCGCTCGCTCTCGGTTTCGGCTTCCGCTGCGGCTTCCTCGGACTCCTACACATGGAGATCGTACAGGAGCGTCTTGGCCGCGAATTCAACATGGATGTCATCACTACGGTGCCAAACGTGTCATACAAGGTGTTCGACAAGCACGGCGTTGAGAAGGAGATACACAACCCATCGGGCATGCCTGATATCATGACCATCGAGCACATTGAGGAGCCATATATCCGCGCCACCATCATCACCCAGACCGACTTCATCGGTGGTATCATGAAACTATGTCTCGACAAGCGAGGCATACTCGTCGAACAGAAATACATCTCGGGCAACCGCGTCGAGATCTACTTTGACCTGCCACTCGGCGAAATAGTCATCGACTTCTACGACAAGCTCAAGTCCATCTCAAAGGGCTATGCGTCGTTCGACTACTATATCCACGACTTCCGTCCTTCGAAGCTCATCAAGCTCGATATCCTGCTCAATGGCGAACAGGTCGATGCGCTCTCTACCCTCACCCACGTCGATAATGCCGTGCCATTCGGCCGACGCATGTGCGAGAAGCTAAAGGAGCTCATCCCACGCCAGCAGTTCGACGTAGCAGTCCAGGCAGCCATCGGACAGAAGATCATTGCCCGTGAGACTATCAAGCAGGTGCGTAAGGACGTGACCGCCAAGTGTTACGGTGGTGACGTATCGCGTAAGCGCAAGCTGCTCGAAGCACAGAAACGAGGCAAGAAGCGCATGAAGCAGATCGGGAAGGTCGAAGTGCCACAGAACGCTTTCCTCGCTGTCCTGAAGCTCGACTGATGACTATATCTCCCATTGTTTTGCAACAATAAATAATACATCAATAAAACGAATTGTATGGAACACGTTATCCCAGCTTGGATGCTTATCCCGTTTGTTGTGATGCTCCTCTGCATCGCAATCTTTCCGCTCACCAAGCTTGAAGAGTGGTGGGAGCACAACCTCCACAAGCTCTATGTCTCGTTGATCCTCGGTGTGCCTGTAGGCATCTGGCTCTGCGTCAATGGCATGAGCCACGAACTTGAGCACCAGATGATCTACGACTATGTGCCATTCATCCTTCTCTTGATGGCACTGTTTGTAACCACAGGTGGTATCTGTATCAAGGGTGACCTCAAGGCTACTCCTGCTATCAACACCACTATCCTCGCTATCGGCTGGATCCTAGCTTCATTCATGGGAACCACCGGTGCCGCAATGCTCCTCGTGCGTATGCTCATCCAGACTATCTCTGAGCGCAAGTACAAGGTTCACACCATCCTTTTCTTCATTGCCATCGTAGCCAACTGCGGTGGTCTGCTCACACCTCTTGGCGACCCACCGTTGTTCCTTCTATTCCAGAAGGGTGCAGAGTTCACATGGTTCTTCAACCTCACACCGGAATGGGCTGTTACTGGACTTCTCCTCCTTGCTACATACTTCGGCATCGACACTTATTACTATAAGAAAGAGCCAAAGCGCAACATCGAGAAGGATAATGCCAACATCGAGCCAATCAAGGTGAGCGGACATATCAACGTCCTCTGGCTGCTCTGTGTCATCGGCGCTACTATGTTCATCAATGCAAAATACATCCCAGCAATGGGCGGACATGATGCACCATTCTATCTCCGACTCCTGCGCGAGTGGGTGTTCATCATCATCATCATTCTTTCGATGGTCACTACCAAGAAGCAGACCCGTAAGGACAACAACTACTCTTGGACACCAATACTTGAGGTGGCGTGTGTCTTCTGCGGCATCTTCGCCACTATGACCCCTGCCCTTATGTTCCTCGAAGGCATGAAGGAGCAGATCCAGGAAGTGCTCAGTCAGCCTTGGCAGTTCCTCTACAGCACAGGTATCCTCTCAGCCTTCCTCGACAACGCACCTACAGCCATGGTGTTCAACTCAATGGCTCCATCGGGTGACATAGCCGGGCTTGCCAACGATGCCTTCCTCGGAGCCATCTCTGTCGGTGCTGTGTTCTTCGGAGCCCTCACCTACATCGGCAACGGACCAAACTTCATGGTCAAGTCAATCGCAGAGCAGAGCGGCATCAAGATGCCATCGTTCTTCGGCTATATGATGAAGTTCTCACTCATCATCTGCCTCCCAATATATATCATCGTCCAACTCATTTTCTTCTGATTGATGATACAAGTCAAAGCATACAAAAAAGCTGCACCCTCCACGGATGCAGCTTTTTTATATATAAATAATTATCATTTCTGTTTTGCCAGATACTCCTCGAACTCAGCGGCTGGAAGCGGCTTTGAGTAGTAATAGCCTTGGATGGAGTCTATTCCCATATCGGCTATCATCTTGCGGGTCTCGGCATCTTCGACACCCTCTGCCACCGAGCTCAGTTCCAAATCCTTGATCATAGACACGCAGCCCTTCATCACCTTCTGCTTGCGAGGGTCGCTGAGCTTGCGCACAAACGACATGTCGAACTTGACAGTGTCGATTGGAAGTTCAGAGAGTGAGTTGAGCGATGAGTAGCCGGTGCCAAAGTCATCGAGCTCAATCTTGATGCCTCTATGACGGAAGTCTTGGAGCAGGTTGAAGGCTTCGGATGAAAGGTTCTCAAATAGCGACTCTGTGATCTCGATGTGCATGAGATGTTCTGCAATACCATTGTCCTGCAAAGGCTTGATGATAAACTGCTCGAGATCCTTGTGTGCGAAGTCGTGTCGTGAGGCATTGACTGATATTGGCACAACCTTGAGACAGTTGTCGATCCACTTGCGCTGGTTTTTGCATGTCTCTCGCCAAACGAATGCATCGGCCATCGACACGAAGCCATTCTTCTCGAATACAGGGATGAACTCGCCTGGCGATACGAAGCCAAGCTCTGGACTTATCCAGCGCATCAATGCCTCGGCACCCACGAGTTTCTCGGTCTTGGCATCGTGCTTCGGCTGATAATACACCTGCATCTCGCCGTTCTTCAGTGCTTTCTCCATCAGATCCTCGATACGTGCGTTACGCTGCAGCTTGTCAAGGAGATCCTTGCTCACGAAGCGCGAATAGCGTCCATAAATCTTCTTTGCTTCACGCAGTGCCTCCCACACGTTGTTGACATGGCCCATCAGACGTCTCGTGGTATCGAAATTCTCGCAAATACCTGCCTTGATCACGACATCCATATCCTTCGACAGACTACGGAATCTCGTCTCATACCATTCTTCCTTCTCCTCGTTGCTCATGTCCTTGCCGGTGATCGTAGGATGCAGGTAGATGATCTGATCAATGTTGTAGGTGCCGATGATGGTGTTTTCGGGATAAGCATTGCGTATCTCTTCAACCACTCGGCGAAGGATCTCGAACGACGAGTCACCCATCTGCTCATTGAGGCGCTTGAAGCCACGCACATCTGTCATCGCAAGTGTCATATCGAGGTCTGGGTGGCTATCGATCCACTGCTGAGCATAGATCATGAAGGCATTGCGCGTATAGACACCTGTCTGCTTGTCAATCTCGACATCGTTGAGCGTTGCTGCGAAGTTGCGCATACGGATGAGGTTCTCGACGCGAAGACGCACTATGAGCGGGTTATAAGGTTTCTTGATAAAGTCGGTGGCATGGAGCGTCAGGCAATGTTCCTCGACATCCAATCCATCGTCGCCTGTGGTCACGATGATAGGAATATGACGGAGGTTCAAGTCGTTGCTCACTGCCTCGAGCACCTCGTAGCCATTCATCACTGGCATCTGGATGTCGAGCAATACCACATCAATGTCAGCAGTATGGGCGGAAAGGAGCTCCATACCCTGCTTTCCATTCTCTGCAATGAGAAGGTTATAATCGTCTTCAAGGATAGCTTCGAGTATTTCTCTGTTTATCTCGTTATCCTCGATAATCAGAACAGTAGATTTATGCATGATCGTTTCTTTCCTTTATAATTTACAATACTCTTTTTATCGTACTTAGCATTTCATCGACGTCGATAGGCTTCGACAGGTGGCCGTTCATCTGAGCTGCAAGTGCTAACTGCCTGTCTTCCTCGAAGGCATTGGCTGTGAGTGCAAGGATTGGGATGTTCGACTTCACCGTGTCATCGAGCGAACGCACGTTGCGACTCAGGTCATAGCCATTCATCACTGGCATCTGGATGTCAGTTATCAGCACGTCATAGTATCCTGCCTCGTGGCTGGTGAGCTTTTCGAGTGCCTTAACTCCATCGCCTGCTATCTCGACGAGGAAACCATATTCAGTGAGTATTGCCTCGGCAAGTTCCTGGTTGAGCTCATTGTCTTCAGCGAGCAGGATGCGCTTACCCTCGAATGCCGAGCTATCGACCTTTTCTTCCTCCTTCTTCTCTACCTTGCGGAACGGACGGCTCAATACGTCGCGCAACTCAGATAGGAAGAGTGGCTTAGAGCAGAATCCTGTGACTCCTGCCTCACGAGCCTCGTCTTCTATGCCTGCCCAGTCATAGGCAGTGAGGATGATGATAGGTGTGCTCTCTCCTACTTCAGAACGAATGCGACGCACCACCTCAATGCCGTTCATATCAGGCATGAGCCAGTCGATGATGAAGGCGTGGAACTCGTCGCCCGCTTCCTTGGCATAGCGTGTGCGCAGCACTGCCTCCTTTCCCGAAGTGGTCCATTCTGGACGCATACCGATGGTGGTGAGCATCTTGCTAACGCTCGAACAGGTGTTGAAGTCGTCGTCAGCAACCAGAGCGTGCATGTTCTGCAGTTCTGGGATTGCCTCCTGACACACTGGCTCGCCTACCTTCTTGAGGTCAAGTATGACTGTGAACTCTGTGCCCTTGCCCATCTCACTATTGACAGCGATGGCTCCGTTCATGATATCGACAATGTTCTTTGTGATTGCCATGCCAAGACCCGAGCCCTGAATGCCGCTGATGGTGGCAGTTTCCTCACGTGTGAATGGCTCGAAGATGTGACGCTGGTACTCTGGACTCATGCCGATGCCAGTATCCTTGATGCGGAACTCATATTCGGCATAGCCCTGACGCGGACAAGGAGTCTCGATGACGCGCAGACTGATGGTGCCACCCGAAGGGGTAAACTTGATGGCATTGCCGAGGATATTGAGCAGAACCTGGTTGAGACGAAGCTTATCGACCATGACATTCTCATGAATCACGTCCTGAATATCGACGAAGAAGTCGAGCTGCTTTGCCTGGATGTTCGACTGCACGATTGAGCGCAAGTCGTGGAGCACCTGTGGCAGACTCACCTCCTTCTCCTCGAGCTTGGTGCGTCCGCTCTCGATACGGCTCATGTCGAGCACGTCATTGATGAGCGACAGCAGATGGTTGCTCGATACGGTGATCTTCTTCAGGTAGTCAGCCACAGCATCGCGGTTGTCGATATGAGCGGCAGCAAGCGAAGTGAAGCCAATGATGGCATTCATCGGTGTGCGTATATCGTGGCTCATGCTGTTAAGGAAGGTGGTCTTTGCCTGACTGGCATGGTTGGCTACTGCCAAAGCCTCCTTCAGCACAAGATTGTTGCGCTCCATCTCCTTCTGCTTTCTCATCTCTTCCTGCTTGACCTCATCGATGTCGAAGAATGTGAGCAGACAATGATCGACAATGCCTGTCGTGTCATCTTGGTCTGGTACCAAGCTGACACGACACCAGCCACAGTCGGCAAACTTGAAGTCTTCGAGCACGTGCGACTTGCTGCCTACGCGCTCCATGAGTGTCGAGAGGTTGGTGAATGCCGACAATCGATCGGCATCGGCCTGTGAAGAGAGACGACCGGTGAGCACTTCGATCAGCTGACCGAAGCTTGTCACACCCGAAACGTCAATACCGTGTGTTTCTCCGTTTTTTATTATAATACATTCACCGCTCTTCATGTCAACCTTGACAATCATCGTGAAGATGCGGCACAATGCCTTGAAATTAGCAGTCATAAAAATATTGATGTTAATTATTCAAAGAGCTTGTCGAGAGTCTCGATGAGCTGGCTGGTGACTAGAGGCTTGGTGAGATAGCCTGTCGCACCCTTCATTGTAGCGTTGGCGTGATGCTCGAACTCTGAGAGCGATGTCAGCATGATGACTGGCAAGTTCTCGGTCTCAGGATTTGAACGGATAGCGTCAAGTGTCTCAAAGCCATCCATCTCGGGCATCATGATATCGAGCAGCACTGCATCTGGATGGTCAGAAGCAATCTTCTCAAGAGCCTCCTTGCCGTTGGATGCTGTGATGATGTCGTAGTTGGAGAATCGAAGCTGTGACTTCAGGAGTGTCGTGTTGACAGGGATGTCATCGACAGCCAGGATCAGGGGTTTCTTATTCATATTCATTGTTTAGTAAAAAAGTTAATTATTCATTGTCGTATCCAGGATTCTGCGTGAGGTTCGGGTTCAGCGTTATCTGGTTGAGCGGAACCTGCTCCAAATAATACTTGTCGAGCCATCCCGCTCCGCTGGCGAGAGGACCTGGGTAGGTATATATCCATCCGCTGCCCGAGGTATTTGGGTCGGCAGAACCTGTCTTTTCTATCTGATTGTTATCTACGAAATTGCCTGTATATGTGCCTGTGCCGTATGGCAGGTCCTTGGCAGTGACCCATGCTCCGCAAGGCTGGCGGTTGATGAAGTAAGGAGCCTTGTGCCATCGTTTCACATCGTAGAACGACATACCTGTACCCATGAGCTCCACAAGTCGCTCACGGCGTATTTCCCAAAGCACTGGATCTACAGCATAGTTGGTCTTGCTGTCATACTGTGCGGTCCAAGCTGCTGTTCCCTTGTCGCGCTTCGGATCCCAGTTCTCGTCGATCTGCGCCACCTCCATCGGTGCCACGCCGCTGCGTTCGCGAAGCTTGTTTATGGTCATGTCTGCCACATGTTGGTCGAACCTGCCAAGCTCCCATGCTGCCTCTGCATAGTTGAGCAATACCTCAGAGATAAGGAAAATAGGCTTGTCGGAAGTCTGATAGTTCTTGTTCAAGCCCTTCTCCCACGATGTATAGCTCTTCCAGAAGTAGTAGCCTGTGAGACAACGCATATAGTTGTCGGTCTGGCTGTACTTGGTGATGTTTGGTGCCGAATGAGACATCGAATTGGTGTGGTTATGACCTGGCAGTCGCTTGCTGCCCAAGCTTGGGTCGCCTCCACCGTCAAAGCATTTGATGTTTGGACCGAAATAGTCAATATATCGGCGGAACTTCACCGAGTCGTCGGCTGTGATGACATAGTTCTTGCCATTGAGTTTCTCGCCTGGTCGCCAGAAAGTCCACTGCGCGAAAGTATTGACATTGTCGGGATTGGCAAACTTACCTATCTTGGCCTGAACAGGAGGCTCGAAGGTGATAGGCAGACGAGGGTCACGGCCATCGAACACATCCCAGAGGTCTCGTCCTTCACCACCCTTATAGCCTGACTCGCTGTTAGCGATAGGACGGCCATTCTGCATCAGGTACAGGTCGATAGTGGCTTGAGGCGCGTCGGTAGTATGAGCTGCCACATGGACGAAATCGCTGAAGCGGTGGGTCAGCACACCATCGACATACTGCTTGAACAGAATCACACCCGGAACTCCAGTCAGGTCTTCTGTGGTATATTCATTGTCGAAGCCTGCTGCTGGATAATGGTCGTTGCCATTGCCCTTATATAGTTCGGGATAGGCTTGCATGAGTTCGCCCGACACCTTGAGGCATTTCTCAAGATAGGTCTTGTAGTCTTCGTTCAAGCCATGATACTTAGCCCACGTTGCCTCGCGAAGGAGGAATCGGCTCAGTGCGGCACGGCACACGTCGGCAGTCACCGTATTGTCACCGTCGGCTTTGCTGTCGCCTATGTTGTCGATGGCATATTCGAGTCGTTCGATGATACTGTTGGCAACCTCGCCTCGCGGTGTGCGTTCGCCGTATGCCTCTGGGCTCTCATCGGTCAGCACCGAAGTGATATATGGTATGTCGCCATAGCGTGCCACCAGTTCCATGTACCACCATGAGTGGAAGAAATAACCCACCGAGCGCCAGTGTCTCTGCTGTTCTTCGGTCAATGCTCCATCTTCGAGATGACTGAGCATGATGTTGATCGAGCGTATCGACGAGAAATCCCAGTTGTTGCTTGCCGTCACAGTGTTGATGGTCTGGTAGGCGTATGGGTTCTTCCAGAGGTCACGGTCGGTCATCAGTCCGCTGTAATGGTCGCTCAGGTACTGTCCGTTGTTGTGATAGTAAGCACCGCTGTTGTTGGTCATGATGCGTCCGTCGGTAAACAGTCCGTAGCACTTGTACATATATGCACGGAAGTTGTCATACGACGTGAAGGCGTTGCTCTCGACGAGTGAGCCAACCGGCTCACGTTCCATGAAACTGTCATTGCATGAAGTCAATGCCAGTCCGAGGCTGATTATATATAGTATTTTCTTCATTGTGGGTCGATATGTTAGAATGTTACGTTGGCACCAAACGAGATGGTACGGTAGAATGGATAAGACCACGAGAGGCTCTCAGGGTCGTATCCCTTAGGCAGAGAGGTGAATGTAGCGAGGTTTTCGCCACTCACATACAGGCGCACCTTGCTGATGACACGTGTTGCCTTGAGCCATTGCGTTGGCAGGCTGTACGACAGTGTCACGTTCTTGATGCGCATATAGGCTCCGTTCTGCAGATACATATCCGAGGTGCGAGTGTTTGAACCCACGTTGTCGAGTTGTCCGTAGATGCGGAACAGCTTGGCATCAGGATTGGCTGCCACCATGTAGTCAGGCGACTCTGGGTCATAGCTCTTGGCTGTCCAGTAGTCGGTCTGGTTGGAATAGATTGGGAAGAAAGCACCCTCGCCCTTGTTGGCTCCGAATGGGTACAGAGCAGCTCCCGAGAGCACCACGTCGCGCTTACCCACACCCTGAAGAACCATGCTGAGGTCGAGACCTCGCCACGACACACCAAGGTTGGCACCGAACTCATAGCGTGCGGTGCTGTTGCCGATTATCTTGCGGTCGCCTGGCTTGTCGAGGGTATTCTCGCCTGTGGTGATGATGCCATCGCCGTCGAGGTCGAGGAACTTAACGTCGCCTGGCTTTGGATTGGTGCCATTGATCGAGGTGACGCCCTCCTTGAGTATCCACTTGTCCTTGCGTGCCTGGTCGAGGTCAAAGTCATCGATGCTATAGTATCCGTCGGCCTTGTAGCCCCAGATCTCGCCGAGCACCTGTCCGACATAGCGGCTGCCGAGATTGCCCGAAGCATTGTTGAACTTGGTAATCTTCGACTTATGGTCGTAGAGATTGAATCCCACACGATAGCTGACGTCACCAATGTTGTCGTGCCAGTTGAGGCTGAGTTCCCATCCGCGTGTCTTCATGTCTGACACATTCTGCAATGGTGCGGCTGCTCCCACAACTGATGGAAGTTCGACGCCGTTGCCCAACATGCCAGTAGTCTCACGGCTGTACCAGTCGAAAGTCATGCTCAGACGGTTGCGCAGCATATTGAGGTCGGCACCAATGTCGAAGGTGTTGACTGTCTCCCATGTATAATTGGCTCGGATGAGACCAGGAGTAGAGATGATATTGACGAGCTGTTGCTTGTCGAGCCACACGCTGCTCTGGCTGATACCCATGCCAGCGATGTAGCCATAAGGTGCAATGTTCTGGTTGCCGATACTTCCGTAGGATGCTCTCACCTTGAAATTGTCGAGCCAGTCATTGGCCCATTCCATGAACTTCTCATCACTGATGCGCCATGCTCCCGAAACCGATGGGAAGAAGCCGAAACGATTGTTCTTGGGAAACTTGCTGCTTCCGTCGTAACGGCAGTTGACCTCAACGAGATAGCGTCCGAGGTAGTTGTAGGCCAGACGTCCGAAGGCACTGCGGATGGCATATTCAGAAGTACCCTCGACAAGGGTCTTCTCGCCTGTACCGCCCTGTACCGATGGCACCGACGATACTGTCTGTCCCAACACCTGAGTGTTTAGATAGGTGTTGAAGTTGTATTCCTGGTTGAAACCTGCCACAAGGCTGAAGCTATGTCCTTTCCACTTCACATCGTAGTTGGTGAAGAGGTTGAGCGCATTGTACTTCGTGGTCGAACTATTCTTCTTATAAACGTCCTGACCCTCGGCTGGTAGGGTGCGAATGGCGAGCTGTGCATCTGCCACGATGTAACGTCCAGTGTATGAGCTATAGTCCATGTCTTCCTGCTGATAGGTGTATTCACCCGTGATACTCCATCCCTTGAGCGGTTTGATGATCGAACGGAGGCTGATGCGAGGTGTGCTGGTCTGTTTCTTGTCGGCTGGCTGATAGAGACATGCGTTGCGTGGTGAGTCGATGAGCAAGTCTTCGGTGCTCCCGACTACCTCAGCAGGCATGTATCCTTCAGGATACCAGCTTGGCAGGCGAATCGAATAGACATCGCGGAAGACATTCATGATGCTGCTACGGTTCTGGGCAGTATAGAACACCGAAGCCTCCTGGGTGAACCATCGGTTGACATCGGCAGAGAGATATGCATTGAGGGTCTTGCGCGTGAGTGCATCCTTGTTGCTCACCATCGGTCCGTCCTCGTGGCTGTAGTTGCCCGAGATGCGATAACGCAGACGATCAGTACCGCCCGACACCGACACTCTCTGGTTATTGAGCACACCTGTCTCAAGCGCATTGCCTAAGACATCACTCTCTTGCAGAAAATAGACGGCTCCATCGCTGTCCTTATATATGCCGTTGCTATATGCTCCCTGGAGTGTGCCCTGACGAAACTGACTAAGGAGCTCACGCCAACGAGTGATGTCGCCATTGCCTGCCCAGTACTTTGAGCTGAAGCCTGCTTCCTGATAGGCATCTAGATACTGGTCTAGCGAAGCATACTGCGGATTGGAGATTCGTGTCTCGAAACCTACGTTGAAGCTATAGTCGAGGTGGAAGTCCTGCTTACCCTTTGGACGCTTGGTTGTGACGAGGACCACGCCACCCGCGGCACGTGCACCGTATATGGCTGCCGAAGCGGCATCCTTGAGCACAGTAATGCTCTCTATATCATCGGGATTGAGGTTAAAAAGGTTACCCTCTGCATTGTCTATGAGTATGAGAGGCGATCCGCCATTCAGACTCAAAGTACCTCGTATGTTGAAGTTCTTGGGTTGACCTGGACTCGAACCTCCGGAGATGGATAAACCAGGAATCATGCCCTGAAGAGCTGCTCCCACACTGATGATTGGTCGATCTCCCAGGACATCTTTCATTGTCACTTGAGCCACCGAACCAGTCAGGTTGACCTTCTTGCTCTGGCTGAAGCCAACCACAACAACCTCATCGAGATTGAGGCTGTCGTCGGCTTGAGTCGCCGCAAGATCCTGAGCGCTTATTGCCGTCACGGCAGATAATGCCACTCCTAATATCGTCAGTGGTTTTTTCATAAATAGTTTAATGTAATGATAATATAAAAATAAATAATGTATCTGTGAAATACTATATCGTGTCGGTTATTATTATTCAATGTGTAGCTTTAAGCTGAACCTTGATCCCTCGCCCAATTTGCTTTTCAACACTATCTTGCCGTTCATGCTCTCGGCAAGCTGGTTGCACAATGCCAGACCAATGCCTGCTCCTACACTGTGGCTGTCGGTCTTGTAGAACTTCTCGAAGATACGCTGCTGGTTCTCTTCAGATATGCCAATGCCGGTGTCTCTTACATACATCTCCACACTCTCTCCTTGGTCATCGGTCACTATATCCCAGCCGAGTGTGATACTGCCCTGCTCTGTGAACTTGATGGCATTGTTCATGAAGTTGCTCATGATCTGGAGCACAGCCGAGCGGTTGGTCTTGACGTTGACATCCTTGCCTGGAGCCCACTTCAGTTCAATCTGCTTCGGCACAATGACTGTATGAGCGTAATAGACCTCGTTCATGAGTCGCAGCACCGACTTGCGCGACAGCTCTAGGGAGAGCTTCTCGCCTTTTCGCTCTGAATAGTTCATCACGTCGTCGAGCAGGTTGAGCAATTGGTCTTTACTGTCATCAATATATTGCGCATATACGGCTCGTTCCTTGTCGGTGAGCATGTCGTATTGCTTGACGAGCAGATCGGCAAAACCAACTATGGCATTGAGCGGAGTTCGTATCTCGTGGCTCATAGCTGCGAGGAAGCTTTCCTTGACATTGATCTCTTCAGAAAGCTGGTAAGCCTGCTTGCGTATCCTCTCAGTTTCATATTCCTCGTCGTTGAAGATGGAGAATCCCATGCAACGTATTGCTCCCTCCTCGTCGCTTATGTGGTTGACATGGACAATGAAAGCATGACGCTCGCCCTTTGGAGGAAGATTGGCTATGACTGTTATCATGCAATGCTCGACATTCTCATCGTGAATGGCTTCACGCAGTTGGTCTCTGCCCTTGTCAATGAAACTGAGGATGTCTTCGAGAGGAATGACGGTTCTCGTTGCTCCTATAGCCTTTGAGAATGCTGCACTTATGTGTATGGTTCCGTCGGGATGGTAGTCCCAGTTATAGGAACGAGTTGCCGAGAGGATACCCTCAATCTTCTTCTTGTCGCGCTGTGCTTTATTTCCCTGATGCAGGAGCTGACGATACTGCTTTCTGCCTCGCATTGTCATGACCAACGGCACGACAATGGCGACAATAACTATGATGGCGATAAGAACTTTGCGCCAATGGTCAAAGACGAACTCGTTGAACCTTGACCTCTTCTCCCACGGGAGGTTCACGAAACGCACGTAATTGGGAAAGTCTTCGGCATAAGGATAGATACGCTTAGCCACACGCCAGTCGAGCCAATAGTCTTTCTGAAGTTCTATCACCGGGAAAGATGAAGGATCGGCACCTGATAGCAGCTGGTCAATCACAGTGTGAGCCTGCTGTGCCAACTGCGAGTTGGATGCAAAATATCCACCCACATTGGTTTGGAGAGCACTTATTCGGTTGAGATCAAAGTAACGTGGCGATTGAGAAAAATAGAGGTCGATGTTCAGATTGAGCGAACGGTCAATATAGCAATCGTCCTTCAGTCGGAGGAAAGTCGCATGGTTGTTGACGATACGCAAGGCACCTGTAACCTCGAAATCGGCATTGATGGTAGAATCACGCTTTCCGAATACTGCATGTTCAAGGTTAAGCGGAATCAGAGTACTTCGGCTATCGCGGTTGGTGTAGCCTTGCAGACGAGGATAAGTCTCGTGATTGAGGTCAGGGATGTAGTTATCGTCGTTGCCAATCTGCTCTATGATGCTTGAGCGCACCTTGTCGTCGAGCCATGTGCTGTCTATGACGGTGAAGATCCATGATGGACGACCCAGAGCTCTGATAAAGTCGATGTTCTTCTTCGGTTCTGGTTTCGACTCCATGACCA
Organism: Bacteroidales bacterium; assembly: GCA_004557315.1. Lineage (GTDB taxonomy): Bacteria > Bacteroidota > Bacteroidia > Bacteroidales > UBA3663 > Liminaster. The sequence goes on from SFEH01000001.1 coordinate 50,645, forward strand.
CAAAGTTCTTGTGCTGAGCCAGTCGTCCCTCCCACTCAGGATACATAATATTGAGGCATACCACAGACTTCTGCTTCATCCACGGGTGATCGCTATCGGCACCTGCCTGTGCTATCAGGTCATCAAGCAAAACCACAACATCAGGGATGAATCCTCGATGCTGTTCTTCATTTAATCGGGCATTGAGTCTCGATGCCTGTGATGAATAATAGGAATGCTGGTTCACTCGGATGTAGGCAGCGTAACTGCCAAATGAATATCTCAGCCTGTAGCGCGTAGTGTCAGCAAACTCTTCATTGAATGCTTTTGCCACAGCCTCACCCGCCTGCTCGACTGTAGGCATCTCGTGCACCACAAGAATGTTCATTCGGCGCGGAAATGTCACATCACCAGCGTGCTGACAGGCGTTGAGAACAACGGCTGTCAGAAGCATCAGGGTCAAATATGTCAGTTTGATTATCTTCACTTCAAACTATCTATAAAAAATGAAATGTTACGGGGTCTCTTGAATTGCTATCTACGCTTTCCTCCATGTGTTGTAGGACTGTATAAGTGGGGGGGGGGTAGAATCTCAAGGTAAATCTTGCCCCTTCACCGAGATTGCTCTCCACTCCTATGCTACCTCCCATCTTACGCATGTAGGTACGGCTGATAAACAGGCCGAGACCGCATCCTGGGCTGAAACTGTTGATCTTGGAGAATCGTTCGAATATCATGTCGTGGTGGCGCGGGTCGATTCCTTCGCCCTGATCGCTCACCCATATCTCTGGCCCTTCATTTGAATTGTCCCAACCAATGCTGATGGTGCTGCCTTCGGCTGAGAACATCGAGGCATTGATTATGAGATTCTCCATGACAGTTGCCACCATCTGAGGATCAGCATTGACCAGCACATTCTCTCCACCATCGGCAATCTCAACCTTATTGTGGCGACGCTTTGTGAGCAACATTGCTTCCTGCCATCTATTGCTGTCGAGCAGGCTCTTCATGCTGCATTCGGTGCAATGTGCCGCCACGTTGGTATTCTTCATAAGGGTCACGAGCAAAATGTCATTGATGATCTTCTTTAGCGATGCCGCATTGCTGTCAATGATGTCGGCAAACATGTCAATCTCTTCTTTCGTGAACTTCACTTCTGGACGCGCCAACTCCATTGAGAAGCCCACGATGGCATGGAGCGGAGTGCGGATCTCATGGTTCATGGCCGAGATGAAGCCTTCTCGAGTGCGAGCCTCAACTAGCACCTCGTGAGCTTCACGAGTCTTCTCTTCCATCTCCTTGGCGTGATCGATGTTGATGACATATCCACCGCGACGGACCTTTCCGTTGTCGATGCGCACATCCATACGGACATTGTACCAGTGGTCTTCACTATCGTCGTCAATACGACCGTAGAACTGTGTTTTGTACAAGCCTTCCTCATTGTTGGCATAAAAAGCCTCGAGCACTTTCACCCACTCTTCACTTGCTTTTACCCTGTCCGTGATACTATTTCCTCGCCTGTCATCCCACATCTTCGAGCCGCAAGCAGTAATGGCAAGTTCGAGCAATTGCTCATTGAATATTTGCTGTTTCAATTGCTCGTTCATCAGCATGCGGCTCCGTCGTTGCTGGATGAATCCACGTACCGAAAAGATAATTGATATGATAAAGAGCACTGCCAAGATAATGCCTATTACCGAATAGATGACAGTGGCTTTATGAGGGTCACGATCATAGAGGGTAGAATTGTATATCTGCACAAAGTCAGGCATATCAGAGATTTTGGCTCCCGTCGAACGCATCAGATTCCAGTTGACATGATAGCCTGGAGTATGGAGCAGGCGACCTATGCTCTCGGCACTCTCGCCCTGCAGGAGTCGCTTGCCTGCCGACACGGCATCAGCTATCATCGCTTCTGCCGATGCAAAATGGCCTCCAACACAACTGTCATTGACTAAGAAGTCTTCTCCTGTCATTGTGTAATATGGGTCGATAGGAGGACCTTCTGAAACCGAGCGCGAAACCTCATCGTGCTTGATCTGGATAAAGCGCAGTTTCGACATCGAACGATAGTATTGCCACACGAGAGGTTGATAGCTGATATTGACGTTGTAGCCTGGGGTCTTATACGATGTGGTAAGGAACTGAATCACGCCTTCATCATTCTTCTTGATAAGGTAGTTGTCATCAAGCGCACTGTCCATAAGGCTAATGTATTGGTCTCGATCGAGCTTGTTGATCTGGTCGCGCAAGTCGAGCCAGATAAGAGAGTCGATCCACACAGGGTGCTTGTCAAGGAGCCCAACATAGCGATGTGACCTGCCACTCACCGAACGTTTGGTCTGGAGTGGACGGTACTCTTCGAGGAAATCCACGAAGTCGAGCGAGTTTTTGAGCTCGAGTGTATCATGGATTTGCACCAAGTGCTCGCGTGTCTTTCCTTCCACTGTCTTCAGGTCGTCGATCTGCAGTCCGAGCAGTCTATGGTTCTTCTGGGCAAAGCATACTGCTGGGATGGAGTTGACAAGCGAGTCGAGGTTACGCTGAAGCTGCCAGCGCACGAAGTCGCCACAGCCTACGATCAGGTCGGGACACTTGCCATCAGAGTCGAGTCCGTGTACGAACTCTGCTATCCTTTGTCGCTCCACGCCTTCATATGTCAGGCCGATATGTCCATAATAGTCGTGAATCTCGGCATCTATGCCTTGACGAGCAAACTCCTCCTCCAACAGCTTTGTCCAACGTTGGTATGCCAAATCAGTCTCATCTGTACTCCACATCGCCATCACATGGGTCTTCTTATCGCCACACGACGAACAGCCACTGGCTATGAGTGCCAGTAGTACGGTGATGATAACGAGTATGTTCAGATGTCTCAAAACCTGCATTCAGCCTTTAAGATATTACTATTGCGTGCCTATGTATTCTCAACTTTTTAGCAAAGTTAATTAATTTAACATACTTTTGCAAGTTTTATTGTATAAAAACCTAGTGTAAACGAAAAAAAATTTCATACGTGCGTAAAGTAGCGACCATGGTTGTCATTTTTAAGGCAAAAATCCCAAGTCAGAACACGGTCTTTACTCGACCAGCGCTCGACCAGCGCAAACGAATCCGTAGAGGAAGCTTGGAGAATCTCATGCGCACCTCGAGTAAACATCGAGCGATGTAAACAACATCTTGCCGGGTGGCACATTTCATTCCGCTACGGGTGGCACATTTGTTCCTGTTATGGGTGGCACATTTAATCCGCTGCCATCAAAGTAGTAAATTTCTCAATTCCAATAATGGAGTTGAGATTAGGTTAGAACCTTCTGAACTTCTTATATGTAGCGGTAATAAATTAACTGGCAAAGTCAACGACTTTCCACAAAATTACACTTGGCTGTCTGGGAATGCAATATCTGCTATTCCGGCTTTGGGTAGTTTAGGTGCTCCTTTTGCTTCTTTGGGGCATTTTTTAGCTGTAGAATGGTCAAATATTATTGAGCAGAGAATATCTGATTTTTTTAATCAAGAGAAAAATCAATGTAAGTCAGGTAAAGTAAATATAGTTGCATCTTTGGCTGGTGGGACTGGCAGCGGTATGCTTGTTGATGTTTTGCATATTGTCAATGATTTGATAACAAAGAATAATTTGCCTCATACAGTAACACCTTGGTTACTATTACCTGATGTTTATAATATTTTTCCTGATTCATCACATACCAATCGTATATACAGTAATACATATAGCATTCTATCTGTCTTAGATTATCTTAAGAGTTGTTATTTTGCACAATTCCCTATTCCGTATGGAGATAAAACAATAACCGAACCTCTGTTTACTCATGCATTCTTGATTAATAATATTACTAAATCAGGAATTCACTATATCCGAGTTTTGCAGCTGTTTGTACTATCAATAGTATAAAAGTTGTTAAATATCAGCAAATCAACGCAAAATAATAACATAAGGTCTTGCGTAATCCAAATAAATGTACTACCTTTGTACTATTAAATAGTAGTAC
>SFEH01000029.1 GCA_004557315.1 Bacteroidales bacterium
CTACACCATGATGGGGTGCTGCAAGGAAGCCGGTGCAGATTTCCGAAAGTGGACGAACTATTTCCTGGAACACATCCACGAGTATGACAATGACCTGTCTAAACCTCTGGACGACTTCCTCCCAGCAACACTCATGGAAAAAGGCTTGATTTAGACTCGTCTCCAACCGTCTCTGACAAACTCCAACAATTTCTTCAAACTTCTACAAGTATCTCTGAGAATCTCCAAGGTTTTCAGAGAATACTTTGTGACATTTGCAAGATGGGGGTTGCCGAATGCTTACTGATTAATTGTATAACTCATTATTTTGCTACCTATGAAGATACAATTCGCGAAATCAAATGGAAACTAAAACATATAATTTTGCAGCTTTTTGTTTCCGAAGGCAACTCGGTATCAACTCGAACCCTTCTCGAAGGTAACTCGAAGGATCAGGCTTTATTCAGAAAAAGCAAAATGACAGCAAAGCCTTTCGCTTTCTGTCATTTTGTCATTATCAGATTTCTGATTTGTTGAAGAAAAATTGATTGCTTGTCAGAGTATTCTGCCTGTGAGGCGGAAAGTCATCTGTGGCCAGAACTGCACCTTGCTCATCACGTCGCTCACACCATCGATGCCATCGGCTTCAGCGTCATAGCTGACTTCGCTTGCACTCTTGATGGTTGGCTTGCCATGCATCCATGCGCCTATTTCAAACTGGAATCCGACACGCTTCTTTGGAATGGCACGTCCGAAGCCGATGCCGAAGTATGGCTTCACTTTCTTTGTTGCAACAGAGAGATCGACCTTGCCGTCACTGTTTTCCTTCAGCTGGAATGTCTGTTCGTCGATATTGAACTTCACAGAGTTCTCAATATCGCTGATGCGCATGTCAGAAGGGAGCTGTTTGTTGATGCTCAATGCCTGCTGATAGACCTGCCACCATGCAGCATCGGCTGTTCCGTTCAAAGAGATGAAATCCTCCTGACCGACGAACATACCTGCAGTGAGATGGAAACCACTGCGTGCAGAAGGGTAATACTCGATCATTGCCTTGAATGCTCCGAAGTTGACCTTGGCATCAACATCGACATTGATGTCGGTGCTTGGGCAATCGAGATTGTCGATGCGCGAGTAACCTGGCATATTGCCCACCTGTGAATTGTAGAGGTTGATGTTGGCATTCAGATCGCGGATCTTGCCGCGCAATTCACTTGAAGAAACATCAAAGTCGGTGCCGATGGTGAGCTTTGGCAGGTTGTAGCCCAAAACCAGGACGAGGTGATCGCTGACTACAGGCATGGATACCTCAATGCCTGCTCCCATAAGGCCTGTTTCGATGCCTACGCCCACATTGTGGAAAGCCTCCATCTTGTTGTAACTCTGTGCAAGGGCACTTGATGCAACTATGGCTGAAAGAGCCGCTGTTGTTAATAGTCTTTTCATAAGAAGTGTTTAGATATTTCAGATTTATGCGAAACGGAATTTCGCATAACTGTTTTTTATGTTGGGGTGTTATCCCATCTTTGCCATTGCCTGTTCGAGGTCGGCAATGATGTCCTCGACATTCTCGATACCCACTGAAAGGCGCACGAGGTCAGGAGCAACGCCTGCTTCACGGAGTTGTTCCTCACTCATCTGACGGTGAGTGTGCGATGCTGGGTGGAGCACACAGGTGCGAGCATCAGCCACATGTGTCACGATAGAGATAAAGTCGAGATTATCCATGAACTTGATAGCGTCTTCGCGTGTGCCCTTGAGTCCGAAGGCAATGACACCGCATGAGCCATTAGGCATATATTTCTGAGCGAGAGGGTAGTACTTGTTGGATGGGAGTCCTGCATAGTTGACCCAACCCACGCGAGGGTTCTTCTCAAGCCACTCTGCCACTGCCTGTGCATTGGCGCAATGCTGCTTCATGCGCAAGGCGAGAGTCTCGAGTCCGAGGTTGAGGAGGAAAGAGTTCTGTGGGGCAGGGATGCTGCCGAGGTCACGCATCAGCTGGCTGACGAGCTTGGTGGTGTATGCACCCTTGCCGAAAGCCTTGGTATAGGTCAGGCCGTGATAACTCTCGTCGGGAGTAGTGAGGCCAGGGAACTTATCGGCATATTTCTCCCAGTCGAAGTTACCACTGTCGCATACTGCACCGCCCACTTGTGTAGCATGTCCGTCCATGTACTTGGTAGTGGAATGAGTCACGATGTCGCAACCCCATTCGAAAGGACGGCAGTTGATAGGAGTGGCAAAGGTGTTATCGACGATGAGAGGCACGCCATGCTTGTGAGCCATCTTGGCAAAACGCTCGATGTCGAACACGCAGCCGCCAGGGTTGGAGATGGTCTCGCCAAAGAAACACTTGGTGTTCTCCTTGAAACAAGCCTCGATCTTCTCGTCTGGCCATTCAGGATCGACATAAGTACATTCGATGCCGAGCTTCTTCATCGTCACACCAAAGAGGTTGTAGGTGCCGCCGTAGATATTGTTGGATGTGATGAAGTGGTCGCCAGCCTGACAGATATTGAACACTGCATAGAAGTTGGCAGCCTGACCAGAAGAAGTGAGCACACAGCCCACGCCACCCTCAAGGGCATTGATTTTCTTGGCTACAGCATCGTTGGTAGGATTGGCAAGACGTGTATAGAAATAGCCGTTGTCCTCAAGGTCGAACAGACGAGCCATCTGTTCGCTGGTGTCGTATTTGAATGTTGTTGACTGATAGATTGGCAGCTGCTGTGGTTCGCCCTTGCTTGGCTTCCAGCCGCCATGAATACAGATTGTTTCGAGATTCTTTTTCATATATATATTGTATATTTTTGATTTTCTATGTATAAAAACAGATGCAAATATAAGCAAAATTCTAATATATTGTATTTTTTTGTGTTGTTTTGTTAATAAATTTCGCACATTTATTTATTTGTCGTATCTTTGCAAGGTAGTTTTAAACTTAATGGAGAAGTTAAAGGAGATAAAGAAGATAAAGGATATAAAGACAAATGTGTTAGTCTTTAGATAATTTTCATTTATCTTCATATATTATTATCGACAGTGCAACTATCGTCTTTATCTCCTTTATCTTCTTTAACTTCTTTAACTCCTAAAAACAAAAATCAATCATGGAAGAAAACAAGAATCAGACTGGTTTGCCTGAAAATGCAATGCGCGAATTGCGTGAAGGCGAAACCTACGAGCCGATCATGCCGGCTCAAAGTAATCCGCGAGAAGTGACCGTTTGGTCGGTGGTTTGGGGCTTGCTCATGGCAGTACTGTTCAGTGCCGCTGCTGCCTATCTTGGACTCAAGGTCGGACAGGTCTTTGAGGCTGCCATACCTATTGCCATCATCGCTGTCGGATTGTCGAGTGCCACCAAGCGCAAGGGCGCACTTGGCGAGAATGTCATCATCCAGAGCATCGGTGCGTGTAGTGGTGTGATAGTAGCCGGTGCCATCTTCACGCTCCCTGCACTCTACATCATTCAGGCCAAGCATCCTGAAATAACAGTCAATTTCATGCAGGTGTTCCTCTCTTCATTGCTCGGAGGCATCCTCGGCATCCTTTTCCTCATTCCGTTCCGCAAGTTCTTTGTCAAGGATCAGCATGGCAAGTATCCTTTCCCAGAGGCAACAGCCACAACGCAGGTTCTCGTATCGGGCGAGAAGGGCGGTTCGCAGGCAAAGCCATTGCTCATTGCGGGTCTCATCGGCGGACTCTATGACTTTGTAGTCTCGACCTTTGGAGCATGGGCTGAATCGTTCTCGACACGTGCCATTGCCGGAGGAGCCTATCTTGCGGAGAAAGCCAAACTCATGTTCAGCATCAACACCAGTGCGGCTGTGCTCGGTCTCGGCTATATCGTCGGACTCAAGTATGCTGCCATCATCTGTGCAGGTTCGGCTCTCGTGTGGTTTGTGCTCGTGCCGCTTCTCCCTCTCCTGGGCGATGGTATGCTTCAGACACTCAATCCAACTTTCGACCTCGCTGAGATGGGCAGTGTAGCCGACATGTCGCCTGAAGCCATCTTCAAGACTTTTGCACGTCACATCGGTATCGGTGGTATCGCCATGGCAGGTCTCATCGGCATCATCAAGCAGTGGGGTATCATCAAGGGCTCGATCTCGCTTGCAGGACGCGAGCTGAAAGGTTCGGGTGCAGGCAATAAGGTTGTGGAGCGCACACAGCGCGACATCTCAATGAAGATCATCGCCGTTGGTGTCATCGTGGCTCTCATCGTCACCTTCCTCTTCTTCTACATGGGAGTGGTCGATTTCAACCTGCTCTATGCCGTAGTGGGTATTCTCGTGATTGGTATCATCGCCTTCCTTTTCACCACAGTAGCAGCCAATGCCATTGCCATCGTTGGCACCAACCCAGTATCGGGCATGACACTCATGACGCTCATCCTTGCCAGTGTCATCATGGTGGCAGTAGGCTTGAAGGGTTCGGCTGGAATGATTGCAGCACTCGTCATGGGCGGTGTGGTTTGTACGGCACTTTCTACTGCTGGCGGTTTCATCACCGACCTCAAGATCGGCTACTGGCTCGGCACAACACCAGCCAAGCAGGAGAGCTGGAAGTTCCTCGGCGTGTTGGTCAGTGCAGCTACCGTAGGCGGTGTGATGATCATCCTCAACAAGACCTATGGCTTCGTGGGTGACAATGCCCTTGTTGCTCCACAGGCCAATGCCATGGCAGCAGTCATCGAGCCACTGATGTCGGGAACAGGCGCACCTTGGTATCTCTATGCCATTGGCGCAATCCTTGCCGTGGTGCTCAATTTCTTCGGCGTTCCAGCACTTGCCTTCGCCCTTGGTATGTTCATCCCTATGGATCTCAATGCTCCGTTGCTTGTGGGTGGCGCAATCAACTGGTATGTGACCACACGCAGCAAGGATCAAGCTCTCAACAACGCACGCGGAGAGAAGGGCACCTTGCTCGCTTCGGGCTTCATTGCTGGAGGTGCGCTCATGGGTGTCGTATCGGCAGGTATCAGATTCGCAGGCATCGAGTTCGACAATTCGGCATGGCTTGCCAACTCTTGGAGTGAAGTGCTATCGCTCGTGATGTACGTCATCCTCATCCTCTTCTTGGTGAAATATACGATGAAGGCTGACAAGATCTGATCACGGTGATAAGCATATAACAATGGGAGATACAGAAATAGCCTGCATCTCCCATTTGTTATTTTTTTAGTTTTGATGGAAACAATATTAGAGAAGCTGCATTGTTATATATTCGCTCTTTCTTGATGTCTCCGTCAAGAAGGTTTTCGTCAAATTCTGGATTGCCCATCAAGGCACCAGCGACATAGCCTGTAGCCAAGATTACTAATCCGTAAATGGTAGCCTTAGTCTTTGTCAAAATCATAATCGATGTCTTTAAAATCTTTAGTTGCTATGTTTGTCTTTGTTCCTCAAAGATATTATCGCATACACTTCAGCCTGTGATGGCCTTCATATCCTCACGGCTGATTGGCGCGAGAGGCTTGAGAATGCTCATGCCTGCAAGTCCTACTCTTTCTTTCAGGGCTGTCATCTCTTTCACCATACCATTCCAGCGCTCGCGTTCCTCAGGAGTCTCCATATCGTCCATTCCTGCCTCATGCAGCATGATCCTGCCTTTGGCCTCGACCTTCAGCTCGAGCGCGAGCTGCACATAGCACAGCATATCGAAGAAGACCTCTGGGTCGAACTGTTCGCGCACCTTCATCAGGTATTGACCTGTAGGAGTCTCGTCGAGCCGGCCTTCTTGAATGTCTCCGAGCATTTTGACATCGTTATCGATGCTGTGGTCGAGCCATTTCTCAATCCATCGGTCATTGTAGGAGCTGATGCCGATAAAGATGAGCAGAAAGACGATGACGACTATGACGAGCTGGAAAAGAGGTGACAGCAGGTGGGCATTGAAGGCTCCGTGGATGATGAGCGAAGGGAACAGGGCTATCACCCTGCCATAGCGCATCATGCCACTAAGACTGAAAAGCCAGATCGACAGGAAGAGCGAAGTGCATCCGATATGCATGACCGATGTGCCAAGACCACGGAACAGTGATGTGGCAAAGAGCATATCGGGATTGTAATAGCCATAGAGTGCATTCTCGACCAATGAGAAGCCTGCACCGACAGCACCAGCATAGCACATCGCCTCGACCATGAACGCTATGCGGTTGAAGCGGAAGAGCAGAAGCGCGGCACAGCCTTTCAGTATCTCCTCAATCAGTGGAGCATAGAATGGCAGTTCGTATCGGCTGCTGATGTCGGCCCCGAGCAAAGATAGGCCGCAGGAAACGGCACCCAATGCCAAGGCAAGTACAAGGACTTTCCATTTCACGAGCTTGAAACCATCGAGCGACTTCAAGATGATGACGTAGAGCAGGATAGGAATAATGCTGACCATAGCAAATCAATGAATGTTGATGGTGAAAAGCCACTGGCCTTCAGACCGAGGCGAGTCGGCAATCTTTGGTGAGAAGCAATGTCCATAGCCAAACGACCATGTCGTCGCCATATAGTTGAACAGCATGACTTCGACATTGAGCTGCGTGCCGATGCTGACATGGTTGGCAAATGACTTGCTGCCCCAAGGATTGGCCATCAGATCCATGGCGAAGCATGAGAGCTGGGCATAGGTAGGGTAGAGGCATAGCAAGCCCATATTGCGGAATCGCCATGGCTTCAGGTTGAGTTCGGCGGTTGACTTGACAAACGACTGTGCGCTTATCCTATCAATCGAGGCTCCAGGCATGGCATAGACCGACCTGTAGCCATAGATGCTGCCGTTATCGACATAGTTGTTGCGGAAGCCTCCGAAATAGTCGTAGGCAAAGGCATTGTTGCCGTTTCCGAAGTGCTGACCCACGGCATTGCGAAGCCAGAACGACGTGTTGCGAGCGATAGGCAGCAGGAAGCCCTTGTCGTAGCGCAAGGTCAGTGATGGCTCAATCTTGCCATCGGCGAGCACATTGTAGGTCGAAAGGTCGGCCACATAGCCCATCTCTGGTGTCGTACCTCCCAATGTGGTGCGGGTCTTGCTCATGCCAATGTTGCCATGCATGGTCTGGAAGCTCTTTATGCCATCATCGACCGAGACATTCTGATAAAGAGGCAAGGCATCCATGTCGCCATAGGCATTGACCCCGAGCGACCAGTTCCACTGGAACGGAAGCAGGTAGGTGTATGATCGGCTGTATTCCAATCCGAACTCATATCCCTTGCGGCTTCTCAGCGTAGGACCGAACAGGTCGTAGAAATTGGTCTTGTTCCAATGAGCCTGGGCTGTCCAATACATGTAGCGCCATTCGATAGAAGCGTGGATGCGGTTCTTCCATTTGTTGTGGCTCCAAGGAGAGACACCTAACGATACATCGAGCTTGCTCAGTTCAAGAGGGTCAGAGAACGCGAAACGCCAGCCAATTACTGGCACTACATTGTTCCAAGCCTCAGCGTCGGCAAAGCCTGTGATGTTTGGGTGAGAGCCCTGGAACGCCATCTCGCGCACTGGGTAATATGGTCGGATAGCATTATAGACATCTGAGAAGCTGCGAGTCTGTGGCTTCAGGCCGGTCTGTCCCAATGTCGCCAACTGAGGATTGGCATCGAAGGCTTTCTGTCCGAGGAAGGTCACGGCATTGCAGTCGTCGATAGGCTGGAGGGGCATCATCACTGGCTGCATTCCGTCTTTGTTGAAGTAAAGTGCAAGTATGCTGTCTCCGTTCTGGGTGATGACAGGGGCAAAGAGTCCTGTCTTGACATTGCTCAACAGGCGCATCTCTCCGCTTTCGATCTCGACATCCCAGATGTTGGATACACCTGTGTAGTAGGACGAACCCACCAGTCGGCTGCCATCGGGAGAGAAGCGGAACTGAGATAGGTTGCTATCGTCGAGTGATGCCACCACACGATAGTCGAAGGCTGCATTCTCAAGATCTTCTATGTCGAAGAGTATCAGCTGGTTCTCTCCCTTTTCGCCTACCATCGTCATTGCCATCTTCTTGCCATCGGGCGAAACAGAGAGGTCGGTGACGCTTACACCGAAGCGGAAAGAATACAGCACCTTGCGTGACTGCAACTCAGAGTCGTAATATACGATGTGGGTGACTCCGTCGAATGTCGAGAGTCCGTAAAGTCGGTCCTTGGCATTGTCATAGACGATGTCATAGACTCGCTGGAAATGGAGCTGCCCATTGTCGTCGCCGTTGCCCTTGCCAACGGTCATCCAGCGCAATCCTCGCCATGAGGAGTTACGATCGGTCCAGAACAGACGGTGGCGCTTGCTGTCGTAGGCAAGGTATGCGCACTGATAAAGTGTAGGACCGTCGATTGACGTTAATCTCTCCCTGTGTCCTGTTGCCAAAGTTATCTTCTCGATATGAGCGCAGTCGCCAGGACCATTGACTGCTGCATAGGCCACACCTTCCTGCTCATCGACCATGAAGCCCGATGACGAACCGACAGCCTTGTCGATGATTGGTCGGAGAGGTGTGAGAGGATATTGTGCGATGACATCGAGGTTTTCATTCTGGTGCTTTACTTCATACTGCTGCCAGTCATCCCATACATCACGCAGAGGCTTGCCAAAAACCTTGGAGAACTGCTTCGAGAAGAATGTCTTGCTGTCTTCGGTGCGGTTGTAGAATGCCAGTACCTTGTCGATGCCATATTGCATCACGAGATAGTTGACGAAACGAGTGCCATAGAGATAGGCATTGGCACCCGACTGGAAGTCCTTGGTCGTGCCTTCTGATTCGAGACCTACGACCGTTGACATCCTTGCACTGTCGGCAACAAGGCTGCGGAAATACATCTCGTCATATCCACCGAGTGCTCGACCTACGCCATCCGAGAGCCATGTCTCCATAAAACAGGCGATACCCTCATGATACCATCGTGGGGCATACCATCGTGGGGTGGTGAGATAGCTCATCACCATGCTCATAGGGTTGTCGCTGTCGGCTACCACCTTGCTGCCACAGATATTGCGGAACATACGGTCGCGCGAGTTAGGGCGATCGGTCATCACTATATGTGTGTATTCGTGTCGGAAGAGATGGGCATAGCGTTCGATGGCTGGGCTTACATAATAAGACATGTTGAGAGGAGCCATGCTTGCTACGATGTAGTTGGAAGGTAAAGGTGCTGCTCCTCCAGAGCCATCATCCTGAGCATCGTTGAGAAGGAGCAATGGAGCCTGCAGGCTTTTGTCCAACCCCCAAACATTGCGATGCTGCCATTCGGATAACGAGTAGCGCGACACTATATGAGGCACATAGTGCGACACGTCCTGCGAATAGAAAACCAATCGCAATCCAGAGCCTCCGCTCTCGACACTATCAACATATTGATAGAGAAGTTGAGCCTTTGCCCGATTGAATGGATTAGCTAAGGCAAAGCAAATAAACAATAGGAGATACAGAAGTCTGCATCTCCCATTGGTATAGTTCTTTTTCTTTATATAATGCATTGATGGAAACATTAATTATTCACCATAAAGGTGCTGCCAGCCACTCTCTGCTTAAGACCTAAAGTACTTCTTGAGCTCTTGCCAAAAGAAGCCTTGGCATTCTTGCCCATTGTTGATTTGCTTTGCATATTAAGAGTAGAAGCACTATGCATATTAAGAGTAGAAGCACTATGCATATTAAGAGTAGAAGCACTATGCATATTAAGAGTAGAAGCACTGTTCAAACCGAGTATATCTGCTTGTTTACCCATCGTTTGAGTAGCTAATCTTCCGAGGAAGTGTGTCAATCCTAAGCAGGTTGCATCAGCCTTAGCCTTAATGCTTTTTCCGAGAGCTGTAGTGACATCGCCACCTCCGCCTCCGCCAGGGAAGAACTCGTTGTATTTTTTTACCCAATAATCAAGAGCTTCATCGCTGCTGCCAATCAGTGCATTTTCAGCACCGAAACGCACCCAGTCGCCAGCCAAGGTCTTGAAATCACCACCGTTGGCTGCCAGCTCATCGACAAGGCCACTGCAGTCAGTAACTTGATTATCGACAGCGAAGAATGCCAACTGAGCGTTGCTCAACAGCAAGTCATAATTATCGACAGGATTGCCGCCAAGCACAGATTCAGTAGCCTGCATGAAAGAGTCGAATGCCTTGCATGCGTTGCCAGTGAGTCCTGCCAACTGCTTCATTTCGGTGTTCAGAGTCTCTAATCCACCACCACCAGTAGCAGCCAGAGTTGCATTGGCAAGCGAATCGACAGCGAGGACGCGACTGTTCAAGAACACAAGGCTTGCGATCATCTCAGTCTGAAAAGCACTGTCGTTGAGCATCTTTTCAGCAAGAGCAGATCCACCGCCACCGAGGTCACCACCTCCGCCAGCAACATTGTTATATACACGAACTTTCTTGATGTCTCCGTCAAGAAGGTTTTCGTCAACCGTTGGATTGCCAATAACGGCACCAGCGACATAACCCACAGCCAAGATTACCAATCCGTAAACGGCTGCTTTTGTCTTAGTCAAAATCATAATCAATCTCCTTGATAAATTAGTAGTTATACTGATAATTGTCGAGCAAAGATATAAATAAATGTGCAAAAGAGCAATCAAATGCCTAAAAAACTATTGTTTTGATGGCATTTTTACACTTCTTTCTCTTTTGGAAGTATTAAATTGAGCAAAACGGCAAGCAGAAAGACTACGGCAACGCAGTTCTCGGCGAAGACTGTCTGAACGATCTTTGGGAAGATTGCAAAGAGACCTGTGGCCTGGGTGAATCCCAATCCTACACTGAGCGAAAGACTCACGATGATCATGTTTCGCTGAGAGAAGCCCGACTTTGCCAACATACCGAAACCAGCGAAGAGGATGCTGCCGAACATCATGATGGTGCAGCCGCCCAGCACTGGCTGAGGAATGGTGGTGAGGATGGTGCCGACCGCAGGGAAGAGACCGCCGATGATCATGATGGCAGCACCAACGGCGATGGTCGAGCGGTTGATTACCTTTGACATTGTGGCGAGACCGACATTCTGCGAAAAAGATGTGATAGGAGTACAGCCAAACAATCCAGCTACAGTGCTCACGAATCCGTCACAAGCTACCGACGACCCCATCTCTCGATTCTGCACGTTTCTGCCAAGGGCTCCTGAGCAGATAGCTGAGGTATCACCAATGGTCTCGGTTGCTGATACGAGATAGACGCAGACGATAGCAAGAATGGCATCGAGACGGAACTCTGGAGTGAATGGCATGAACGAAGGAAGAGCCACGACATCGACCTTATTGAGAGCACTGAAATCAACTGCTCCCATACAGATAGAGAGGGCATAGCCAACGGCAAGTCCGACGAGGACAGAAAGCGAACGCAGAAATCCGCGTGCAAAGACTTGGGTGACGAGGCATGCTAAGAGTGTCACACTGCCGATGATCCAGTTGGTGGCGCTTCCGAAATCTGCTGCTCCCTGACCACCAGCAAAGCTGTTGGCTCCGATAGGCAAAAGAGAGAAACCGATGGCAGTAACTACCGTAGCAGCTACGACATGAGGAATGAGCTTGGTCCATTGGTTAGGGAAGAGACCAAGGCAGCCTTCGACGAGACCGCCGACGATGACTGCACCCATCAGTGTACCCATGCCCTGGGTGGTGGCAATGGCGATGGCGAGCGAAAGGAAGGTGAAGCTGATGCCCATGACGATAGGCAGACGTGAGCCGATGCGCCAGATAGGATAGAGCTGCACCAAGGTGCCGATGCCCGCGATGATCATACAGTTCTGGATCAGGGCACTGCTCGTCTCGGTGCCGATGCCCACGACATTAGCAAGGATGATGATAGGAGTGATGTTTGCCACAAACATGGCAAGCACGTGCTGCAAGCCGAAAGGAATGGCTTTGAGGACAGGCACTCGTCCGTCGAGTTCATATATTGATGCCATGATACTATGCCGTTATAAAGGTTTGAGATTGGTGTTGGTCAGTTCTTTCACAGGCTGAGGGCGGAACTTAATGGTTTGTGTCTGCCAGTCCATGCTCTCGATGATGGCGATCGACTCGACCTGATAGCCTTCGCTTCGGAGTGTCGCACCACCTTTCTGCTGTCCTTTCTCGATGGCAATGCCGATGCCAGCCACTTCACCTCCTGCCTGCTTCACGAGGTCGATAAGCGCATGTGCAGCCTCGCCATCGGCAAGGAAGTCATCGACGATGAGCACCTTGTCGGTATCGTGGAGGTAAGGCTTTGAGATGAAGACATTGTTCATCTTCTTGTGGGTGAACGAATAGGCATGCGAGATGTACTTGTCGTCGGTGCTGTTGGCTGTCTCGCTCTTCTTGGCGAAGACCACAGGCACGTCATACAGGTCACCGAGCAGAGTAGCGATGGCGATGCCGCTTGCCTCGATGGTGAGTATTCGATTCACTTCCACACTCTGGAATCGACGCTTGAACTCGTAGGCCATCTGGCGCATGATGTCGATGTCGATCTGGTGGTTGAGGAAACTGTCAACCTTGAGGATGTTACCCTCCTTGATGACCCCGTCGGTCAGGATCTTTTCTTCTAAAAAATTCATGTTCTATAGTATTTTCTTGCGTGTTATTATCGTTCGTCCCAAAATGAAGAGTTGGGTTTTATAGAAAACAAAGATATTGAATAATTTACAAAAATTTATATTTTCAAACATATTTTTCGTGAAATACGCGACGTTTTTTTGCAAAAATATGCAATATTGGCAAAGATATGACAAAAAAAGAACTTTATTTCAGATATTTTTCATATATTTGCACTAGCAAAAAAACTAACTTCTGATAACCAATAATAATAAATAATGAGCAGGATCGAACCTTCACCCACATATATGCCATTGGTCAACGCATATGCCAGATGCTTCTTGTCTGAGCGCGTCATGCTTGGAGTGATTGTCATCAATTTGATAGCTGTATTTCTTGAGGAGTGCGGCTTTGTCAATGTCGTGGTCAGTGCCATCAATGTCACGTGTACGGTGCTTTTTGCGATCGAGATGGCGGTGAAGATTTACTGTTATGGATGGAAGGAGTATTGGAGCAAGAACTGGAATCGGTTCGATGCTGTTTTGGTGATTGCGTCGTTGCCATCCTTGGTCGTGGTATTCTTTCCCGAAGCTAGTTTTCTCGACATCTCGATCATTCTGATTTTGCGAATAGTCAGGGTGTTCCGCTTTTTCCGTCTGTTCAAGATGTTCCCCACTTTCGAGGCTATCAGCCATAATTTCTGGAAAGCAATGAAGGATTCAACCCCGGTCTTTCTCTGTTTCGTGCTCATTGTCTTAGTATGGTCGATGGTGACATGTTTCTTCTTCAAGGGTGTCGCGCCAGAATATTTTGGCAGCCCTTTGGAATCAATTTATACCGCATTCAGGCTCTGCACCATCGAAGGCTGGTATGAGATACCCGATGACATCAGCCAGCTCGTCAGCCCATTCATGGGACATATCGTGCGCCTATATTTCGTCATCATAGTTATCTTGGGAGGAGTCATCGGCATCTCGCTGGTCAATTCTGTCTTTGTCGATGCTATGGTGAGCGACAACAACGATTCGCTTGAAGCCAAGGTTTCGTCACTGCAGGAGCAGCTCGACAGAATTGAGCAGATGCTAAAAGAAAAAGACAAGCAGTGAAAAATGGACAGACATCAAGCTCCTTTGTTCCTAAAGAATCACAAAAAATGGGGATAATTAATGAAAAAATTTGCCAAATATTATCAAAAATTAGTAGAAATGCAGAAATCTACTATTTAATTGCAAGGATATTTGTTGGAATTTAGAAATAAATATTTATCTTTGCACCGATAAAATTTAATATTAACATTAACTAAAAAACAGATACAATTATGGCTAAATGGATTTGTCCAGTTTGCGGTTATGTTCACGAAGGTGATGCCGCTCCAGCACAGTGCCCACAGTGCAAAGTTCCAGGTTCAAAGTTCAAGAAGATGGAAGAAGATAAGGGTCTTCAGTTCGTAACAGAGCATGAGCTCGGCATTCAGTCTGCTATTCCTGCAGGTGAGGAGGGCGATTTCGTTCGTCAGGGCTTGAAGGATCACTTCATGGGTGAGTGCACAGAGGTAGGTATGTACATTGCAATGAGCCGTCAGGCAGATCGTGAGGGTTATCCTGAAGTTGCAGAAGCTTTCAAGCGTTATGCTTTGGAGGAGGCTGAGCACGCTGCTCGTTTCGCTGAGATGCTCGGTGAGGTAGTTTGGGATACCAAGACTAACGTTGAGAAGCGTATGCTCGCTGAAGAAGGTGCTTGCGCTGGCAAGATGGAGATCGCAAAGGTTGCAAAGAAGCTCAACCTCGACGCTATCCACGATTCAGTTCACGAGATGGCAAAGGATGAGGCTCGTCATGGTGCTGGTTTCCAGGGCTTGTTCAACCGCTACTTCAAGAAGTAATTATCTTATTACTAACTGATAATGAAAAGGCTGCATGGGATTTCCCTTGCAGCCTTCATTGTGTTTCAATACTCATTAATCATTGCTCAATAAATACTGATCAATAATCAGTAATCACTTAATCAGCCTTGCACGGAAGCTGGAGTCCATTTACTGAAGAAGTCGAGTACCTTTGCCTTGTTGTAACCCAGTCCTTCTTCAAGATACGATGAGTTCTGGATATGCAGAACCGAGCCATCGGGATTAAGGATCACGAGCACTGGGAAGCCGAAACGTCCGGCATTGCCGAGTCGCTTGCTCACTTTCTGTGCCAACTCATCCTTGCGCGACTTGTAGTTGACATGGATATAGACGAAATTGTCGTTTACTACCTTGTCGATCTCTGCATCTTCCTTGATGAACTTTGCAAACTTGATGCACCATGGGCACCAGTTGCCACCGAGCTGACAGATCACATACTTGCCGTCGATCTTTGCCTTTGCTACAGCCTGATCGATCTGTTCGAAGGGGTCAATGCTTTCGTCATACACTTTTGTCTGTGCGAATGTCGTGATGAACAATGTCATCATGAGCATCATCATGATTGTCTTTTTCATATTTTTTATTTATGGGAGTTAAAGAAGTTAAAGGAGATAAAGAAGATAAAGAAGTTAAAGAAGATAAAGAAGATAAAGACAATAGTTGTGTTGTATGTTCCTACCTTCCGTATTGCGACCTGATGGCTTTAGGCAGTTTCGACACGACGAGGTCGTATGACTCATTGATCCATTGCTTCACATGTTCGTCGTCAAGACGCTCGTAGAAGACATCGCTCCAGTGTTTCTTGTTCCAATGCCACGCAGGGGTAACGGCAGAGAACTGTTCGCGCAGTTCGATGTTGCGTTCGGGCGTGAGCTTCACGGCAAAGTGAGGGTCGGGATTGTTGGTAGTGGTGTCATCACTGCCCAACCAAAGGCAGATGAAAATTTTGCCCTCGATGCGGAAGGTGATGTTGTCATCGCCAAAAGGCTGGTCTTCGGTCACCCCATAGAGTGACAAGGTGTATTCTCGGATTTCTTCGATGTTCATGACTTCAAGCTATTATTCAGTGCTTGCAAAGATACGGATTATTTGCGAAATATCTTTCAGTAATGAAAAAAGTTTGCACAAAAAATAGAAATTTTGGAATTTATGCTTATCTTTGCGCTGAAATAAACAGTTATTTGCTATGAATGAAATTATTGAGAACATCATCTCGCGTCGCAGTGTCAAGTCGTACAAGAATGTAATGCCTCCTATGCCTCTCATTGAGGAGATTTGCAAGGCTGGCACATACGCACCGACAGGAATGGGAGCACAGAGCCCAATCATTATTGCTGTGACCAACAAGGAGATGCGCGACCGTTTGAGCCGCATCAATCTTCAGATCGTTACCAACAACAACCTCACCACCAGTTCAGGTCATTCCGATCCTTTCTATGGAGCGCCATGCGTGTTGGTGGTACTTGCCGAAAAGAGCCGCGGCACTCGCGTATATGACGGCTCGCTCGTGATGGCCAACCTCATGCTTGCTGCTCACAGCCTCGGACTCGGTTCGTGCTGGATACATCGCGCAAAGGAGACTTTCGAGACCGAAGAGGGAAAGGAGATACTTAAGAGCCTCGGCATAGAAGGTGAATATGAGGGAATAGGCAACTGCATCATCGGATATGAGGACTTGCCTCCAAAGGTGCAGAAACCTCGAAAGGAAGGTTATGTGACATTCGTGAAGTAAAAGAGAAAAAGCAAGTAGGGTAGAAGTTGCTTGCTTTTTTTGTGCGGTTCTCTTTTCTTTCCTCTTGCTTCCTTCTTCTTTTCACTTTGTCAGGAGAGGCCTGCAAGCGGAACTTGCAGGAACTTTTCAGGTGGTTTCGAGGAGGGCAGTGGAGAGATAGCGCTCGCCGGTGTCGGGGAGGAGAGCCACTATGCGCTTGCCTGCATTCTCTGGTCGCTGGGCAAGGACTGTAGCGGCATGGAGGGCAGCACCTGAAGAGATGCCCACAAAGATGCCTTCTTCTTTAGCTATGGCACGAGCAGCGGCAAAAGCATCCTCGTTGGCAACAGGGAGAATCTCATCGACCACCTCTGCGTTGAAGTTCTTCGGCACGAAACCAGCACCGATTCCCTGAATCTTATGTGCGCCCGAAGGCTGTCCAGAGAGTACTGCACTTGAGGCTGGCTCGACGGCAACGACCTTGACTGCAGGGTTATGCTTCTTCAAGGCAGCACCTGCGCCACTCACCGTACCTCCAGTACCTACTCCTGCAACAAAGATGTCGATCTTGCCTTCGCTCTGGTTCCATATCTCTTCGCCAGTAGTGGCAAGATGGATGGAAGGGTTGGCAGGGTTCTCGAACTGCTGGAGGATGACTGCACCTGGGATGCTGTCGCGTAGTTCTTCAGCCTTGCGTATAGCGCCCTTCATGCCTTCTGAACCTGGAGTGAGCACTATCTCCGTACCATAGGCAGCAGCAAGCTTGCGACGTTCGATGCTCATGGTTTCAGGCATTGTGAGAATGACCTTGTATCCCTTGAATGCACCCACAAGACTCAAACCTACGCCAGTGTTTCCGCTGGTTGGCTCGATGATGGTGCTGCCAGGCTTGAGCAAACCGTTCTTTTCAGCCTCGGCAATCATATTGAGAGCCACACGGTCTTTTACGCTACCTCCAGGGTTGAAGAATTCGACCTTGGCAATGATTTCTGCATTGAGCTGACGATTCTTACTATACTTCTGAAGCGCCACGAGTGGGGTATTGCCCACCAGCTGAAGAATGTTCTCGTAAATCATAATCTTTTTCTTTCAAATGTTTTGACGTTGCAAAATTACGGTGAATATGTTTATTCTCCAAGAAGAATCGGAAATAAAGAAAATATCACTGTTTTGACATTTTTTGACAGAAAATATGACGATAAAAATGCACGATTTTCAAAAATTACCTAACGACCTGTGTAAATTCAGGCTTGATGCCTTCCTCGTTATAGTCGATTACGAAGGTTGTTTCGGCTGTCTTCTTTGGAGCACAGCCCACGAATGTCATTGTGATGGCAGTCATTGCCAAAAGAGTCTTTTTCATAAAAAATACAAAATATATAATGTTTTTGCAAAATTATATATTATTATTTATAATGTGAAATAATGAGGCGAAAACTTTGCCTCTAAAGTCTGATTTTTATGTTCTATAGCATAAAGATTATCAAATAATGCAATAAAAGAATGTGTTTTTCAAAAAATTAACATATATTTGCCACAAAACTTATACATCAGCATGAAAGAAAACATCATTAAGCGCATAGCACGTTTCTACTATGAAGGCTTCAAGCAGATGACTATCGGGCGCACCCTGTGGGCCATCATCCTTGTCAAGCTCTTCATCATGTTTGCCATCCTGCGAGTCTTCTTCTTCCAGCCAGCTCTCACGGGTAGCGACGAAGAGAAAGCCGATCAGGTGAGGATCAATCTTGTGAGTAAACAATAATAAATACCAATAAAATCACTATCATCATGGATTCTGTTGTCGATTGGTCAAGAGCGCAGTTTGCTCTTACCGCATGTTATCATTGGATGTTCGTGCCTCTGACCTTGGGCTTGGGCATAGTAGTGGCTTTGCTCGAAACCATCTATTATCGCACACGCAAGCAGGAGTGGCTCGACATCTGCAAGTTTTGGATGATGCTCTTTGGCATCAATTTCGCCATAGGTGTTGCCACAGGCATCATCCTTGAGTTTGAGTTCGGTACCAACTGGAGTAACTACTCTTGGTTTGTTGGCGACATCTTCGGTGCTCCGTTGGCTATTGAGGGTATCTTTGCCTTCTTCTGCGAGAGCACGTTCTTTGCAGTTATGATGTTCGGCTGGAAGAAGTTCTCGCCAGGTCAGCATCTTGCTGCCACATGGCTTACAGCCATTGGCGCGACATTCTCGGCATGGTGGATCCTTGTTGCCAACTCATGGATGCAGTATCCTGTAGGCATGGAGTTCTCTGCTGATCAGATGCGCAATGTCATGGTCGATTTCTGGGCTGTGGCTTTCTCACCTGTTGCTGTCAATAAGTTCCTCCACACTGTTCAGGCTGCATGGTGTTTGGGTGGAGTGTTCGTGCTTGGCGTGAGCAGCTGGTATCTTCTCAAGAACAGGCATGTCGATTTCGCCATCAAGTCGATCAAGGTCGGCGGATTGGTAGGATTGGTCGGCATCCTTATGGCAATGCTCACTGGCGATGGTTCGGCTGTTCAGGTTACCAAGACCCAGCCGATGAAGCTTGCTGCCATGGAAGGTCTCTACGAAGGTCAGGAGGGTACGCCTCTAGTAGGCTTTGGCATCATTAATCCTGATAAACGCTATGACAATGACGAAGATGCATTTCTTTTCGAGATCTCTATACCTAAGGGTCTGTCAATCCTCGGCCGTCACGACATGGATGCCTTCATCCCTGGCATCAAGGACATCATCGAGGGTAAGGATATGATCGATGGCAAGCTGGTCAATACAGTGCCTTATGCTGAACGTATCGAGCGAGGCAAACTCGCACAGCATGCTTTGCGCGAGTTCACAATGGCAAAGCAGTCGGGCGATACCAAGGCAATGCAG
>SFEH01000030.1 GCA_004557315.1 Bacteroidales bacterium
CCAAACAAACTATTAAATACCAATGATTTCAAAGATCTCTTATATTATGGTGTCGCTAATGCGGCATAGTACTTAATTTTTTAACGAACTATTGATAATATTATATTGTTTAATTTGGTAAAAATGGATTGTTTGTCTTGTCTTGTCTTGTTAATCAATTTATTATGTTCTGTTATCGCAGATATTCCTCTGGATGAAGCACAAACTCATCGGCATCAACTGCCTTAATTCCGTTGTCAGCCAGTAGTTGGGCAAAGACACCCTTGCCATCAATGAGTCTTTTGCTGAAAGTGCCGTCATACACCTGTCTGCATCCACAGCTCGGGCTTCTTGGCTGAAGAATGGCAAGCTCTGCCTCATTCTCCTTTCCAATGGCCAAAGCCTTTTCCGCACCTTCGCGAAACTCACTGTCAACCACAGTACCGTCAACTGCAGTCACCCCACCATCGCAGATTTCGGCAGGATGGCGAGGGACAGGAAGACCGCCCAAGACCTCAGGGCAGACAGCAATGACCTTATGGTCGTTGGCAAGTTCCGCAATCTTTGAGCAAAAGTTATTGCCACCGTTGTATTTGCAGTTTTCGCCAAGCAGGCAGGCACTCACAAGGATGTTCATTTGCTTAGTCAGATAGGAGTTACTATTAGTCTTTGCGCTTATATTCGTCCTTGCGCTTTGGGTTCATCGGAAACCACCCTTTCTCGACCCTCTGTTTCTGTTCGAAGATCTCGAGGATGCTCCACAGGCAAGAACAGCCCACAACGCCCAAAATCGGACTCAGCATATTGTCCTCCACCAGCAGACTTGCCGCGATAAAAGCTACACCAGACAAGGCAAAGACCCACCAGCAGCGTGTCCCGAAATAGTATTCGCCCTTGATGACAATAGGGTGGAAGAGTCCAATCACAAGGAAAGTAATAACGGCTATAATAAGACCAGAATAATTCATATAAAAAGATGTTTGTCAATTACGTATTATCAGCATTTTGAATGTAAGGACTGCGATTCTTTATAACTTCTGCAAAGTGATCAATCGCCCAATCGACCATCGGACGACATGCGTCCATGAAGGAATCGCCAAGCGAAGTGATGTGATATTCGACTCTCGGAGGAACTTCTGCAAAGACCACTCGACTCACATATCCGTCTTGCTCCAATGTGCGCAGTGTCTGTGTGAGCATCTTTTGTGAGATGTCGGGCATCTTCTTTTGCAATTCCGAGAAGCGTAGGGGAGAAGCTGCTTGGCGCAGTTCGTGAAGTATGAGTATAGACCATTTATCGCTTACCCTGGCAAGAATGTTCCTGACAGGGCAAGCGGAAAAAATAGTATCAATTAAAGAAGATTGTCTATTGTTCATTTCAATAAGGTTTTTAGGTTATTAGGTTTTATGGTTTTAAGGTCTTTGCCAGCGCGAAAGCTAACTTATAACCTAAAACCTCATAACCTTATAACCTCAAATTATACTGGAGCGTAGTTGCCGCAGTCGGTCATAGTGTAGCCTTCAAGCGAACCAGCCTTTGCCTGGATGCAGATGTGCTGCAAAGGAGTAGAACCAGTATTGCAGAGGCGACGCATCACAGAAGGAGCAACGCGGACAATAGTGCCACTTTCTACTGCAATCTCGTCATTGTCAAGGATAAAGCGACCTTCACCCGAGAGGAAGATGTAAACCTCTTCGTTCTGCTTGTGGCTATGGAAGAAAGGTACTGACTGACCAGCCTCAATGCTTCCTATCGAAACCTCCATGCCTGTAGTGTTGATCAGTTCCTTCAGGAAGACCTTGCCACCAAAGTCTGCCATGTTACCCACTGTTGCTACACTGTACTCACTCTTGTTCTGAACTAAAGTTGCCTGTTCCATAAATGTTTAGTTATAAAGATTGATAATCGTTGTATTTGACGCTGCAAAGTTACGACAATTATCTCATTCCCGCAAGACGGAACCAAGCAGAGAGTAACTTACCCAAAGGTAACTATTGCTGAAAATCAGCCATATAGACAATAGAGATTTATACTTATTTCACAAACCTCTAATAGCAGCCTGCCCTGACTTATTTAGTCACAGGCTTGCCGGCGTTCACCCAGTCGTTATATCCAGCATCAAGCTCGATGACCTTGAAGCCATTCTTCACCAATATTGCAGCAGCTCTCTTGCTTCGCTTTCCGCTGCGGCAGTTCACGGCTATGGTCTTGCCTTTAGGCAGTGTGTCCTTCGCCTTGATCTCAAAATCGCCTTGCATCACATCGATGTTTATTGCATTGGCAATATGTCCTGCGGCAAACTCTTCTGCCGTGCGAACATCAAGACGCACCACAGCTGTATCCTCAATGGCTTTGGCATAGTCTTCGACCGAGAGACTTTCAAATCCCTGGTTTTGCGCATTGCAACTCACCAGGCTGCAGATCATTGCGAATAATCCCATAATTCTTGCTTTCATATATATAGTAGATATCAATTTTTACAGTGTTGTCAATCAAATAAATCAAAGAATCTCTGAAAGGAACGACAGTATGTTATCTACAACAAACGTTTTCTGTTCGTCATTTTCAGTCCACATGTGCCCGTTACCCTTCATTACAGACATTTGCCCCTTATCTCCAATCTGCTTAAGCAGAATTTCAGCATCGTCCAAAGGGTTAATGTCATCAAGCTCACCGTGAATAATCAGGCATTTTGCCTGACCTTTGCCCGAACAGTTGTCTCCATCATAAAAGAGGCGATTGCCACTGATGGGAATCAACGCCACAATGCCACTCTTGTCGTAGAGAGAATCAGGAGTCAATGCATTGCTATAGTAGTAGTTGCTGATGATTTCAGCACCAGCCGAATGACCCATCAGAATGATTCTTTCAGGATCAGCACCATAGGTCATAGCATTGGCCTTTACCCAATCCACAGCAGAAGCCACGTCGAGGGCAGCATTGCGAAGGGTAGGGGCAAAAGCACCAGTAGCCTCCCATTCGGGGTTCAGACGATAGTCGATTGAGAAGAAGACATAGTTGCGTTGAGCCATTTCGTCGGCAAGATATGACACAAGCCCCCATTTGGCATCTTTCGAACCAACATACATTCCTCCGCCATGCACCCAGATGATGGCTGGCCTTGCCTCATTATCAGGTTTGCTGGCATGATAGACATCGAGCTTAAGTTTAATATCCAAGCCTCGGTAGTCGGTCGTTTCGGCGAACACTATGTCTCTGTCCACCTCAATTCTGCTTTCTTTCTGAGAGCAAGAACACAGTCCTGTGACGAGAATCAATGCAGCAAAAATGCTTTTTAACTTAATCGACATAGGATCTTTAGTTTTTGTTTTGTTCATACTCCTTCACGATCCTTCTGTTTCTGATAGTCAGGACGGTGAAAAGAGCAAGATTGATAATGGCAGAGGCAATGTTGTGAGCCGCGCCATTGTCAACTATATAGTCATAGCTGATTCTGACGAGTAGCACCACCGAGAGCACCAAAAATGCGATGCAGATATAGAACAATCGCTTCGCCTGCCTGTATTCTTTTTCTGTAGTCATAGCCGAATATATTTAATATAATACGCACAAAGATAATGATTTTCTCATCCAGATACAAGAATTTTGCTCACAAAACAAAGTATTTTTGCACAAAAAGAGCAATTTCACGAATTATTCTATAACTTTGCAAACAATTATTATACATTATCTTAAATTATATAGTCATAAGGTTATGAAACTGAAACATTATCTCATTCCGGCAGTTGCGCTTTTGTGTGCTTCCTGCCAGCAGAACAGCAATTTTGCTGACGGTCTGCTCGAAGTCGAGGGCGGAAAGATCCAGGGTTACAAGGACGATGGGCTCACCATCTTCAAGGGCATCCCATTCGCAGCTCCTCCTGTGGGCGAACTGCGCTGGAAAGCACCGCAGCCAGTCGTGCCGTGGGACACCATCCTTCAGGCAACGCACTATGCAGCTGGTCCAATCCAGGGCGCACCATCTGACAATTTCAGCGAGGATTGCCTCTATCTCAACGTGTGGACACCAGCCAAGACAGCCGACGAGAAACTGCCTGTGCTCGTGTGGATCTATGGCGGAGGCTTTGCCTTTGGCAATGCAGGCGACCCAAGCAACGACTGCGAGGCATTGGCACGTTCCACCGATGGACTCATTCTTGCCAGCCTCAACTATCGCGTTGGCCAACTCGGCTTTCTCGCCTTGCCCGAACTCACTGCCGAAAGCCCTGACCACGTGTCGGGCAACTATGGCGTGCAGGATCAGATAGCTGCCTTGTCGTGGCTCAAGCGCAACATAGCCAAGTTCGGTGGCGACCCAGAGCGCATCACCATCTTTGGCGAATCGGCTGGAGGCATCTCGGTCAGCATGCTGTGTGCGTCGCCTCTCTGCAAGGGTCTGTTCCAGGGAGCAATATCACAGAGTGGCGGTTCGTTTGGCCCAACTCGTCCTGTGACCTATCCAGGCGAGAATATGAAGACCTTGGCAAATGCCGAACAGGATGGATTGAAGATCATGGAAAGCCTCGGAGCTTCGTCGCTTGCCGAACTACGTGCAATGGATGCTTGGAAGTTTGCAGGACGCGGACTTGGCGCGGGCGGCTGGCCAGTGGTCGATGGATATGTGATACCCGATGACCAGTCGGTGCTCTATGCCGAAGGCCGATACAACGACGTGCCTGTGCTCATTGGCTATAACAGCGACGAGGGCATAAGCTTCTCATTCGGTCCAAGCACACCAGAGTATTATGCCCAGAGCACCAAGATGCGCTACGGACAGTTTGCCGATGCTTTGATGAAGGCCTATCCATACACCGAAGAGGATGGTGGCAAGCAGAGCCGCGACCTCATGCGCGATGCCGCTTTCGGATGGCAGACATGGAAATGGGCTTGCCTCCAGAACAAGACTGGCAAGTCGAAGGTCTTCCTCTATTATTTCGACCAGCATCCTGATTATCCAGTCGATGACAAGAATTTCGGACACGGCTCACCTCACGGTCAGGACGTTAATTTCGTCTTCCAGCACACCGCCCATTTCGAGCGTCCGGAAGTCGATGTCCCTCTCTCTGTGACTATGGGCAAGTACTGGACAAATTTCGCCAAATACGGTGATCCAAACGGCGAAGGCCTCCCTCATTGGCCAGTATTCACCAACGATCAGCCGCAGACGATGTATCTCACCAGCCCTGCACCACATGCAGGCCCTGTGCCGAGCGAAGCTGCTCTCAACGTCCTCAACTCATATTTCACATGGCGCAGGACTGACGAAGGCAAGGCATGGGCAGAGGCGAATTGATGTGAAGTTGTGAATAGGTTTTGAGGCTTTTTGTTAGGTTTTAAGGTTTTGAGGTTTTGAGGTTTTAAGGTTCTTTGTCAGCGCGGAGCTACCTCACAACCTTATAACCATATAACCTCACAACCTCATACCCTCATAACCTCACAACCTCATACCCTCATAACCACACAACCTTATAACCTTATAACCTTATATTGATTACAAATGATTGAATTACTGATTTTTATTACTGATTACTGATGTCACAAGCCCGTCCTTGATTTGAATCTCGTGAGATTCGAGCATGGTGCGGGCTATTTCTGCCACTAACTCGCGGTCAGAGTGGTGGACTTTGTCAATGAGATGCGGCAAGGGGAGAGAAGTATGGAAATGGAGGAGGGAGAGGATGTCCTGGCGGATGAAGTCGCGGAGTTCGTCGATGTTGCCTTGCGTGCCATGCTGCTGCGAACGGCATACGTCGCAGGTGCCACAGGGGTGATCGAGGGTCTCGCCGAAGTAGCGGAGGAGCTGGACGAGGCGGCACTCCTGGTCGTTCTCGACATAGGAGAGCATGGCGTGGATACGTGCTTCCTGACGCGCCTTGCGGTCTTCGTAGATGGTGTGGGAGATGCGGATCTCGTCGGTGTCGAGTCGTGGGGTGAGATAGACGATGGCAGGGTTCTGACGCGCGGGAACATAGTGGAGGATGTGGAAGCGCGAGAGGAGGAGGAGCTGCTGATAGAGAGCGTCACGATCCATGCCTGTGCGCGACATGAGGTCTTCCTCGCGGATGAAGACATAGTCGGCAAACACGCCTGTATAAAGACGAAGAATGGCCTGAATGACCTTCTGCGAATCCTTGTCGAACTTGTTGAGATGATAGAGTGCCTCGCGACTCGTGGTGAACATGAGACGCGAATGGCGGTCGGGCTCTTCGTTGTAGATAATGTAGCCTGCCTGATCGAGCAGACGAAGGGCATAGTAGGTGGGCGAAATGGCGAGCTTGTAGGCAGTGCAGAAGCGCAGGAGGTCGAACTCGAAGAGCGAGTTGCAGCCAGCGCCGATCGAGATCTGGAAGAAACTCGCGAGCTTCTGATAGATGGTGCGGATGAAGTCGCGCTCGGGATATTCGTCGGCCAAGTGCTGGACAAGGTTGAGACGGTCGCGCTTTTCGCAAAGTATCCATGCTGTGGCTGGACGGAGGTCGCGACCTGCTCGTCCTGCTTCCTGGAAATACTCTTCGGGCGAAGGTGGAAGGTCGAGATGGATGACAAGGCGCACGTTGGGCTTGTCGATGCCCATGCCAAAGGCATTGGTAGCAACGATGACAGGTACTTCGCCCGAAATCCAGTCATCCTGCCGTTTCTGCTTATCTGACGAATTGAGTCCTGCATGATAGTAAGAGGCCTTGACACCTTCGCGCACGAGGCTTTCGGCAATCTCTCTCGTTCGTTTTCGGCTTCTTACATACACTATGGCTCCACCACCTTCTTCCGACGTGACAACCTCGTTGATAAGGTCAAGCATCTTCGAGAGCTTGTCCTCGACATGCATGACATTGTAGGTGAGGTTAGGGCGTTCGAACGAAGCGCGGAAGACATTGGCATCCTTGCCAAACGAGAGCTTCTGCCTGATGTCGTCGATGACGGCAAGGGTGGCAGTGGCGGTGACAGCAAGGCAGGGAACGTGGGCAGGGAGATGCTTGCGGAAGTCGGAGATGCGGAGGTAAGGCGGACGGAAGTCGTAGCCCCACTGCGAGATGCAATGCGCTTCATCGACCACAAGCAGGCGCACGTCCATATACTGGAGCTTGGCGAGGAAGAGCTGCGTCTCAAGTCGTTCGGGCGAGAGATAGAGGAACTGATAGTTCTGCGCAATGACACGCTCGTAGGTCTCGAGCACCTCCTGATGCGACATGCCCATGAAGACCGAAGCAGCCTTGACACCTCGCTCGATGAGATGGTCGATCTGGTCTTTCATGAGTGAAATGAGAGGAGTGACCACGATGCAGAGTCCGCCAAGCGCGATGGCAGGCACCTGGAAAGTGATGCTCTTGCCGCCGCCCGTCGGGAGGAGTCCGAGAGTATCATGACCAGAGAGAACAGAGGCTATGATGTCCTCCTGCAAAGGTCGGAAGGAATCATAGCCCCAGTATTTCTTCAATATAGCGTGAATGTCGGTCAAAACATCAGATGATTATTCGTGAATATTGATGAGCGCACCAGTAGAGCCCACGACATCGCCATCGTCCTTTGACTTGATGAGCAGGGCGAGGACAGAAGCAATGCTGTTGTTCTCGCTCTCCTTGATGTCCTTGACGAGGAGCTGGATGTTGTTGTTGGCATAGGTGTTCTCCTCGACAGTATAGACAATGTCGAACGGCTTGCCGCTCTTGATGATGTCGTACTTCTCTGCCATGTTGAACGCAATGCCGTTGTGGGTGAAGCCTGTGTCAGGATCGACAAGTTCGAGGCGGATGTGCTCGAGTTCGCGTCCTACGAGACGGCTGCCACCGTGATCCTTGATGTGGCGGCTCACGAAGATAGGCTTGTTGTTGCCAGGACCGAAAGGCGCGAGCATCTTGAGGCTCTTGTACAGGCGGTTGGTGACTTCGCGGAACCTGACCTCCATGTCGATGTCGAGGTGCTGCTGCTGCTGTGCGTCGGTTATGTGGTCTTCGACCCATTTCTCGATGCGCTCGGCAAGCTGCGGGATGTTCTCCTCGCGCAATGTGAGGCCAGCGGCATAGGTGTGACCGCCGAAGTTCTCGACAAGGTCGCGGCAGGAATCAATCGCGCCATAGACGTCGAAGCCCTGGATGGAGCGAGCCGAACCGCTTGCGAAGCCGCATGCCGAGGTGAGTACGATGGCAGGGCGGTAGTAATGTTCGGTGAGGCGGCTTGCCACTATGCCTATGACACCCTTGTGCCAGCGAGGGTTATAGACGAGCACCGACTTCTTGTCGCTTATGTCCATCTTGTTGACCATCGCAAGTGCCTCCTCGGTGACGCGCTTGTCGAGTTCCTTGCGCGTCTCATTATATTGAGCAATGTGGTCGGCACTGATCTGCGCTGCTTTCTTGTCCTTGGCAATCATGAGATCGACAGCCTCCTTGCCGCACATCATTCGTCCAGAGGCGTTGATGCGAGGACCGATCTTGAAGACTATGTCGGAGTTGGTGATGGTCTTGTCGGTGAGTCCGCACTGTTCGATGATGCACTGTATGCCGGGGCAAGGACTGTCGTTGAGACGGCGCAGGCCGGTGTATGACAGCACGCGGTTCTCGCCCGTCATTGGCACAATGTCGGTGGCGATGCTCAAGGCACAGAGGTCGAGGAGAGGATAGATCATCGAAAGTTCGTTCATGCCGTTGTTGCTCGCAAATGCCTGCATGAACTTCAGACCCACGCCACAAGCAGAGAGGTGAGGGTAAGGATATTCGTCATCGGGGCGCTTTGGGTCGAGCACAGCCACAGCATCGGGCAGTTCGTCATCGGGCTTATGATGATCACAGATAATAAAGTCGATGCCTTTGGACTTTGCATACTTGACCATGTTGATGGCCTTGATGCCGCAATCCAAAGTTATCACGAGCTTCACGCCTGAATTGTAGGCGTAGTCAACACCTTTTTCGGATATGCCATATCCGTCGTCATAGCGATCGGGGATATAGTAGTCGAGCGAAGAATAGAAGTTCCTCAAGAAGCGATAGACTAAAGCCACGGCACTTGTGCCATCGACGTCATAGTCGCCGTAGACAAGGATTTTCTCCTTACGGCCTATTGCCTCGTTCAGTCGCTGAACGGCTTTGTCCATGTCCTTCATCAGGAACGGATCGTGCAGCCCTGTGGAGAGCTGCGGTCGGAAGAAGCGACGCACTTCTTCAGCATTAGTCACACCACGCTGTACGAGCAGATGTGCGACTATAGGATTGAGTTTTAATTCAAGTATTAATCCATCCTTGATCTCTTTCTGTTCGTTTGTAAGGGTGCGACAATTCCATTGATAGTTGGTCATTATCGATATTTTTTTGATTATACGAGAGAAGAGAATCAGAGCGCACAGGCAGGAGCCAAGCGGTCTGGAATGGAGTGGAAACGCGCACTTCGTCGAGGAATGACTCACCCTCGGCACGCACTGTGAATGACTTGAGGTAGAGACGGAAGCGGCCGTCTTTCTCAAGAATGCCTACGTTCTTGTAGCCCTCGTTGATCTTGCGGTTGAGGGCACGTTCGGCATCCTGTCTGGTTGAGCAGCTTGCGATGATGACGAAGAAGAGCTTCTCGGCTGTGACAGGCTTGACGGCAGCTTCTTCTGGCTGCTGGTTGGCGATGGCTACTTCCTCGTCCCACGCATCCTGCTGGATGGTGAGGTTAGGAGTGGCATTGCCAAAGAGGATATCGGTATTGATCATTGATGCAATGTTGGTCTGTCGGGCATCCTTGTCAGAAGGCAGCATCATGTTGGTAAAGACGCAGAGGATGATGAGGATGACAGCCACTGCACGGCGGATCCAGTATTTCGGTATTGACACAACCTCGGAGTTCTGACGGATGATGCTGATGGTGTCGTTGTCACGGTCGGTCGATGACACGACATCCGACCAAGGACGGATATTGAGCGGCTCCAGTCCATAGCAGTCAGGGTCGAGAGGGAAGTGTTTTGGGTTCTTGACCACAAGGTGGCGGTCGGAATCGTATGAGAGGACACCGAGGTTGCCGAGCTGGCACGACTTCTTGCGCTCGATGGCCGACTTGATCTGTGCCACTTCAATGCGGATCTGCGCCATTGCCTCATCGTAGCTGATGCCTTCAGCCTCCATGTAGGCGTTGGCGAGCATGCCATCGTCGTTGGTGAGGAAACGGTTGAAATGCACCTGACGGTGAGAAGGCGTGTATTTGCCATTGACGTATGAAGCATCAATGTCGCGCAAGAGGAAACCGCCAATGCCAGGCACAAAAACGTAGTGTCTGGTCATGAGCGTATATTCGATGTATGTTGATATATTTCTCATAAGATGCCAACTATTTTCGCGCAAATATAACGATTACATATTATAAAAAAAAGAAAATCGGAGAAAATTTTGCTAAATAGGGCAAATTTGTTGCAAACTATTTCATTTTTTCGATCAAATCGGCTGCGGCTGACTGCGGAAGACCTAATTCTATGGCACGATTGAGGTCGCGTCGGGCATACTCTCGGTCGCCCTTTGCCCAACGGATTTTTGCGCGGAGGAAATAGGACAGAGGGTCGCGGCCGTTCATCTGTATGCTCTTGTCGATGTCGAGCATTGCAGCACCGAGTCGCTTGCTGAAGAAATAGACCTCGGCGCGGTCGCGGAGCAGGCTCCAGCTCTTGGGGTTGGCCTTGATGAGCGCGTCGTAGAGTTCGACTGCCATCGCGTTTTCGCCCATTGCCTTATAGACCATAGCCATGCCGAGTCGCGACTTTGCGCTCTTGGGGTTGAACTTGTCGATGGTCTCAAGGTCGAGACGTGCGCCGATGGTGTCGTTATTCATCAAACGGCACAGTGCGCGTTCGTAGAGCGCGTCCTCGTCTTCGGGATTGCGGCTGATGACCACCGAATAGTCGTCGATGGCTTTCTGATATTGCTCAATCTCGGCATAGAGCGAGGCGCGGGTGGAATAGGCGACGGTATTCTCATCGAGGAGCGAGATGGCGCAAGTGTAGGAAATCTCGGCATCCTGGAGCTTTCCGAGACGTCGCTGTATTGTGCCAAGATTTACGAACAAGAGGCCGTTTTGAGGGTTGGCAGGTTCGAGACGCATGGCGTTTTTCAGACATTGTTCAGCCCTCTGGTTATTGTCTTCGTCGAGAGCATCGAAGCTTGCCGTGATCCAGCCATCGTAGGTCGAAATGGAGTCATTCTGTGCAAAAGCAGGCAAGCTGATGACGCTATAAGCGCCTATAACGAGTAATATTGAAATAAGTTTGTGCATTTTTGTAATTATTTTTGCGCAAAGATAACCGATTTTGCGGATAATTCATTATCTTTGCACATATTTTATTAATTTTTATATTATGAAAAGGGTTTGGCACATCAAGAATAGTGTTTTCATGGCAACGACCGTACCGTTGTTTGCCATCGTCTGCTCATGTTCTGCAAAGCCAGAAACGACTGCCGAAAAAGACATCCAGAGCATCACAGAATACAAAGAAATAAAGGTTGACACCACAATGTCGCTCTTCGCGAGCTACGAGAAGCCTGACTGTCATCTGAAGCTCAACTTTGAGGTTCCGACCAAGGCTACATCGAAGAACACGCTTGAGATAGTGAAGACGATGATTGCATCGCTGACACAGGATGGCACATACGCCAACGGAAGCAACGACCTTGACGCAATGGTGCGCAACTATACGAAATCATATATCCGCAACTATCTTGAGGAGGGTAATGACGCTATCACCAACTTCGGCAACGACATGCGTGCGGCTGAAACATGGATGAGCTACGAAGAACAGTGCGACGGCAAGGCATTGTACAACGACAACGGCATCTTCTCATATTCGGTGCGCACCTACACCTACACGGGCGGCGCACATGGCAACAGCAACAACTGCGTAGCCTCGATCGACCTTCAGACAAAGTCGAACATCAGCCTTGAGACTCTTTTCAACGCTGCGGCTCTGGAGGAGGTGAGGCTGATGATAGTGGATTATCTCAACGACGACTATCAGCTGCTGGACGAGGAATTTGACGTGACCGAGAACTTCTACCTCTCGGACAAGGGCGTGACCTTCGTGTATGACCCGTTTGAGATTGCGGCCTATTCGTATGGCGAGATTGCTGTGACCCTCGGATGGGATAGCCTGCGGACACTGATTGCAGACTCTTCGCCTATCATCGACAACCCTTTGCTAATGCAGGCCGACAGCATCGGCGGGCAACTATAAAAACGATTTTGAATGGACTTTGTAAAGTATTTTCCGGAACTGACTTCCGAACAGACGTCTCAATATTCTGCCTTGCAGGAGCTATATGCCGACTGGAACAGCAAGATCAACGTGATCTCGCGCAAGGACATTGACAATCTGTATGAACATCACGTGCAGCACTCGATTGCCATTGCCCGCTTTGTGGAAGAGGAGCTTGGCGGATGGGGAGACGGCACTACGATAGTCGATGTGGGATGCGGTGGTGGCTTCCCCGGCATTCCGCTTGCCATCAGGTATCCGCAGTGCAAGTTCCTGCTCGTGGATCGCATTGGCAAGAAGGTGCGCGTGGCGCAGGAGGTTGCCAATGCCATTGGACTAAAGAACGTGGAGTTCAGGCACGCGGGCATTGAGGAGGTGAAAGCCTCGTTTGACTATGCAGTTAGCCGTGCGGTGATGAATCTGCCCGACCTGCTGAAGCTCGTGAAGCGTGTGACCAAGACAGGACTGATCTGCCTGAAAGGTGGCGACCTCACAGAGGAGATGACGCCAGCCATTGCCCGTAGCACTGTGACGAGAGACATCAGCCAATACTTCAGTGAGGAGTTTTTTGAGACAAAGAAGGTGGTATATACCAAGATTCAGAAATGAGTCTTTTTGCCACGATAAAGACAAGAGATTATGAAAGTAGCGCAATTCAGATGCAATGAGTTTGCCGAGAACTGCTTTGTGGCATACGACGAGGCGACGAAAGATGCCTTCATCGTTGACCCAGGAATGAAATATGAGAAGGAATGGCAGGCAGTCAAGGGCTTTGTGGAAAGCAACGGACTCAAGATTGGCCATATCTTCCTGACTCATTATCATATCGACCATATTTTGGGCACCGGACGTTGTGCCGAGGCTTTCGGCATTGGCATCACTGGCAGTCTGGAAGACTCACTGGCATTGCTCATACCAAGGATGCAGGCTGCGATGTTCGGCTTTGACTACGACTGCGAGATTGCCAAGGTGAGCAATGACGTTAAGGAGGGCGACACGCTGATGTGCGGCTCGCACAGGATAGAGGTGATTGACTGCCCGGGGCACAGTTTCCACGGACTCTGCTACTACCTGCCCGAAGACAAGATGCTGTTCACGGGCGACGTGCTTTTCTACGGCAGCATCGGACGATCGGACTTCGGTCCAAATATGGGCTGTGACGGCGAGAAGTTGGTGGAAGGCATAAAGACCAAACTCATGACATTGCCCGAGGATGTGACAGTGTTTACAGGTCACGGACCAAAGACAAGCATTGCTCAAGAGAAACTCATTAACCCATTTATCAGATGATCAAAGACCCAGAGATACTATACAGCATGGTCAACATGAAGCTGCGCGACAGATACGACTCGCTTGAGGAGTACTGCTATGGCGAGGACGTTGACCGCGAAGAAATAGAATCGCTTCTCAACGGAGCAGGATATTTTTACAACCCTGAAACAAATCAATTCAGATGATATATTCAATGACAGGTTTCGGCAAGGCTGTTGCAGTGATTGCCGACAAGAAAGTGATAGTGGAGATCAAGTCGCTCAACAGCAAGCAGCTTGACCTGAACATGAGATGCGCGCAGCAGTACCGCGAGTGCGAGATGGAGTTCCGCTCGATGATACTGAAGGCGGTGCAGAGAGGCAAGGTCGATTTCACGCTGACCGTCGAGACTAACCAGGCAACAGAGGCACCACTCTTCAACAAGGATGTGGTGATGGCTTACAAGAAGCAGATCGACGATCTGTATGACGAACTTGGCTTCGTACATGCAGGCACGACTGCCGACTCATCGGCACTTATGCTGCAGCTGCTCCTTCGCCTGCCTGATGCTATAAGCGCAAAGACTGCTGAAGCGCAGGAGGGAGAGATAGACGTGGTGAAGCATGTGGTGGCACAGGCCATCGAGGCTCTGGTGGAATTCCGCACGCAGGAGGGCAGATCGCTCTACAACGTGTTCAGCGAGAAGATTGCCAACATCCGTGCATTGCTCGAAAGCGTGGAGCCATACGAGAAGGAACGCACGGAGAAGATCCGTCAGTCGCTCCTCGACCGACTCGCCCAGCTGCCAGTGGATTATGACAAGAACCGCTTTGAGCAGGAACTGATCTACTATATCGAGAAACTTGACATCAACGAAGAGAAGCATCGCCTGGACAACCATCTCAAATACTTCATGGAGACTATGGACGCAAATGAGGAGAATGGAGCAGGCAAGAAGCTCGGCTTCATCGTGCAGGAGATGGGCCGCGAGATCAACACGCTCGGCAGCAAGTCGAATCAGGCAGAGATGCAGCGCATCGTGGTCAGAATGAAAGACGAGCTTGAGCAGATCAAGGAACAGGTGCTTAATGTGCTTTAATTGATAAATCAGTGAGATAAAGAAGCTAAAGAATCGTGGGAAAATTAGTTATTTTCAGCGCTCCTTCGGGAAGCGGCAAATCAACATTGGTCAATCACCTAATGTCACAGCCTGATGCGAACTTCGCATTCAGCATCTCGTGTACAAGCCGTGCTCCGAGAGGGGAGGAACAGAATGGACGCGAGTATTATTTCCTCACACCAGAGGAGTTTCGTCAGCGCATTGCCAACGACGAGTTCCTGGAGTACGAAGAAGTCTATGCCGACAAGTTCTACGGCACCCTCAAGAGTGAGGTGGAGCGACTGTCGGACGCAGGATATACGGTATTGTTTGACGTAGATGTGAAGGGTGGCATCAACATCAAGAAGTTCTATGGCGATCGAGCATTAAGCATCTTCGTTCAGCCTCCTTCGGTCGAGGAACTCTCGCGCCGCCTACATTCGCGCGGCACAGACAACGAGGAGGTGATCAAGGTGCGACTTGACAAGGCAGCCTACGAGCTGACATTTGCGCCACAGTTTGACCGCATCATCGTCAATGACGACCTCGACAAGGCAAAGGCTGAAGTGGTGAAGGTGGTGGACGACTTCATCAACGGAAGGCAATAATGAAGATAGGTGTCTATTCAGGATCGTTCAATCCTGTGCATGTCGGGCACATTGCCCTTGTGGATTATATCATTGCCCAAGGCATAGTGGATGAGATATGGCTGATACGTTCACCGCAGAATCCGCTGAAGGCAAGTGCCACATTGCTGTCGGACGACCATCGAGCAGCGATGCTCGAACTTGCCATCGTGGGGCATGAGGGATTGAAGATCAACACCATCGAAGACCATCTGCCCAAGCCCAATTACACGGTCAATACGTTAAGAGCTCTTCAGGAGCAGCATCCTGACGATGAGTTTCATCTTATCATAGGTGCTGACAACTGGGAGATCTTCGACCGATGGCGCGAATGGGGTGAGATAGTCAGCAAGTTCCATCTCATTGTCTATCCCCGTCCAGGCTATCGCTATCCGCAGGTTGATGCGGGGCAGTATCCCAACGTGCAGGTCGTGGATGCGCCACAGTTTGACATCTCATCGACCGAGATACGCGAGAGATACAAGAAAGGAGAATCGATCAGCCATCTGGTAGCGCCCGATGTGCTGACTTACATAAATCAAAACAAATTGTACAAATGAACAGTGAAGCAGGAGCAATATATGCCGCACCGGTAATCGACTTCATTACAGTATCGGCAGAATATTGCGTTACATTGGAAAAGAACGAGCCTGTGGGCAAGAAGGAGTTCATCAGCAAGATCACCAAGCTCCTTCCGCTGATATATGTAAAAGCGTCGGTACTTCCTGAAACAGAGGAAGACGGATATGTCATGCTGCAGGACTATGTGTCGGAAGATGACTACAACTATGTGCTGAACCGCGTGTGGGGCATACTGAAGGAAGATGATGAATATCTGGAGGTCTTTTCTCCTGATCTGCAGTTCAGCGAGACGCCTGTGGTAGCATCGATCAGCGAGAACCTTGCCGACATCTATCAGGATTTGAAGAACTTCATCTCGGTCTATGCTGACCGCAATGAGGAGTGCATGAATGCGGCATTGCAGAAGGTCATGGAGAATTTCCGCACATATTGGGGACAGAAGCTCGTCAACGCAATGAGACCTCTGCACGAGGCACTGTATGGCGATAATCAGCAAGAAGAAGATTAATATATGCAGTCAAAAATAAGCAAAGAAGAATTAGAGGGTTTACCTATTGTCGAATTCACTGGCAACGTGATAGTAGTCAACGACTTCGAGCAGGCAGCCAAG
Source organism: Bacteroidales bacterium (assembly GCA_004557315.1). Lineage (GTDB taxonomy): Bacteria > Bacteroidota > Bacteroidia > Bacteroidales > UBA3663 > Liminaster. Next base: position 16,357 of record SFEH01000030.1, read on the forward strand.
GCTGTGGCCGACATCCGCGACTCAAGGCAGCTGATAGGATTTGACACAGAGACACGTCCGTCGTTCCAGAAGGGAGTGAGCCATAAGGTGGCTCTCATCCAGCTGTCGGTGGGCAATACGGCTTATCTGTTCCGTCTGAAGAAGATGGGAGGAATGGGCAAGGAGCTGACGGAACTGCTGACCGACCCTAACCTGATCAAGGTGGGACTATCGACAGGCGATGATTTCCACAGCCTTCGCAAATGGGATAAGGAGTTTGAGCCAAAGGGCTTTATCGAGATTCAGGGATTGGTCAAGAACTATGGCATAGAGGAGATGAGCCTTGCCAAGATCTACGGACTGCTCTTCGGTCTTAAGATTTCGAAGCGCCAGAGACTGACCAACTGGGAGGCGGACGCGCTTACCGACAAGCAGATGGCCTATGCAGCACTCGATGCTGTGGCTTGCGTGGAGATCTACAACGAGCTGCTGACTATGGGACGACGCATCATCAAGCAAGGATTGTTCTAACTAACTACATCATATATGAAGAAACATATCATCATGCCTGCAGCCATACTGTTATATGCCATCATCATGGCTGCATTATCTTACAGGCAGACTGGCTTGTGGACCAACCGCATGACCATCACGCTGATTGTCGAACTGGCAATAACCATACTTCTGTATATCTTGCTGAAGAAAAGATATGACAACATGAAAAAGTAAGTCGAAAACAATTTTCTTATGGAAACAAAAAAGACGGCCAATCACATACTCACGTATCTGATTGGCCTAATTGATGATGATTTGGAATAGGAGAAAAATGCTTATTATTACTTATTTGTATGAAAGAGTTTCAAAAGGACAAATCGAAATAATACAGAATCTTTCTCGTCAACTCTGATTACTCTTCTGGAGCATCAGCTGCAGGAGCTTCTGTAGCTGGAGCGTCGCTTACGTTCTCTGGCATAGCTGGGAGAGAAACGCCTGACTGCTCACGGATTGCGCTCTGTTCAGAAGCAACACGTACATGTGAGAAAAATACTGTACAAACGATACAGAGAATAGCAATTACACCCATAAGTGTCCAAGTTGCTTTCTCAAGGAAATCTGCTGTCTTTGGTGCGCCCATGACCTGATTAGAAGACTGGAACTGTGCAGCGAGACCGCCACCTTTAGCCTTCTGTACAAGCACAAGAGCAATCAAAAGGACAGAGATAATAACGATAATTACTGTTAAAACTGCCATTTTATTTTAATTTTTAATATATTTCATTATTTGCTTTCTTCTCCTTTCTCGTATGAAAGGATTGTTTCCAAATATCTTATTTGGTGCGCAAAGTAAGTAAATTTTTTTGAATATTTCAAATTTAAAGACGAAAAAATTGCTAATGCCTGCTCATATTTGTGCTGTTTGACATATAGTTTTGCCAAACTCTCGCTTAAAAATGCTTTTTCGCGTATTTTTTTGAGCGACAAAGAATCCTTCTCCTGCGGGCTGTTTTCCTCGACATTCTGGACTTTTGGCACAAATAGCTCGCCTTTTTTTTCGGCTTCAATAAAACTATCGATCAAGGCATCCTGTTCGTCGCTGTCGCTGGTCTCACATTCGTCGGCATCATCCCACTCGTAATCGGCTATTGCTGCCGAGGAGATGTCGTAGGGCAGAGAGTCGGACGATGGTTCGCCGATGTTGTCGAGATAGCGTTCGATGAGCATGAAGTCGTCGTTGGCGGCGCTGCTCTTGGCAGAGTTCTTGCGCTCCTCTATCTCGTTGAGCAGGCTTATCCATTCGTATTCGCCCTTGCTGACCACCTGACAGAGTTTCAGACGGTCGGGCATGGCTATTGCTGCCCGCTGCACCTGTGCATTGAGCTTGGTGGAATGGATGTTGGCAAGCGCAACGGCATAGAGCATCTGGAACGCCTGACAATAGGGATGGCGATCGATGAGTTCGACAAGCTGGTCGGCCGACTGTGAGTCGAGGCTGCCGATATTACCAATTAGCGACTGTAGCATTGAAGATCTGTTCGACGAGTTCCTTAATCATTTCGTTACACAGTTCGTCCTGGACATCTGTCAGCAGGCGTGTTGCGTCGAAGTCGCGGTAAGCTGAAAACTCCTGCTCGAAATCCTCCGATGGATTCTTCTTGTTGACGAACTTGACCTTGACCTTGATCGTGAGGCGGGTCTGTGCTGCATAGGCATCGGCCTTGACTGCTTGAGGCGAGAGGCTGTAGCCTGTGATGGCACCACTGATCTGGAGGTCGCCATCCTGACGCACCTGTTCGAGTCGCGTCTGGCTTGCAAACTTGCCCGTAAGCTCATCGTTGAAGTTGACTGCGAGAGGCGCATAGACGAGCGGAGCCTTGATAGGGAAGGCCTCGAAGCTGATGGTCTTGGTGGTAGTATAGTCGATCGACGCTCCATTGAGCTTGTAGCTGATGGTACACGACGATGCGAGCGTCAGAAGGAGCAGCAAAAGGATGTTTATTCTCATATATTATAAATTATAGTCCTGGATCTTTCGATGGATGGTGCGCTCGGATATGCCTAATTGGTCGGCAGCCTTGCGCTTGTTGCCACCGTTGCGTTCGAGTGCCACTCTGAT
>SFEH01000150.1 GCA_004557315.1 Bacteroidales bacterium
ACTAATAGTATGCGTTCATCAAGTGAATCCTTTTCAACTAAATTGCAGAAGAGCCACTTATTTCAGGACAAGACATTTTCATTTTTCTATTTTAGGTTTTTGCAAGCGACAGCATAATCCAGGACAAGAGCCATTAAGATTCAGGACAACTATTGGAGATAAGATATTTTTGTCATAACTTTGCACCATAATTCTCGTGAGACAAGACATCGACAACAACAACTTTCTAAAAAAAACACTCACGAAAGACGATGAAAAGAAATTCAAGAATTATCTGTGAAATAGCTGTTTTTTGCCTCTTTATATTGTTATCCGACAATTTAGTCTTTATTTTTTTGGCGGTTTGAGAAAAAATATATAAATTTGACCGATTTTTATGAATATGGAACAGAATAACGAAATAGTGCTTAATGAGCACAACAAGGAAGAGCATCGTCCGTCGCACACTGCCGAGCATCTGCTCAACCAGGTGATGGTGAGAATGTTCGGATGCGAGAGGTCGAAGAATGCTCACATCGAACGAAAGAAGTCAAAGATCAACTATACGCTCAAGGTGCAGCCGACGGCTGAACAAGTGGCTGAGATTGAGGCTCAGATGAATGACCTCATAGCTCAGGACTTGCCTGTGACCTATGAGTTCGTGACTCGCGACAATATTCCCGATGGCGTGAAGCTCGACAAGCTGCCCGAGGATGCAAGTGAGACTCTGCGCATAGTGCGCATCGGCGACTTCGACATCTGCCCTTGCATCGGCCAGCATGTGACTTCGACCAAGGAGATTGGGTCGTTCAGAATCACGAGCACAAGCTACAATGAGGGATCGTTCAGGATTGTGTTCAAGACAAGCAGCATCGGGCAATAAAGAAGAAGAAAGCATTGAACAATAACTTTTATCAAATGAAAAAGACTAACTATGAGATTCTGGGCAAGGAAGATGCCCTGAACCTGATTGGCAAGCAATGGATGCTGGTGACTGCTGGCACAAGTGAGAAGTTCAACACTATGACTGCTTCATGGGGCGGACTGGGATGGCTCTGGAATAAACCAGTGGCATTCGTGTTCATCCGTCCAGAGCGATATACCCATGGATTCATCGAAGCAAGCGACTGCATGACTCTCTCGTTCTATGGCGAGGAATATCGCGAGGCTCTGAAGATTTGTGGAACAAAGAGCGGACGAGATATTGACAAGGTGGCAGCAACAGGACTGACTCCCGTGGAACTCGAAAGCGGCAACATGACCTTTGGTGAGGCTCGCCTCACTCTCGACTGCCGCAAGCTGTTCAAGTCATCGATGCAGGAAGCCAACTTCATCGACAAGGAGCTGCTGGAGAAATGGTATGGCGCTCACGGTGGGTTGCATGACGTATATGTGGTAGAGATTGAAAACGTATATACTAACTAATAAAAAATTGATATTATGACAGTTGGAGATAAGATTCCCGAGATCCTTGGCATCGACCAGGACGGACGCGAGATCAAGAGCAGCGACTACCGTGGTCGCAAGATAGTGCTTTACAGCTACCCAAAGGCCAACACCAGCGGATGCACTGCCGAGGCTTGCTCGCTTCAGGCACACAAGGCCGAACTGGCTGCTGCGGGATATGAGATCATAGGCATCAGCAAGGACCGGAAGGAACTGCAGAAGAAGTTTGCTGAGACACAGGGTCTGGAGTTCCCTCTCATTGCCGACACCGAGACTACCGTGCTGCAAGAATTGGGCTGCTGGGGCGAGAAAGTGGCTTGCGGCAGAAGAACCATCGGCATACTTCGCACGACATATCTGGTCAACGAAGAGGGTATTATCGAGAAGATATTCACCCCAAAGGAAATAAAGACCAAAATTCATGCTGAACAGATATTGGATTATATAAAATAATTATTTGGAGTTAGTGGAAGTAAACTGGAGATAACGGACAAAAGAATCTTGATGTTCCTAATATCTCCACCGACAAGACAATTATTGTCCGCTAACTCCCTTATTTTTAATTTATCATGAAGAAATTAACACTTACCGCAATCCTTTTTGCATCAGCTTGTGCGGTATTCGCACAGAAGGCTGAACCTACTCACTTCGGTGGCTCGCTCTGCAATGGAGTGGAGTTTGAGGCAAAGAATGGTGTGAGAGGTCAGGTCATTGCCTATTCACCAAACATCATCCGCGTGGTCAAATACCCTGGGGCAGCAATGCCTGAAAAGAAGAGTGTATCGGTCATTGCCGAACCATCGGTCACTCCGAAGATTACCGTTTCTGGCAAGTCGAGCGCTACAGTTTCGACAGGCACTGTGACAGCTGTAGTGGATCTGAAGACTGGTGCAGTTCGCTTCTCGGCTGCGGGCAAGAATCTGCTCAAGGAGAAAGAAGTATCATTTGAAGAGCGCACTTCGGGAGCCGACAAGGGTGCTTACATCGTTGGTCAGACCTTCACACTCGACAAAGACGAGTCAATCTATGGCATCGGCATATATCAGGACGGAAAGATGAGCCGCCGCAATTCGCACTACCATATGGTGCAGGGCAACTGCGACGACTATGTCAATATCATACATTCTGCCAAGGGCTATGCCCTGTTCTGGGACAACTACTCGCCTACCGACTTCACCGACGATGCCAACGGCATGGAGTTCAAGTCGGAAGTGGGTGACCTCACCGACTACTACATGATCTATGGCGGCAATCCTGACGGCACTATCGCCCAGATACGCAAGCTCACGGGCGAGGTTCCAATGGCTCCACTCTGGGCATACGGCTTCATGCAGAGCCGTGAACGATACAAGAGCACCGACGAACTGCTCGAAGTGTTCCGCAAGTACCGTGCGCTCAAGATTCCTGTCGATGTGATGATTCAGGACTGGCAGTACTGGGGCAGCAACTACACATGGAATGCCATGGAGTTCATCGCCGAGTCGTTTACCGACTATAAGAAGATGATCAAGGAAGTGCACGACGGTGGCTCAAAGATCATGATCTCGATATGGAGTTCGTTTGGCCCAATGACCAAGCAGTATCGCGAGATGGAACCAAAGGGTATGTTGCTCAACATCGGCACATGGCCACAGAGCGGCATTTCGCACATCTGGCCTCCTATCATGGATTATCCTTCGGGTGTGAAGCCTTACGATGTGTATAATGCCGAGGCTCGCGACATCTACTGGCGTCACCTCACTCGTCTTGCCGATGCAGGCATCGATGGATGGTGGATGGATTCTACAGAACCTGACCATCTCGACATCAAGGATTCTGACTATGAGATTCCGACTGCCATGGGTTCGTTCCGCAAGGTGCGCAATGCCTATCCTCTCCTGGGTGTGGAAAGTGTCTATAACAACAACCGCAAGTATTCCGACAAGAAACGCGTGTTCATACTGACTCGTTCGGTGTTTGCAGGTCAGCAGCGCACAGGTGCCAATGTGTGGAGTGGCGATACAGGCTCATCATGGAGCACTCTCCGCAATCAGGTTTCGGCAGGTCTCAACTTCTCGCTCACAGGCAATCCTAACTACAACCATGACCTTGGCGGTTTCTTCGCAAGTGCCTATGGTCCACGCACAGGCGAGAACTGCGGCATGAACAATCCTCTCTACCGCGAGCTCTATGTGCGCTGGCTCCAGCAGGGTATCTTCCTCCCTATGATGCGTTCGCACGGTGAGAGCTTCCCACGTGAGTTCTTCTACTACGGCAAGGAGGGCGAGCCTGTCTATGACGCACTCGTCGAGGCTGTACGTTTCCGCTACAAGCTCATTCCATATATCTATTCGCTCGCTCACGAGGTTTCAGCCAACAACGGCACTTTCATGCGTGCGCTGATGATGGACTTCCCACAAGACAAGAATGTCTATGAGATTGGCGATGAGTATATGTTCGGTTCTGCTCTCCTCACTGCTCCTATCCTTGAGGCACAATATACTACCGAGAAGGTGATCAAGGTCGATGCTATGAGTGGCTGGGATCACAGCAACACCGACGACAAGGAAAAGGCCAACTATCTCAACACCGACTTCACAGCCGAAAAGTCGGCAACGGTCTATCTGCCAAAGGGCGCAAAGTGGTATGACTTCTGGAGCAATGAG
>SFEH01000151.1 GCA_004557315.1 Bacteroidales bacterium
GACCCTATCCAGAAGGAAGAAATCCAGATGGAACCTACAGTTGCTACAGCAACTGAATCTGTGGCTGTTGAAACGCCAGAGGCAACAGACGAGGCAGCTCCAGAATTATTCGAAAAGAAGTTCTATGCCAACCGACAGGAGATCATCGATCGTTTGTCGGTCATTGCTAACGAAGCAACAGAGCAGGCAAAGGCCGAGATCAACTATCTCAAGATGCTCTATTACAAGATTCGTCAGCAGGAGGTTGATGCAGAACTTCAGAAGTTTATCAATGACAATGGCGATCCAGCTGCTTATGAGTCGAAGACCGACGACTTGGAGCCTAAACTGAAAGAGCTCCTTGCTGTCCAGAAAGAAGCTCGTGCCGTCATGGTCGAAGCACGCAACAAGGAGATGGCTGAAAACCTTGCAAAGAAGAATGAGATTCTCGACAAGATGGATGCCATTGCTTCTGATGCCGATGGTATTGGTCAGCAATACAACGTCTTCCAGGATCTTCAGAAGCAGTTCAAGGAAGTTGGTGCCGTCGATCCGCAGGAAGTCAATGTTCTCTGGAAGAGATTCAGCGCAATAGGAGAGAAGTTCTATGACGCTCTCAAGATCAACAAGGAACTTCGCGACTATGATTTCAAGAAGAACCTTGAGAAGAAAGAAGCACTCTGCGAAGAGGCCGAGAAACTTTCAGAAGCAGGTGACGTCCTTTCGGCATTCCGCCGTCTTCAGGAGATGCACGAGGAATGGAAGGGCATTGGTCCTGTAGCCAAGGAGATTCGTGAGGAGATCTGGAGCCGTTTCAAGGCTGCTTCGACCATCATCAACAAGCGTCATCAGGAGCATTTCGAGTCATTGAAGGCTGCAGAAGCTGCCAATGAGCAGGGTAAGATTGCTCTTTGTGAGAAGCTTGAGGCTATCCAGGTTGCTGCTATCAGCACTGTCAAGGATTGGGAGGAGCAGACACAGGCTGTGCTCAAGATCCAGGAGGAATGGCGTAAGTTAGGCTTTGCCAACAAGAAAGTCAATAATTCCCTCTTTGAGCGTTTCCGCGGACTCTGTGACGCTTTCTTCCAGGCAAAGGCTGAATACTACAAGGCAATCAAGGAAGAGCAGAACGAGAATCTTGCAAAGAAAATTGCTCTCTGCGAGAAAGCAGAAGCCCTCAAGGATAGTACAGATTGGAGAAGCACAACCGACCTTCTCGTCAAGCTCCAGCAAGACTGGAAGGAGATCGGTCCTGTCAACCGCAAGAACTCAAATGCTATCTGGGAGCGTTTCCGCAGCGCATGCAATGCTTTCTTTGACGCAAAGGAGAAGGCAGTGGGTGACGAACGTTCAGTGGAAAAGGCAAACCTCGAGAAGAAACTCGAGATACTCGAGAAACTGTCTCAACTCAAGGATAACGTGGCTGACGCAACTCCTGATCAGGTGCGTGCTCTCATGAACGAATGGAAAGAGGTAGGTCATGTGCCTTTCAAGGAGAAAGACAAGCTCTTCAAGGCATATCAGGAACAGGTCGATTTCTTCTTCGAAAACCTCGATATGAAGTCGCGCCCACAGTCACGTGGCAACCGTCAGAAGGGCGAGAAGAGCAGAAACGTTCCTGAAAACGATCGCGCAAGACTCATGCGCCAGTACGACACTCTCACTCGCGAACTCAAGACTTATGAGAACAACCTCGGCTTCCTCTCATTCGGCAACAAAGGTGGCAAGAACCCATTGCTCGCACAGATGGAACAGAAGATGGAGGGCATTAAGAAGCAGATAAGCGAAATCGTAGAAAAGATCAATAATCTTGACGAATAAATCACAGTTACGGGAGCTTCCGTCTCCCGTAATCTTGTTTTTTTTAATATAATAAGAAAATGGAATTAGCATCAAAATACAATCCAGCAGAAGTAGAAGATAAGTGGTATAAATATTGGACTGACAACAAGGCTTTCTCATCAAAGCCTGACGGCCGTGAGGCTTATACAGTGGTTATCCCACCACCAAATGTTACGGGCGTACTTCACATGGGTCATGTCTTAAACGAGACAATTCAGGATATTCTCGTGCGTCGTGCTCGCATGGAGGGCAAGAATGCCTGCTGGGTGCCTGGCACCGACCATGCTTCAATCGCAACAGAGGCAAAGGTAATCAAGCGTCTTAAGGAACAGGGCATCAACAAGAGCGATCTCACTCGCGACGAATTCCTCAAGCACGCATGGGCATGGACCGACGAACATGGCGGAATCATCCTCAAGCAGCTCCGTAAGCTCGGTTGCTCTTGCGACTGGGATCGCACTTCGTTCACAATGGACGAGACACGCAGCCGTGCGGTCATCAAGGTCTTCTGTGACCTCTATGACAAGGGTCTCATATATCGCGGTCTCCGCATGGTCAACTGGGATCCAGAGCGTCAGACAGCACTTTCAGACGAAGAAGTTATATATAAGGAAGAGCACTCGAAGCTCTACTACATGAAGTATTATGTAGATGAGCCTGCAGGATGCACAGATGGCGAGGATGAAGGTGCAATTGTAATATGCAACAATGACAAGGAATTTGACCCGACTGTCAAGTGTCAGGTCATCCACCGTGACCCACAGGGACGTCGTTATGCAGTGGTTGCCACTACTCGTCCTGAAACAATCATGGGCGACGTTGCGATGTGCATCAACCCTAAAGACCCAAAGAACACTTGGCTTAGAGGCAAGAAGGTTATTGTTCCAAAGGTTGGTCGTGTCATCCCTGTCATCGAAGACCGTTATGTAGAAATAGAGTTCGGTACAGGTTGCTTGAAGGTAACTCCTGCTCACGATGTCAACGACTACATGCTCGGTCAGAAATACAATCTCGAAGCTATTGATGTCTTCAATCCTGATGCTACTCTCTCTGAAGCTGCAGGCATGTACATTGGCATGGATCGCTTTGAGTGCCGTAAGCAGATTGCGCTTGACCTTGAGACAGAAGGCTTGCTCGAAAAGCAGGAAGACTATGACAACAAGGTTGGATACAGCGAACGCACCAATGTGCCTATCGAGCCACGTCTCTCTCTCCAGTGGTTCATCTCAATGCAGCATTTTGCCGACATCGCTCTTCCTCCTGTAATGAACGATGAGATAAAGTTCTATCCGGCAAAATACAAGAGCACATACCGCAACTGGCTCGGGAACATCAAGGACTGGTGTATCTCTCGTCAGCTCTGGTGGGGTCATCGCATTCCAGCTTACTTCCTCCCTGGTCAGGAAGGTGTGAAGGACGAAGACCGCAAGTATGTTGTTGCTCCAACAGCTGAAGAGGCACTCGCCAAGGCACAGGCCATTGATCCAAGTATCAAGTCGGCAGATGAACTGATTCAGGACGAAGGCGCACTCGACACATGGTTCTCATCTTGGTTGTGGCCAATCTCTTTGTTCGATGGTATTGAACACCCAGACAATGAGGAGATTAGGTATTACTATCCAACAAGCGACCTTGTCACTGGTCCAGATATCATCTTCTTCTGGGTTGCACGCATGATCATGGCAGGCTATGAGTATATGGGTGATATGCCGTTCAAGCATGTATATTTCACAGGTATCGTACGCGACAAGCTCGGCCGCAAGATGTCAAAGTCTCTCGGCAACTCACCTGATCCGCTCGATCTCATTGCCCGTTTCGGTGCTGATGGCGTGCGTATGGGTATGATGCTTTCTGCGCCAGCAGGCAACGATATTCTCTTCGATGATGCCCTGTGCGAGCAAGGTCGTAACTTCAACAACAAGATCTGGAACTCTTTCCGTCTTGTTCAGGGTTGGGCAGTAGATAAGACTATCGAACAGCCGGCAGCAGCCAAAAAGGCTTGCGAATGGTTTGATGCATTGGTTAAGAAGACTGGCAACGAACTTCAGGATCTCTTCTCGAAGTATCGTCTCAGCGAAGCTCTCATGGCAGTATATAAACTGTACTGGGATGAGTTCTCCGGCTTATGGTCAGCCTATCGACGCTGTGACCTACGAGAAGACCATTGGCTATTTTGACACTCTCCTCAAGATGCTCCATCCGTTCATGCCATTCATCACAGAAGAGCTCTGGCAGAATATCACAGAGCGCAATGCCGGCGATAGCATCATGTTCGCTACATTGCCAAAGTATGAGACTCCAACTGCTGAAGAAGAACAGCTCATCAGCATGTTCGAGGCTGCGAAGAATGTCATTGCAAATATCCGTACAATACGTGCGCAGAAGCAGATGTCACCAAAGGATGCCGTAGAGCTTGATTCTGTTGGATGCAATCCGCTTGAGTCACTCTGTTGCGTCATCGCAAAGGCTGCCAACACTTCTTGCATCAAGTGTGTCAACGAGAAGGAAGGCGTATGCGCTTCATTTATCGTAGGTACAACTGAATATGCAGTTCCTCTCGGTGATTGTATCAACGTAGAGGAGGAGCTTCAGAAGCTCGAAACAGATCTTAAGTATCAGGAGGGATTCCTCATGAGCGTAATGAAGAAGCTTTCGAACGAGAAGTTTGTCAATGGTGCTCCTGCTCAAGTTGTTGCCAACGAGCAAAACAAGAAGGCAACAGCAGAAAGCAAGATTGCCGCTCTCAAGGAGGCAATTGCAGCTCTTAAGGCATAACAATCAAATAGATTTTGATACAATAATAATAACGGCTGACTCATTCCGAGCCAGCCGTTATTTTTGTCAATATGGGATACGAATTGAAAGCATCTGTGTTTAGTTGTTTCGGAATATCTGCTGATAGATAACCGATCTGCTGTTTCGCACTCTTTCTCCAAGTTCGTCGTAATATTTTGAGTTGATCAATGCGTCGAGCACATAAGGGTTATATCGTGTGCCTGCTTGACTCTTGAATTCCTCAATCATTGTTTCGTATGGCTTTGAGCGACGATAGTTGCGGCTCATGAAATTGGTTGCAGCTTCGAGGCAGTCGGCAATCGTAACAATATCGACAAGAGTGCGTTCCTTGCATTTTGTGTTGTCATACCAAACAGGGTAGCCCTTTGTCCCGTCAAACCACTTGTGGTGGCCAAGAGCAAAACGAGTGAAATGTCCGAACTTCGAATCAAGGTCAAGAAGGAACGAGCAATTCTCCGAGTGAGACTTGATGATCTTGAACTCATGGTCGGTTAGCTTGCGGAACTCATTGTTGACGATAGCCTGAAGCTGTAGCTTTCCTACATCATGGAACTGACAGCCAATGCTCAAGATTGTATTAATCTCTGCCTTCTTTGCAAGAACCTCCTTGACAGACGTTGTTCCCGATATGCCGATCAACAGTTCTGGGCACTTTTCAAATACTGCCTGAAGAATCACTGAAGCATAGTTTTCAACCAGTTCTGTGTGAACCAATGTGTGAATAGTGAGCACATTGGTGCTCTCCTTCATATATGGGATACGTTTCTCTTCTGGCAGATATTTCAGCAGCCGCTCGTCCT
>SFEH01000152.1 GCA_004557315.1 Bacteroidales bacterium
GGCATCGGCGCTGTGGGCATCGTCGAGATCCTTGTGGCAGTAGAACTTGTAGGCAGCCACGAGAGTGCGCTGTTCCTTCTTGTGGAAGATGTTCTGTACATCCACGAAACGGCATTTGGTGATGTCGATGTTGACTCCATTGCGCAGCATCTCCTCGATCAGGAGAGGCACGTCGAAACGGTTGGAGTTGTAACCTCCGAAGTCACAGCCCTGGAAGTCGTTGGCAAGAGTCTGTGCCAGTTCCTTGAATGTCGGTTTGTCGGCCACATCCTTGTCATAGATATGGTGAACAGACGATGCCTCCTCTGGGATTTCGCTCAATCTCCTCACCGTTGGGCATCACCTTGATATAGCTTATCTGCACGATGCGATCGTTCACCACATTGGTGCCTGTGGTCTCAAGGTCAAAGAAAACAATAGGTTTCTTAAGTTTAAGTTCCATTGCTTAATGTGAATCGGTTATCTTTAGTCAATCATCAGAAATCGGTGAGCATCATTGGCATGATGAGCATCAGAAGGTCTTCTTCCTCATTGTTATCGATAGGCACGATGAGAGCAGCACGCGCGTGGTCAGAGAGCTGAATCTCTACTTCGGCAGAAGTGATGGTGTTGAGGATCTCAACGAGGAAGCTTGCGCGGAAGCCGATTGCCATAGCTACGCCTGAATAGCTGCAAGAGACGCGCTCGGTAGCCGATACCGAGAAGTCGATGTCCTGGGCGCTCACGGTGATGAGGTCGTTGGTGAGGTCGAACTTCACCTGATTGGTAGCGGCATTGGCAAAGACAGCCACACGGCGGAGCACATTGATCAGAGTCTGTCGCTCGATGGTGACCTTGTTGACATTGTTCTTTGGGATCACTGACTCGTAGCGAGGAAAGCGACCGTCGATGAGGCGGCAGCTTACCGAATAGTCGCCCACGGTGATGCGTGCGCTCTTGCTGTCGAAGGTGACAGTAGCGTCGGCAGCATCCTTGGCGATGACGTTCTTGAGGATGTTGGCAGGCTTCTTTGGAAGGATGAAATTGGCTGTGAAACCAGGCTTCACTGCCTTGTTGATGAGACGCACGAGCTTCTTCGAATCGCTTGCGACAAAGATGAGCTGGTCCTCGCGGATGTCGAAGAAGATACCGTTCATCACAGGACGGAGGTCATCGTCGGCAGTGGCGAAGAAAGTGTTCTGGATACCGGCAAGCAGAGTCTGGGCAGGCAATGTGAATGTCTGTGCATCGCTGTTGAGAGGCTTCTGCACTGGATAGTCCTTGGCATCGCCTGCTATGAAGTTGAACTTTCCTGATTCGTAAGTCACGAAGATTTCAAGGTTCTCTTCATCAACCTCAACCGAGATCTCCTGCTGTGGCATCTCCTTGAGTGGCTCGAGCAGGTTCTTTGGGCTTACAACAAGTGCGCCTGTGCCTTCAACCGATTGGAGTGCGACCGATGTCACCATTGTCGTATCTCCATCGGAAGCTGTGATGACGAGCTTGTCAGTTTCAATGTTGAAGAGAAAGTTGTCGAGGATTGGGATGGCGTTCTTGCTGTTGAGAACGCGACTGATTGATGTGAGGTGGCTCAGGAGTTCCGAGCTGAGAACTTGAAATTTCATATTGTTACGTTTTTTTAGTTTTGCATTGTGTTATGATGATGCAGGCCATCATCATTAAAAATGATGGAACAAATATAAGCAAAATATGAATATCTCGCAAATATTTGTTCCAAAAAACGCAATTTATGTCAAAAATCTTGTCAGCAACGGCTCAGTACCTCCTTAAGGTAAGCATAGAATGTGCCAACAGATGGGATGTAAAGTCGCTCGTCAGGCGAGTGTACGCCTTCCATGGTAGGGCCGATGCTGACCATATCGAGGTATGGATACTTGGTGAGGAAGAGTCCTGTCTCGAGTCCTGCGTGGATGGCCAAGATCTCTGGCTCCTTGCCATAGAGGTCGCGATAGGTGTCGGCACAGACCTTCATGATTGGCGAGTTGGTGTTTGGCTTCCAGCCTGGATAGCCGCTTCCCTGCTTCACTTCAGCTCCAGCCAGACTGAATGTTGTAGCCACTGCCTGAGCGATGGCACGCTTCTCTGACTCTACTGAGCTTCGCTGGCTTGTCTCGACCTTGATCACTCCTGGCTCGATCATCTTCACTGATGCCATATTGGTCGATGTCTCAACGAGTCCTGGCATTGAACGGCTCATGCCCTGTACGCCGTGAGGACATACGATGAGGGCCTTGATGAGACGATCGGCTACTTCTTTCTCTATCACTGTTTCAGGTGTGTCAACTGTCTCGATCGTGAGCTTCATGCCCTTCTCGATGTCGCCCACTTCGCCCTCGATGATTGCGGCAAACTGATTGAGTTCAGCCACTACATTGTCCTTGCTGCTGTAAGGGATGCCGATTACTGCCTCTGCCTCACGTGCGATGGCGTTGCGGAGGTTGCCACCATGGATGGCAGCGAGCACTGCATCAGGCTGAGTGGTGAGAAAACGTGCAAGTACCTTGTTGGCATTGGCATGCTGGAGATGGATGTCGCCACCAGAGTGACCTCCGAGCAGACCGCTCACCTTGACCTTGGCATAATAGAGGTCTTTTGGGGCAGGAGCTGGAGTATAGTGGAACAGACCCACGGTGTCCATACCTCCGGCACAGCCGATGAAGATCTGGCCTTCGGTCTCAGAATCGAGGTTGATGAGCACCTTGCCTGTCATGAAGCCTTCTTCGATGGCATTGGCACCAGTCAAGCCAGTCTCCTCATCGTAAGTGAAGAGAGCCTCAAGCGGACCATGCTGGAAAGAGTCATCGATGAGGCAAGCCAAAGAGAGAGCCACACCCACGCCATTGTCGGCTCCGAGGGTAGTGCCGTTGGCCTTCACCCAGTCGCCATCGATGATGGTCTCGATAGGGTCGTTCTCGAAGTCGTGATCGACGCCCGAGTTCTTTTCGCACACCATGTCGATGTGACCCTGCATCACGATGGTCTGATGGTCTTCATAGCCAGGAGTGGCAGGCTTGCGCATCAGGACATTGCCTGTTACATCAAGATGATACTCGATGTTGTGCTGCTTTGCGAAATCCACGAGCCACTGGCGGATTTTCTCTTCTTTCTTTGATGGACGAGGCACCTTTGTGATCTGATCAAAGATGTTCCATACCAATTCTGGTGCAAGATTTTTGATTTCCATATTTAATTCTTTGATAAAAAAAGTTAAAAAAGATTACTTTTATAGAGTCATCGTAAGTAAATCTGTACAATTGCAGATAAAAATGACTATCTTTGCAACTGCATTTTAGAGATTTGACACCGCAAATATAATAATTATGTGGCAAACTATCGCTATTTCTGTCGGAATATTGCTAATCTGTTTTGTTTTTTTAGCAATTCAGGTTATCTTTAAGAAAAACGGCACCTTCCCGAAGACACATGTGAGCCAAAGCAAGGCCATGCGTGACAAGGGAATCCATTGCGTGCAGACCCAGGATTATGAGGACCGCACGCGCAAAGGCTTATATGATAAAAATTAATTCTGTTATATATGAAGAAATCATCAATTTCCGCTGCAGTCATTGCAGTCCTTTTTGCAGGTAGCCTGGCTTCTTGCTCAAACAACCAGCAGAGCACAGTCGCTCCTGTTGCCACTCTCGCAGAAGGCGCTACCTTGCCTATTGCATACGTGAATACTGATTCTTTGCTCGCTAACTTCGACATGGCAAAGGATCTCAACGAAGAACTCATCAAGAAGACCGAGGATGCACGTGCCAGCATCAACAGCCAGGCAGCATCGCTCGAGAAGGAGGTCAATGAGTTCCAGCGTAAGGTTCAGACCAATGCCTTCCTCAATGAACAGCGTGCCCAGTCGGAGGCTAACCGACTCCAGAACAAGAAGGATCAGCTCGATCAGCTCAACTACAAGCTTCAGAATGACCTCGCGCAGGAGCAGGCTCAGATGAATGCCCGTCTCAGCGACACTATTCAGGCTGTGCTCAAGGAGTACAATGCTGTCAAGAAGTTTGAGCTCATCCTCAGCAACACAATGTATGACAATATCCTTCTCGACAATCCAAAGTACGACAT
>SFEH01000153.1 GCA_004557315.1 Bacteroidales bacterium
ATTATGTTGAAATGAACCTTAAAGACCAAGGAATCCACAAGCCAGAGAAAACGGCCAAGACCAGAGAGATCCTTAACAAGATTCTGGATCTGGCAATCATCTCTGAATTATCGCACAATGAAGCGTTGACTGCTATCAATGATCCTGACTTTTCTGATTTTGAGGATGGCATTCAATATCAATGCGCACTTCACGCCAACTGTGAGGTATTGTTTACCTTCAACGTGAAAGACTTCAAAAATGCTGATAAAACGAAAATTCAGATTATTTCTCCTGATTCTTCTCTGAAATTATTGCAAAACAAGACTTGATAGAAGTCATATAAATGATAAAACTACCCAATATAATAGCAAAATGTAAGCAATGGGGGGGGTAGAACTCTCTCTATTATTTTGCTTGCACTTTGCTATTTCAGTTTCTATAAACTTATTTTCAACAATGTTACACGCTGTCGAAATTATGGCGTGCGGTTCGTTGTGTCATTAGTGACAGAATAAAAATATCAATATGGCAGACAGGGTGTCAAAGTGTCAAACTCATTTTCAACTATAGGACATCCCTTACCAGATTATTCACGATATTCTCAATCTTACCCAAATACATCGCGGAATCAGTTGCCAGAAGAAGACGAGGAGGCGGTAGAGCCAGTTGATGGTGATCACTGGCTTGCGATGTTCGATGCCTTCGACAATGCTGACTGCCACTTGGCTGGCTTCGAGCTGCATCGGGAAATTGCTGCCTTCGATCAATGGAGTCCTGACAAAGCCTGGGCGAATGTCGGTGATATGGATGTTACGGATGCCTCTGATACTTGTCAGCTGGCAGAGGCTTTCAAGATAATGGCTCGTGAAACGCTTTGATGCGGAATATGCAGGAGCAGCACCAAGACCTTTGGTTCGTGCGATGGAACTGATGACGGCAATCTGGCCTTTTGTCTCAGGGTGAGATGCGAAATAGCGGAACACCTCGCCTACCATTCGTGCCATGCCGAGGCAGTTGGTCTCGATTGTGCGCAGTTCTTTGTCTGGGTCAAGATCCTTGTTCTGATACCCGATGCCAGAGCTGTGGAAATACAGATCCACTCGTCCCATCTTGTCGATGAGTCTATGCAATGCGTCGGTAGCTTGCGATTGTGTCACGTCAATCTCCTCGTATGCGACAATGCCCTCGATCTCAGCCACCATCTTCTCCAAGACATTGCCTCTTCGTCCAGCCACGCCTACGCTCCATCCTCGCATTGCAAGGACTCTCGCCACCTCATAGCCAATGCCAGAAGTAGCACCCATCACTATAGCATTTCGCCTGTTTATCATAGTCAATTAATTATTACAAATCTCAGTAAGCTATTTATTTATACTGCAAAGTTACTCACCTTATTGATTATTTCCAAATAAATCGGTAATAATTGTATGAAATATGAAAAAGAATGAGTACCTTTGCACATAAAACAGCAATAATTCTTTGTTAGTAAAATTATGGAAATAACAGAATGGCAAAAGACGCGATCGGGCAGCTGGCAATCCATGCCGTGTCATCAAGCAGCTGAAAAAAATAACGTCATTATTTGTCGTATAGTGAGCAATATCGTCTTATCAATCCCATAATGGCCTCTTGCTCTATCAAGTTGGGGAATTGTACATAGCGGTTGTGATTGGATGTCGCCTCAGGCAATTTGAGGTTGAGTATCATGTCGTCTTCAAGTGTGATGTCATAGGGACCAAATGTGTCGAAGTATTCGGGATGAAGCCAACTGAGCAGAGGCATCATATCCCACATGCGCTGATCGGTTTCGCAATCGTGATGCTTGTAGCAATGATATAGCGGACCGTCTGCCATACCTGCGGCTTCAAGGTCGGCAAGCATTACACTGGGTGTATAGTCGAAATTGTCTCCTGCCTCTTGTGGAGAGAAATACATTGGTGCAGGACATTTGTCCATCAACTTGATGGCATTCTCGGGGTCGCTCTTAAAATTAAAATCGGGCTCCATTGCCACTCCATAGTGCCCTGCCTGAAGATATATGCCTTTTACCTTGCGTCTCACCAGTTCCACACCGTCAAGCGGAGAATACTCATCGGCTTGGCTCTCCAATAGCCGCGCAAGATTGTTGGCAAAACCAATCGACAGAATCACCACACTATGGTCTTCGCTCCTGCCGAGTATCTTCCTGTATAGCTTGGCAGCATCCGGAAGACTACTGATTTCGGCATCCGACAAACTGCGCGGAAACACTGGTTCGTCGGCATACGTCCCCGGCTCGCATATCTTCCAATAGTCAATCCACACCTTTGGATTCTCAGGACCGATATGCGTCACTCCTATCTTCACTTCCGGGTGCTTGTAGTAAGTGTTCATGATGTCCGCCATCTTGGCGTTCGTATCCCCATTGCGGTTTACCATGATTGCCGCAAAATTCACCTTTCCCTTGTCGGCCATGTGATACAGGCTACTCATCGTGACAAGGTCATCGGCAGACGAAGCGATGTCTGTATCCAATATCACCACAGGTAGTGACTCCTTGGGAGTGTCCTTTCCTACTGATAATATCCCTCTTAACTTTTCTATCTCCTCAATCGTAAGACCTGCCTTGTTTTTCAGATACGACTCCACTGCCGACGGCAGACGTTCCATAATGTCGGCAATAGGGAATGAGGTCATGCTGCACATCTCTGCTATATCCACATCACCCTCACGGCTCATAATATAGAGCGTGCGATGGAGAATCCTTGTAAGGAAGTCGTTATAAGATTCAGACGACGGCTGCAGGCGATGCCAGTTGTAATAGCTACGCATATATCCCGACTCGATTTCCTCGTATGTCGTTCCAGCAAGCACCTGAAGGATTATGGCTATCAAACCAGTGCGGTCGCGACCCAAAGAACAGCAAATAAGATATGGAGGATTATTCTCTATCATTGCCCTTAACATCCTGCCCACCTTCGCAGCTTGTTCGTCCACAAAGATGTCAACATTGAATTTGTGGAACAGAAGGGCGCCCTTACTATACAGTTCATTGCAATACTCTCCGAATCCACTGCCGGCTGCCACGGCCGATTGCCAATCCTCTTCAGTCTTGGCGATAGAGATAATTGTGTTTATTCCGGCATTGCGCGCAAAACGGTCAGCATATTCATATCTTGCAGGATTATCGGATTCCAACAGTGGATCGCTTGACCTATACACCACCCCACTCTTCATCCCGTGACATTCCACAGGATAGAAATTGGCAAACATTTCGTCGCTGTCGTAGTCGGAGCGATTGTCCGTTTCCCAGAGCTTCATTCTCTCGTTCACATCACGGAATCCACCCTTTTCCTTCAAAGAGATGGTCAGTATGTCGCCCTCCTTACCACCGACACGGTCGGAGAAACTGGCATTTGCCAAACCTAAAGTCAGTGTAGCTTCATCTGGAAAATACGTCAGACACATACCCCATGCACCCACCGACATCATATTGTCGGTAAAGGCAATATCGAGAGGCTTAGTCAGACTGCCCCCACTTATTGTGACAATATCTCCATTGTCGTATCCCACCTTATATAATGAATCCTTGGGTATGTCGAGCAAAAGATTGCCCCACATATTCACTTCATCCACCGTAGCTTTGACCTCTATCGCTTTCAGTCCAACTGGTTCATTGCCCGAATCGGAACACGAGAACAGCATCGCCGTCAGCAATGCTAAAAATAATATTTTTTTCATATCAGTATTCTATTCTTTCGGCAAAGGTAATAATAATATCCCGAACTGCCAAACAATTCGGGATTTATTTGAGCAGTTGGATGTCGCCTCAGGCAATTATTCAAGAAATAAT
>SFEH01000154.1 GCA_004557315.1 Bacteroidales bacterium
TGCACTGGTCAACAGCTATGTGGGAGGCAGCAAGAACTCGCAGCACAAGTTCGGTGAGGCAGCTGATATCCGCCTGCCCGTCACTTCCTTCAAGTGGCACGACGGTGAGCGTCACACCGACATGGACGAGGCTCGCAGGTGGTTCGACTTCCTCAAGTACAACACCGACTATGACCAGCTCATCCTCGAAACCTCCAACCACCTCGACTTCTGGATTCACGTCTCATGCCGTCGCGACCCGAAGTTCAATCGCCACCACGTGGTTTACTACATGAAGAAGAACTGATTATTTGCGGTTTTTTGCTTGTTTTGGATTGAAAATTCGAGAAAATTACGATTATTTTGAAAAAAAACAAGAAAAAAGATACAAGTTGTTGAAAAAGTCAATATATTTGCCGCAACAAAACTTTTATACAAATAAGTGATATGAATCTATTCAGTGCAAATAAGTGGTGGTGGCGACTTCTCATGACGTGACAGTTGTGGGACGCACCCTTATGCGCAGAAAGAAGCACATATATCGGGCTTGCAGGACACGGCTGTCTTGTGAGCCCTTTCTTTTTTGAATATAATATATAATAGTATAAGACAATGAAAAGTTTTCAGGTTGATGAAAATGGCTATTATGGCCAATTCGGCGGGGCTTATGTTCCCGAGATTTTGTACAAGACAGTCGAGGATCTGAAGAAGGCTTATCTTCCGATCATCGAGAGTGAAGAGTTCCAGAAGGAATATCGTCAGCTGTTGCGCGACTATGTGGGTCGTCCGTCACCTCTGTATTTCGCCAAGCGCATGAGCGAGAAATATGGCTGCAAGCTCTATCTGAAGCGTGAGGACCTCAATCACACTGGCGCACATAAGATCAACAATGCCATCGGACAGATACTGATTGCCAAGAAGATGGGCAAGACTCGTATCGTGGCAGAGACGGGTGCAGGTCAGCATGGTGTGGCTACAGCTACGGTGTGCGCACTGATGGATATGCCTTGTCGCGTGTATATGGGCGCGTTGGATGTAGAGCGCCAGCGTCCGAACGTAGAGCGCATGCGCATGCTGGGTGCTGAGGTCTATCCTGTGCACAGTGGAAACAAGACCCTCAAGGATGCGACCAACGAGGCGATCCGCGACTGGTGCTGTCATCCGTCCGACACATTCTATATAATAGGTTCGACAGTAGGTCCACATCCATATCCCGACATGGTGGCTCGCCTGCAGTCGATCATCAGCGAGGAGATCAAGTGGCAGCTCGAAGAGAAGGAAGGACGCGACTATCCTGATTACCTCATGGCTTGTGTGGGCGGAGGCTCGAATGCCGCAGGAACCATCTACCACTATATCGACGACGAGAGGGTGAGGCTCGTATTGGGCGAAGCAGGAGGACTGGGATATG
This sequence comes from Bacteroidales bacterium, assembly GCA_004557315.1. Taxonomy (GTDB): domain Bacteria; phylum Bacteroidota; class Bacteroidia; order Bacteroidales; family UBA3663; genus Liminaster. The sequence goes on from SFEH01000154.1 coordinate 1,391, forward strand.
AGACTGCTGAGACTGCCGCATCGCTCACCATCGGAACTGTGGGCATCCTGCATGGCAGCCGCATCAAGGTGATGCAGACCGAGGACGGTCAGATCATCGAGCCTTATTCAATCTCTGCTGGTCTCGACTACCCTGGCACGGGTCCGATACATTGCAACCTCTATGAGACAGGTCGCGCCAAGGTGGTGCCAATCAACGACGATGAGGCTCTGCGGGCAGCGTTCGAACTTACGCGAATGGAAGGTATCATCCCTGCTCTCGAATCGAGTCATGCCTTGGCAATGCTTCCGAAGATGAAACATCTGTTCAAGCCTGAAGATGTGGTTGTGCTGACCGTATCGGGCAGAGGCGACAAGGATCTGGAGACTTATCTCAAGCATAAAGATGAAATAATAAGGTTATAAGGTTATGAGGTTGTGAGGTTATAAGGTAGCTTCGCGCTATCAAAAAAACTCAAAACCTGAAAACCATAATAAGGTTATGAGGTTGTGAGGTTATAAGGTAGCTTCGCGCTATCAAAAAACTCAAAACCTGAAAACCATAAAATCTCAAAACCTAAAGAATTATGTTTAAATATAAGGTATATACGAAGCAGATGCTGGCAGATATGGTGACTCCTGTGAGTGCTTATCTGCGTCTGCGCGACAATTCAGAGAAGAGCATCCTGATGGAGTCGAGCGACTACCACTCGGGCAAGAATGCTCATTCATATATTGGTGTAAATCAGTTGGCCCAGGTATCGATAGGTCATGGCATCGGTCAATGTGACTATCCCGACCGAAGCAGTTTCGAACACGAGATCAACAGCGAATACAAGAGCGACGCACTGATCCGCCAGTTCATGAGTCAGTTTGAGTTTGAGGGCAACGAGCAGCAGATCAGCATCTGCGCGCTGTGGGGCTACACCTCGTCGAACGCCGTCCGCTATTTCGACAATATCAATGTCAAGGACGAGACCCAGGCCATCAACGATGCGCCCGACATGCTCTATGTGCTGTTCCGCTTCATCCTCGAGTTCGACCACTTCAACAACCTGCTCTATCTGCACGAGCTGGTGCCAGATGGTGAAGAACCAAAGATTGCCGACCTTGAGCACCGTCTTAACCGACTCAACGTGCCTCTCTATGAGTTCCATCCTGTGGGAGAAGTCACTTCGCCACTCACCGACGAGGAGCACAAGGCCAACATCCGCCGAGGCATTGCCCACTGCAAGCGAGGTGATGTGTTCCAGATAGTGCTGTCGCGCCGATTCGTGCAGCATTATGAGGGCGATGACTTAAAGCTCTACCGCACGTTGCGCTCGATCAATCCTTCTCCATATCTCTTCTACATGGACTTCGGTGGCTTCCGCATCTTCGGCAGTTCGCCCGAGACACATTGCCGCATCGAGAAATGTGGCGATTCGTATAAGGCATATATCGACCCGATAGCAGGAACTACCAAGCGTACGGGAAATATCGATGAGGACAAGCGCAATGCACAGTATCTGCAGAACGACCCTAAGGAGAATGCCGAACATGTGATGCTGGTCGATCTTGCCCGCAACGACCTGAGCCGCAACTGTCATGGCGTGAAGGTGGATTTCTACAAGGAACTGCAATACTATAGCCATGTGATTCATCTTGTGAGCCGTGTGAGCGGTACGCTCAACCCAGGGACAGACCCGATCAAGGCCTTCATCGACACCTTCCCAGCAGGTACGTTGAGCGGTGCGCCAAAGGTGAGGGCACTGCAGCTCATCAACGAGTATGAGCCACATAACCGAGGAGCATACGGAGGATGTGTGGGCAGCATCTCGTTCGATGGATCGTTGAACCAGGCCATCACCATCCGCACCTTCGTGAGCCGTAACAACGAACTGTGGTTCCAGGCAGGAGGCGGCATAGTGGCAAAGAGCAACGAGGAATATGAGTTACAGGAAGTGAATAACAAACTTGGCGCGTTGCGTCGTGCCATCCAAAAAGCCGAAGAGTTATGAAGATAGCAATGATTGACAATTACGATAGCTTCACCTACAACCTCGTGCACCTGGTGCGTGAGCTTGGTGCAGAGATCACAGTGTTCCGCAACGATCAGTTTGAACTCCCTGATCTTGACGCATTTGACAAGATAATGTTGAGTCCTGGACCTGGTATTCCTGTAGAGGCAGGAAAGCTGCTTGATGTGATCAAGACATTCGCGGGCTCGAAACCTATATTGGGCATCTGTCTGGGCGAACAGGCGATAGGCGAGGTGTTCGGCGGAACGCTCATTAACCTCAGCAGCGTGTTCCACGGAGTGCAGACACCTGCTCATATCGTTGCCGACGACTCGATCTTCCGCGGCTTGCC
>SFEH01000031.1 GCA_004557315.1 Bacteroidales bacterium
TATAGTACTCCCCAATATTCGACAAGTGGTTGAACATTGGTTGCTGCGCCATCCAGAGCATGCGGACAATCCCGAGCGTTCTCTTGTCTTGGCAAAATCCGATGGGGCTCGATGCCCCTTCGGATTTTTAGATCAGCGTGCGGCATAAACCGTCGCGTCTCTGTCTTGGCGTTGCAAAGTTAATACTATTAGTTGAATTGTGCAAGAGTTTATCCTACTTTCTTCTCTTTGTTGCCGTAAAATGATGCTGGTGTGAAGTTGTCCAGACTCTGATGAGGACGCTCATAGTTATAAAACTTCACGTAATCAGCAATTCCAGAACGGAGTTCACTAACGTTTTCCGCAGGGTTGAGATATATGTACTCCTGCTTGATGCTGCGCCAGAAGCGTTCTATCCATATATTGTCTTTACAACGACCTCTACCATCCATGCTTACTTGTATGCCATAGCTGGTCAGCAGATCCTGCCAGTCCTTGGTCGTATACTGGCTTCCCTGGTCAGAATTCACTATTTCCGGTGCTCCGTGTACCCTGATACATTCTCTCATCAACTCATAGGCATTGGTAGCTGTCAGCGTGTTGCTCAATCGCCAACCTACGATATAACGGGTGAACACATCTATGACTGCATACAGATACATAAAGCCGCCTTTCATAGGGATATACGAGATGTCAGTACTCCACACTTGATTACGATGGGTTATGTCCAGATACCTAAGCAGATACCCTAAATGTTATCAGACATTGAAACGGAAGTGCATGATATCACCATCCTGCACCACATAGTCTTTGCCTTCTACTCCGAGCTTGCCAGCTTCCTTGATGGCAGCCTCTGAACCATATTGAATATAATCGTCATACTTGATTACCTCTGCACGGATGAAGCCCTTTTCGAAATCGGTGTGGATGATACCAGCACATTGAGGAGCCTTCATTCCCTTGCGGAAAGTCCATGCCTTGACCTCCATAGGACCTGCTGTGATATATGTCTGGAGGTTGAGAAGGGCATAAGCAGCATGAATGAGTCGATTCACACCACTCTCTTCAAGACCCAGTTCGTCGAGGAACATCTGACGTTCTTCGTAGGTCTCAAGTTCTGAAATCTCCGACTCTATCTTGGCAGAAATCACGAGCACCTCAGCCTCTTCATCAGCCACAGCCTTGCGTACCTGCTCAACATAGGCATTGCCAGTCTTGGCACTCGCCTCATCGACATTGCACACATAGAGGATAGGCTTGCTGGTAAGAAGGAAGAGATCCTTGACAGCAGCAAGCTCGTCAGGGGTCTCGAACTTGACTGTTCGTGCCGAGCGACCCTGTTCAAGAGCCTCCTTGATCTGGCTCATCACAGCATACTGCACCTTGGCATCCTTGTCGCCACCAGTCTGGGCCATCTTCTGCACTTTAGGCAGACGAGTCTCGATTGTCTCAAGATCCTTGAGCTGAAGTTCTGTATCGATGATCTCTTTGTCACGCACTGGATCGACTGAACCATCGACATGCACCACATTACCATCGTCGAAGCAACGGAGCACATGAATAATAGCATCGGTCTCGCGAATATTTGCAAGGAACTTATTTCCAAGACCCTCTCCCTTCGAGGCGCCCTTGACCAGTCCTGCGATGTCAACTATCTCGACTGTAGCTGGAACGATACGTCCAGGATGAACCAATTCAGCAAGTTTATTAAGACGCTCGTCTGGCACTGTGATCACACCTACGTTTGGTTCGATAGTGCAGAAAGGAAAATTGGCTGCCTGTGCTTTGGCACTTGAGAGGCAATTGAAAAGTGTAGATTTACCCACATTAGGCAAGCCTACAATACCACATTGTAATGACATATATGATGGTTATTTATTATAAATTATTTTTATTACTACTTATGTTATGCTGCCTGCTGATTGTCAATCCCAAGCAATCTCGCCCGAGCCTAAACATATCTTGCCATCAGGCGTATAGACAACGCAGAACTGGCCAGGAGCCACACCATTGATCTTGTCATCGCTCTTGAGATGCCATCGGTTGCCAGCAAGTCTTGTCAGATGACCTACAGTGAGTTCTGGCACATGGCGTATCTTGAACAGCACATCGTAGGTCTCATTGGTCTGATCGACCGATGTCTCTGCATTGAGCCATGGATCGGCTGTGATGAAATGGAAATCGTGCATCATGAGTTCGTCCTGCAGTTGTGCCTCAGGATTATATCCCTTTGATACATAGACCACATTGTCATCAATATCTTTCTTGCACACGAACCATGGTCCGCCTCCGAGTCCGAGGCCCTTGCGCTGGCCGATGGTATGGAACCAGAATCCTCGATGCTTGCCAATAATCTTGCCTGTCTCTATCTCAACTATATTACCCTCCTTTGTACCGAGGAAACGCTCAATGAACTCGTTGTAGTTGATCTTGCCAAGGAAACATATTCCCTGGCTGTCCTTACGATATGCCGACGGAAGTTTGGCTTCTTCGGCAATGCGGCGCACCTCGCCTTTCTGCATTGAGCCAATAGGGAAAAGCGAATGGCTCACCTGAAAGCCTTCGAGCTGTGCAAGGAAATCGGTCTGATCCTTGACTGGGTCAGGCGTTGTGCCAAGCCATATCTTTCCGTCTTTTTCTACAGTAGTGGCATAATGGCCTGTAGCCGTCTTGTCATAGAGATGCCCCACTCGCTGATCAAAGGCTCCGAACTTGATAAGACGGTTGCACATGACATCAGGGTTTGGTGTATAGCCAGCACGCACCTTCTCGATGGTATATGACACGACGTTATCCCAATAGTCTTTCTGCAGATCTACTACATCGTATTTCAAGCCATAGCGATGAGCCATGGCCTGTACGATCTCAAGATCCTCTTCCTGAGGGCAGGAATAGCCCTCATCGTTCATGCCAATCTTTATATAAAAGAGGTCTGGCTTGTAACCTTGTTCGCACAGGATATGTACAGCGACCGACGAATCGACGCCTCCAGATAGTAATGCGGCAATATTCATTTGTCTTTTTTTATCTTTTCAGAAAAAAGATAAACAGTGTTTTATCTTTCTTCTCTCTTTTTACTTTGTGAACGCATTCCAGCCTTGAGCCTTCAGTGTCACCTCACTGTTGCCATCGCGAGTAATCATTGCGCAACCGAGACTTTCGGCTGTGATATGACCAATGAGGCGGATGCCTGGAATCTGCTGGATCATCTCATTCTGTTCGAGCGGCACGGTGAAGAGCAGTTCGTAGTCCTCACCTCCATTCATTGCCACGGTCGATACATTGAGATTGAATTCTTCGGCCTGAATGGCTGTCTGATAGTCGATAGGGATGCGCTCCTCATAGATACGGCAGCCCACCTTGCTCTGTGTACAGATATGGAGGAGCTCCGACGACAAGCCATCGCTGATATCCATCATTGACGTAGGCGTGATTCCTGCCTGCTGCAAAGCCTCGACGACATCCTTGCGTGCCTCTGGCTTGAGCTGTCGTTCAAGCAGATATTCCTTACCCTCAAACTTTGGCTGGAATTCGGCGTTCTTGTCACCATTCTGAATCTGCTGATAATAGATTGCCTTCTCTCGCTCAAGCAACTGCAGTCCCATATATGCTGCACCAAGGTCTCCACTCACGCATATCAGGTCGTTAGGACGAGCCCCATTGCGATATACTGGCTGCTGTGCAACACCAATGCACGTAATGCTGATGGTGAGACCTGTCATCGAAGCAGACGTATCGCCCCCCACAAGATCAACGCCATAGACATCACAGGCCATCTTCATTCCAGCATAGAGTTCTTCAAGATCCTCAACCTTGAAACGCTTCGAGATGCCAAGCGACACTGTCATCTGTCGAGGCACACCCATCATTGCATAGACATCGCTGAAGTTGACGACACAAGCCTTATAGCCAAGATGACGCATAGGGCAATAGGTGAGATCGAAATGAATGCCTTCGAGCAAAAGATCGGTTGTCACCACGGTCTTGCCATCGGTTGCATCGATAACGGCACAGTCATCGCCCACGCCATAGAGTGTAGATTTATGTTTGATAGGGAAATTCTCGGTCAGATGCTTGATCAGACCGAACTCCCCATATTCGCTTATTTCCATTAATAAAAGAATTATAAATAAAAAGTATTATATAATGTACGCGCGAAGCCCACACCTTCACTCCTTAACATCTTAACACCTTCACACCCTACCACCTTCTCGTTTCTTGTTCACATAGTCGAGAATGATCTTGTCGAACTTCTCGCCATGATCTTTAAGGAATAATACCTCGGTCGGCAGATAATAGATGCGTTTGCGCAAGTTCTGGTCAACAGCTGGCTGGCTTAAAAGACGAGCTGCATCCTTCTCTGTCGTGAGTATCACCGACTGGGTGCCACTGTGGTTGGTGCAGAAACCATCAACATTGATGTTATTGAGGCTTCTCTGCATATCCTTAATATCCTCGTTGCTGAAGCGATGATGATCGCCATAGCTGATGATATCGAGCAATCGGTAGTGAGTCTGAACGTATCCCTGAAGCACCGAAGGATCGGCGATGCCTGTCACAGCCAGCACCTGAGTGGCATGGTCGAGCTCAGTAGGCAAGCCTGTATCGAGATTGACAGGGGCGTTATAACGATATGCACTATAGAAAATCGGCTGATGAGTGGTTGGCAAATAGCCTTTGATCTCCACTTCTTCCTCCTGACGCAATGGTCCAGGGCATTTGGTCACGACAACCACATCGGCACGTTCAATACCCTGCATAGGCTCTCGCAGACGGCCCATTGGCAACAGACTGTCTTTATACATTATCCTGTTATGGCTGGTCAGACAGATGCTCAAGCCTGGTTTGACATAACGGTGCTGCATAGCGTCATCAAGGATAATGACCTTTGGAGGCACAGGCAACTTAAGCAGTTTCCTGATTCCATCGCGTCGGTTTTCATCGACAGCAACAATGACATCTGGGAACTTGCAATATATCTGGAAGCTCTCATCTCCAAGCTTCGTCGCCGTAATGTCAGGACCTGCAAGCACGAAACCTCGGCTCTGACGTTTGTAGCCTCGACTCAATACAGCTATCGGACCTATATTATTGCGCTTCAACAGTCGCACTATATATTCTGTGTGAGGAGTCTTTCCTGTACCTCCCACCGCAAGATTTCCGACACTGATCACTGCGACCTTGTCCTCGAAAGACTCTTGTCGAAGTATTCCACGGTCGAACATCAAGTTACGACACCATACACCGAAACCATAGAGCCAGGATATTGGCGCTAATGGAAGACATGTCTTAACTTTTGGCAGATACATATTATAAGATAATAAATAAGGTGTAAAAACTATTATCAAAAAAAACAACTAACCAACAAGAGCCGAGCATCACATCTCTACCCGATCGAAAGAGCGAGCCTGAATACGGTCGGCATCCTTAAGCGTCTGAATGAAGCGGAGCGACTCTCTGTCACGACCAAGGACATAGTCGGCAACGCGAATGGTAGCCTCATCAGTCACAGTCTTGAAGAGCGACTGGAAACTGTCGTCAGCCTTTGGATAGTAATCAGGGAAATACTGACCATCTTCGATTCCTGCCTGCTTTGCTGCATATTCCACTGCGTCGGCGAGTCCTCCAAGCTCGTCAACCAAGCCGTTGGCAAGCGCATCGGTGCCCGTCCATACTCGTCCGCCTGCTATCATGGCAATGCTATCCTTTGCCATGGCACGACCTTCAGCACATCGTGTAAGGAAGAGGTCGTAGGTGTGTTCAACGCCCTTCTGTATCTTGGCTGTCTCGACCGAAGTGGCTGAACGAAATGCAGTGAGTGCTCCAATCTCATGAGTCTTGACCTCCTGGAAGGTCACTCCGAGCTTCTTGGTCGCAAGTCCCGAAAAGTCAGGGATCATGCCGAACACGCCGATAGAACCTGTCAGGGTGTTTGGCTCAGCAAAGACATAGTCGGCAGGAGCACTGATATAGTAGCCTCCTGAAGCTGCGTAGTCGCTCATAGAGACAATCAGCGGCTTCACATCACGCAAGTCTGACAATGCCTTCCAGATCTGTTCCGAAGCGAAGGCACTGCCTCCAGTAGAGTTGACTCTCAACACCACTGCCTTGACATCTTCATCTTTCTGCAATGCCTTGATCTCCTTGATTATCGTTGGCCAATAGATTGCAGGACCATCGGTTGCCGATCCTTCTTCCGAAAGAATCTCTCCCACAGCATAAAGCACGGCAATCTTGCTCTTGCCCACTGTTGGGAAGTGCTTTGCATAGTTCTTTGACAATGCCTTGGCGGTCACGCCGTGGAACTTCTCCTCACCAGTCTTCTCAAGAATGATCTTCTCTACGTCCTCCTTATAGATCTGTGCATCGACAAGGCCTGTAGTGGCGAGTTCTTCTGGCTGCATATAGCTCACAGCCTCATCAGCGAGACTGTCAAGATATGCCACATCCACGTCGAGATGTGCAGCGATGTCTGTTGCCATGACCTCCCAGATAGAAGTCATATATCGGGTTATCTGTTCGCGGTTGGCATCCGACATCTCGCTCAACATATATGGCTCAACAGCCGACTTGAACGAACCTACTCGGAAAATCTGGACATTGACATCGAGCTTTTCGAGCAAGCCCTTGAAGTATGGCACCACTGATGTCATACCGTCGAACTGGACAGTGCCGATGGTATTGACGAAAAGACTATCGGCCATAGATGCGAGGTAATACTGTCCGAGTGAGTAATTATCATTGTACGAGACAATCCACTTGCCCGATTTCTTGAATTCCTCAAAACGATTGTGAATAGCCTCGAAAGTGGCTGGCTGTGCCGACATGTTGTCGGTATTGAGATAAATGCCAGCGATGTTCGGATCGGCCTCTGCAACGTCGATAGCCTTCATTATCGTCTGAAGGTCAAGGCTCTCCTTGAGCGAGAACCCTGTGAGCATATCGAAGTTGAAAGGAAGTGACGAAGACATCTCCTGCACAGGTCCATTGATCTTGAGCACGAGGACATCGTTAGGTTTTGTCACAGCCGACTCTTCTTCCGACATCGATGCCATAAGACCCACAAAGGTGCAGGTGTAGAACAATGTGCTGACAATCATAGCGAGAAACACTCCTACAAAGGCAGCCACAACCATTTTAAGAAAGGATTTCATATTCTCTTGTTGTTATTGGTTTATTATTTCTGACAATGGGATTTTCACAAAATCCCTATCATTGATATGAGGATGCGGGATGGTGAGCCTTTCGGTCGAAACGTGCAGATCGTCATAAAGCAAGATGTCTATGTCGATGATCCGATCGGTATAGGGCTCTCCTTGACGATGCTTGTGCGTCCGTCCCATCTCCCGTTCGATAGCCTGGGTGACGTCAAGAAGCTCAAAAGGGTCAAGTTCGGTGGTCAGGGCAAGAGCTCCGTTGGTAAACATGTTGCTGCTTTCGAAGCCCCAAGGCTCGCTGACAAGATAGGTTGAGACAGCCTCAACTTCTCCGATGCGTTCGGCTATCAATCCCACAGCCTTGTCGAGGTTGGCCTTCCCATCTCCCAGATTTGAGCCCAGCGCCAGATATACCCTATGTCTCATCAATCCGGCAAGATGAGCATGGCATCGCCATAAGGTCCGAACTTATAGCCCTCCTTGATCGCTGTCTTGTAGGCATCCATCACGAAATCATATCCACCGAAAGCGGCAGTCATCATCAGATGTGTGCTGTATGGCTCATAGAAGTTGGCAACCATGCAGTCGGCAATGCTGAAATCGTAGTCAGGGAAGATGAACTTGTTGGTCCAACCGTCAAAAGGCTTCAGCGTACCTATGGTGCTTACCGATGACTCAATGGCACGCATCACCGAAGTATCGACAGCAACCACATGATGGCCGCTTTCCTTCACCTTGTTGACACGGTCGGCTAGGGCCTCCGGTATGAAGATCTGCTCGCTGTCCATCTTGTGCTTCGATAGGTCCTCAACGTCTATCTCGCGGAAGTTGCCAGTGTTGCTGTGAACCGTGATGAAGTCGAAATCGACACCCTTGATCTCCATGCGCTTCAAGAGCTCACGGCTGAAATGAAGTGCTGCCGCAGGAGCCACCACGCCACCCTCATTGCGAGCGAATACTGTCTGATAGCGCTCACGGTCGGTAAACGGATGGTCATCATCGACAGGCTCATCTATCACATCACGACGATCCTTGATAATTGGCGGAATAGGGGTCTCACCATAGCCAAAGAGCACCCTGATGAACTCCTCATGAGTGCCATCGAACAAGAATCGCAGAGTACGTCCTCGCGATGTGGTATTGTCAATCACCTCGGCTACAAGACTGTCATCCTCTCCGAAATAGAGTTTGTTGCCAATTCTGATCTTGCGTGCAGGATCGACCAGCACATCCCAGAAACGTGTTTCAGCATTCAATTCTCGCAGCAGGAAAACCTCGATGCGTGCACCAGTCTTCTCCTTGTTGCCGTAGAGACGAGCTGGGAAGATCTTGGTGTCGTTGAAGAGCACAAGGTCTTTCTCATCAAAATAGTTGATGAACTCCTTGAATATCTTGTGCTCAATCTTGTTGCTTTTCTTGTGGAGCACCATAAGACGGGATTCATCACGATGTTCTGCTGGCAGAAGCGCAATATGGTCTTCTGGGAGTTTGAATTTGAATTGTGATAGTTTCATTTCTATATATTAGTTTTTTAATTTTCCATATCTTCGACGATTGGCACATTGGCTGCCCAATCTTCGACATTGTTCACAGGCAGGCAGTCTTCGATGCGGATATCGCCCACTCTTGTTCTTCGCAAGCCAATCAGATAAGCACCGCTTTGCAAGGCTTCGCCAATATCACGTGCCAGTGCTCGGATGTAAGTACCCTTGCTACACACTACACGTATCTTGATATAAGGCACTATTTCCGACTCTACCTCCACATCTTCTATGTGCTGCAGTCGTCGGCCATATTCCTTGATCCTCACACCTGCCTTTATCGTTCCTGCCACCTCATCTGCATTTGGCGAAACGATGCCTTGTTCTGGCAGATTGATGTCGAGCAGTTCTATCTCATCGATCACCAGCGGCTTGGCCTTGAGCTCTACGTCTTCCTTATCGCGGGCATAGGCGAAAGCTCGCTTGCCATCGACCTTGACTGCCGAATAGACAGGAGGCACCTGCATGATCTCGCCGTGGAAGCGCGACAGTACCTCATCGACCATCTCACGAGTGATATGCGCCGTCGGATATGTTCCATCGATCTCATGTTCTGCGTCATACGAGGCAGTAGTACATCCCAATCGCAATGTAGCGATATACTCTTTTGTCCCTGCCTGCAGCTGGTCGATCATCTTGGTACACTTGCCCGTACACACTATCATCACACCCGATGCCATAGGGTCGAGAGTTCCCGCATGACCTGTCTTCAGACGCTTGATGCCAAGTCGTCGCGACAGACTGTTGCGCACGGCTTTGACAAGGTTGAATGAAGTCCAGGTCAATGGCTTGTCGAAGCCAAGGATCTCTCCTTCTTGAAAATTATAAACCTTCAAATCCTTGTTATTTTTGAGGGAGTTAGTTAATCGTAATTAAAAAAAGATCAGCGCGAGCGTACCGACAATGGCACAATAGATCGCGAAATAGATGAGCTTGCACTTCTTGACAAGCGCAATCATCCACTTGCACGCCAAGCAACCAGAAATGAAGGCTGCAATGAAGCCGACGGCAAGCACCGAGAATGGTATTGCCTCTTCAACCGGATGAGTCATCAGATACTCCTCGCTTGGAGCAACCAGATGACGCAAGTCGAGGATTGCTTCTCCAAGAATAGGAGGAATGACCATGAGGAACGAGAACTGAGCCATGTTCTGTCGGCTGTTGCCAAGGAGAAGACCTGTAGCAATGGTAGAACCCGAACGGCTGAGACCTGGCAAGACGGCTGCTGCCTGTGCCAGACCGATGATGAAAGCATCCTTGACCGAGATGTCTTTCTTCTCGCGAGGACGCACATAATAGGTGAAGGCGAGCAGAACGGCTGTCACGAGAAGACAGATGCCTACCACCTGGTCGTTGCCAAATACCTCTTCCACCCAGTCCTTGAAGAATACGCCCACGATGCCGATTGGTATCATTGAGACAATGATCTTCGAAGCATATCTCTGCTCATCATTGATGCGTGCCCAGAATCCGCCATTTGCCGATGCTCCTGCGGGAGCCAACGGCTTGAACATACCTGTGAACACCCATGCTATCTCTTTCCACAGAATCACGATGGTCGAGAGCACGGTGGCAACATGCACCACGATATCGAATGTCAAACCTCCATCAGCCTCCAGTCCGAGCAGGCGATGACCAATCTGAAGATGTCCGCTGCTACTCACCGGAAGGTATTCCGTAAGTCCCTGAACCAAGCCAAGGATCAATGCCTGAATATAATCCATTTCTAAATTTTAACGATAATCGGTGAATATTGATGATTATTTTGCCTTTTTCCGGTTTGGCAAGATGATTCCCACTATCACAAGGATATAGCCCAAGAAGCAAAGATTAGGGCCATAGACCACACGACGGTCGCTGAACACATCCGGATTGAAGTGGTCAGGAGTGCTTGGCTCTCCCCATGTCAGCATAAACCCAACAATGATCATCAGGGCTGCGATGCCCATTATGATGAAATTGATTTTTCCTAAACAAAATTTCATGATGAACGATATTTCAATAATTAACAAAACATAAATACAAAGTCACGTGTTAACGAGTTAACAGTTAACGCTTTTGTCTCTTGTCACATCAGATAGAGGTCATCGACATTGGTGCGCAGATAACGTCCAGCTGCGATCCATGTAGCAATAGCTGGAATCAGGATTCCTGGTATCACCACGCATCCCACCAGTATGCCAATCGACCAAGGGTTGGACAGGAGCTCGATGACAGCTCCAGCTGCAACGTGAGTCATTGTACCCCACAGCACGCCAGCTATGGCAAGCAGGGCAATGAATGACGCAACCAGTCCGCACGCCACGTTCTGCCATATCAGCGGTCGGCGTATGAACCAGTTGGTTGCTCCCACGAGCTGCATTGTATTGATAAGGAAACGGTCGGCGAAAATTGCCATTCTGACAGCATTGCCTATAAGCGAGATGCAAATGAGCAAAAGCAGACCAATGACCACTGCAAGCACCATCCCGACCTTGCGCAGATTATGATTGACAATATCGATGAGCGACTTGTTGTAATCGATCGCCTCGATGTTTTTGCCACACAGCTTTTCGATCGACTTCACTATCGGTTCGATGCTGTCGTTGACCGCATAGGCCGACATCAGTTGCAGTTCGACCGACGCATGCAGCGGATTGTAGCCCAAGAAGTTTTCTGGATTCTCGCCAAGCTGCTTGGTGAGGACTGTCAGCGCCGAGTCTGCACTGATATAGGTCGCCTGCTTGGTATAAGGCTCCGAATTGAGCGTGTTGGCAAGTTTCGCGCCATAGCCCTTGGCTGCTGCATCGCTCATCTCGATGGTGATGGTAAACTGCTCACGGAGCACGTCCGACAGACGCGCCATGGTCAGTGCGCCCACAGCCATCAGGCCGATGACAAAAAGCACAAGAGCTATGCTGAGTGTAGTAGTAAACCTTGCCCCAAAGAATTTTTTGCGTTTCTTTATTCTAATATTTTCAGTTGACATAAAAATATCCGTTTCGTAAGCCTCTTATATGGGTGCATTATCCTTTGGATAAATACACGAAGGGGCATTTGTACCAAAATTCGTGCAAATAAACTAAATTTTTATGATATTTTCAAATAAATGTGGTTAAAAAAACAAAAAGTCACCGCCAATAGGTTGTTTTTTGCAGATAATGTAGTAATTTTGCACCAAAAAACATAAAACTCATCATGGCATTAAGCAATATGACAGGTCGTTCGACTACTCCCGTAACGACCAATTTGATAATCATCAACTGTATCCTGCTCATGGCTACAGTGGTGTTTGAGCGTAGGGGCATTGACCTCAACGACTATCTCGGACTGCACTACTACGATGCTCCAAGCTACAACCCTCTGCAGATGCTCACCTATCTGTTCATGCATGGCGGTTTCTGGCATTTGTTCAACAATATGTTCTCGCTATATATGTTCGGACGTCTGCTCGAAATGGTGTGGGGCAGCGGACGTTTCATCATCTATTATCTCGTCACTGGTGTTGGTGCGGCCATCATCCAGCAGATTGCATGGCGCTATGGCGTGATAGGCGACTGGCTTGCCACCAATCAGGCCATCGACTCTTCACTCACCTATGGTCAGCTCATGGCCGAGGCTGCCAATCAGACCAATGCCCTTATCACCATCGGTGCTTCTGGTTCGGTCTTCGGCATCCTGCTCGCCTTCGGCATGATGTTCCCTAATGCCGAGATACTTCTTCTCATCCCTCCTATCCCGCTCAAGGCAAAATGGCTTGTCATTGGCTATGGCTTGTGGGAACTCAGCGCAGGTGTCATCAGTTCGGGCGACGGCATTGCCCACTATGCTCACCTTGGAGGCATGCTCTTCGGACTGATCCTAATCCTCATGTGGCGTCGCTATCATGAGCACGAATTTTAATTTTTACAAACAATGATCGATTACAAGAAACTCAGCTTGCCTGGCAAGTTAATCTATATCAATGTGGTGGTCTATGCCATCACCCAGCTCTGGTGTCTCTGCCAAGTCTTGTTCTGCATCTCTGGCTTCGACTGGCAGAACTTTCTTGCCCTTCACGCCAATCCCTACGACTTCATGCTGAAGCCGTGGACTCTCTTCACCTATTTCTTCACTCATGCCGACTTGAGTCAAGACCTTTTCCACATCGTGTTCAATATGCTGTGGCTATGGTGGTTTGGCGATTTCTTCCTGCGCTATCACACTGGACGACAGTTCCTCAGCGTCTATCTCCTTGGCGGCATCTTCTCGGGTCTGTTCTTCCTTTTAGTATATAACATCTTCCCATATTTCGTCTTCGACCGCACATTCACTTCAGTCGTAGGTGCCAGTGGCGCCATCTTCGCCCTCATCGTCGCAGTGGCTATGCGTTCGCCTGAAGAGACTCTCTACCTCAACTTCATCATCCGTACCGTGGGTGTCAAGATGAAATGGGTTGCAGTGGCTGCCATTGCCATCAACGTATTGAGCCTCCCAAGTTCGTATAATATAGGCGGAATAGTGTGCCACATCGGAGGTGCTCTCTGGGGCTTCGTCTATGGCTACTATGAGGCAAAAGGCAAAAATGCTGCCCGATGGTTCGAGCAGCTATGTGATAAGATTGCCAATATGCTGAAGCCGCGTCCGAAGATGCAGGCCTCACGAGGAGGAGCTCGCACTGTCAATGCCGACAAGCGCAAGGATATGGACTATAATGCAAGCCAGAAGGCTCGTCAGGCAAAGATCGATGCCATCCTCGATAAGATCTCTAAATCAGGCTACGACGGACTCACAGCCGAAGAGAAGCAGATGCTCTTCGACGCGAGCCATCGCAAGAATAAATCTTAGTCTAACTTCAGGACGAAACCTACGGCAAATGGAGTGCCGTCGAACGATGTCTTGCTATCGTCAAAGAATGGGGTGACTGAATAGCGGCCAAAGATTCCGAAGTCATTGAAGTCGTAGCGTGCGATGAGATTCAGGCCCCAAGGATTGACACACAAGCCATCGCGGAGCACGTCATAGCGCTTCTTGCCGCCCATACGCACACGTGAGCGAACATGATGGCGCAACTCTCCTTCCACACCAACACTGAAGCAGTTCTGGCCTTTGCGATCCTGGAGCTGAAGCATCACAGGCACGCGCCAGCTCACATAGGTCATGCGTGCACGACTGTAGTTTTTGGGCGCGTCTTCCCATGGAGCACAGAACAGTTTTCCGTCTCCATCAACCTGAAAGACAGCATTGTCCTGTGTGCTGTAGCGGTTCCAGCTCAAGCCGATGCTCGCCTGCAAGCCCACCGTGCGCGAAGCATTCCAGTGCTGGATTCGTCCGAAATTGAAGCCAAACTCAAGGCTATGCGCCACCTTCTGCTCAAACCCCTCGGTATTGCCTATGCCCGCGTAAGCGAGATAAATGTCCTGCGGTCCGAGGTCGGCATAGTGATGGCTGCGAGACCTCTCATGGCATCGATATCCATCGGTCGATATGCTGAGGAAATTCAGATTCCACACTCCATTGGTGCGCGACACCACATTGTTATAGACCACAGTTGAGTCCTGATTTTCCTGAGCCTTGAGCCCAGATACTCCCAATCCAAGTGCCATCAAGGCACAAACCGAAAAAAACTTAATACTTTTCATAGTTTCATCTATCATTTGTTCCTAAACATTTCATTTGTTCTTAAACATTATTTCCCTCATTTGTTTCCGTCAAGCAGTTTCTTGAGTTGTTCGTCGGTAAATCTGCCAGTCATCACGATGAATGTCAGCTCGTCTTTTTCATCTATATGCATCACCACCTCTTTCTCCGCTTTAGTGGCATTGAGCAGCGTTGTGATTCTTTCGCCATCACTCTTCGCTTGCATCAGAACCTCGTAGTCGGGATTCGATGACAAGGCCTTGTAGTCCTTCTTCATCATCTCCTTGACTTCTTCATTCCGCGAATTGATGATCAATATGACATCGATGGCATTGGTTATGCCCTCGATATGCACGCCATTGACCGTTGCCGAGCTGTTGCCGAGCAGCTTGAGCATCGATTTGGTGATGCAGATATAGTCAACGTTGTCAATCTCGTTGTACTTGCTGAACAACTTGTTCTGTGCGTCTGCCTCAGCAGCCATCCAAGAAGTGAGGCTGAGCAGACAAATAGCTATTATCGAAAAAACGCGTTTCATTGTTGTAATTGTTTATTCTAAACTGAAAAATCTTGAATAGTCTGGTTTTTGTTGCACAGGGGTCTCTATGTGTTGGCGTGCCTCGTCAATACCCTTCTGCGAATGATAACTGAGCATAGTCAGCGCTCTCATCATCTGAGCTTCGGCCTCTGCCGGTGAGTTGCAAGTATCGGCGAAGTCGTTGTTGCCCGATGTCATATTGCCGATTGCCACTCCTATCCCGACCACCAATACGGCACATGCGGCCACTGCATATTTTCGGAAGTATGACGTCAAGGTGTAGCCCTTTTCTGTCTTTGGCTCTAAAGCCACGACTGGAGCCTCTTCCTTGTCCAAGTCCTCGATAAACGACTCAAGTCTCTGCTCCATACCTTCAGGCATGTAGTCGTCGGCAATCTCGTCGAGCATCTTCATGAGCTGCTCTTCGTCCTTGACACTCGCATCGCGGTCGATGTAGAGGTCCAGGAGTTCGTCGAACTTTTGATTGTTGATCTTGTTCATATCAGTCCTTGTTTTTGTGCCAGTTCGCGCAGCTTCCTACGGGCTCTTGAAAGAAGCTGGCGCGCGTTGTCTGGCTGAATGTTCATTCTTTTTGCAATCTCTTCGGTCGTGAGCTCGTCGATCGCCCTGAGCTTCAAGACCGTTTGCTGATCGGGAGGCAGATGGGGTATCAACCCCAACAGATGCCTCAATCGATCTTTCTCCTCTACCAAATCATCTATATCTGCTGGAGACTCACCATCATCGATATCTGCGATGTTGCTGACCTCCATGTTACTGTCGATCGTCTGTCGTGCCCTCAGCTTGTCGATACAGTGATTTCTGACCGTCACAAGCAGGAAAGGCAGCAGATCCTTGTCGGGTGGCAAGGTGTCGCGTATCTGCCAGAGCTTCACCATCACGTCCTGGAGCGCATCTTCTGCCTCTTCAGGTCGTTGCAGAAACCTGTAGGCCACCGCAAACATCTTGCGGCTGTGGGGCATAACCCTCTGACTGAATCGTGTACTCTCTGACATTGCTTTCTTTATTTGGCTGTATGGTTTTGAGGTTTCATGGTTTTAAGGTTTCTTGCAGCGCGAAGCCCCCTCACAACCTTATAACCTTATAACCTCATAACCTTAAAACCTTATAACCTCCTTTCTACACATATAACGCAAAAAGAATGGAAATGTGACAACATCACACAAAAAAAATTTCATTCCGTTAAGGGTGGCACATATAATCTGCTACCATCATCTGAACGAATAATCATCGAAACAGCAGCATTTTTCCTGCAATATTTTTGCATATTTGAATTATTTACCATACCTTTGCACAAGATTCAGAGACATTCGGCAATTGAGATTTGTCCCTCAATGTTTGCGCTTGAACCACCTTCAGTAATGGCCATTAATTTAATAGCCATTAAATAAATAACAAATAAGAGACTTTGTTTATGGAATTCTACGACCGAGGATATGAACTAAATACGCTCAAAAAGAATTGGGAACAGTCGGCATCACACTCCATGATGACCACAATGATTGGTCGCCGACGCATCGGCAAGACGTCCCTCCTCCTGAAAAGTGCAGAAGGACAGAAGTCGCTTTACCTATATGTGTCCAAAGATAACGAGCAGATGCTCTGCAAGAAGTTTCAACAGCAGGCAGAACGCCAATTAGGATTGCACATACACGGTACAGTCAATTCCTTTGGGACACTGTTTGAGGAACTTATGATATATGGGCGCAACAATCACTATACCCTGATTATCGACGAATTCCAAAACGTAATCGGAATCAACAAAGCCATACCAAGCGAAATTCAAGATATATGGGATAGGTATAAGGATTCGACTACTGTCAACCTTATTCTTTGCGGCTCTATATATTCGATGATGAAACGCATCTTTGACAATGGAGACGAGCCCCTTTATGGGCGTCGTGATTCCGCAATACGCCTAAATCCATTCCGCACAGATGTTCTCCGACAAATTTTGCATGATCATAACCCAGAGTACAAGCCTGACGATTTGCTGTGCCTGTATATGCTAACAGGAGGTGTGGCAAAGTATGTGACATTGCTGATGGATGCCAAGGCCACGACATGCGATAAAATGCTGAAATATGCCACCACTCCCGATTCTCCATTCTTGACAGAAGGCACAGAACTCTTGCTGTCAGAATTCGGACGCGACTATGGCACGTATTTCAGCATACTGCAACTCATTGCAGCTGGAATGACCACCCAGAGTGAGATTGACAGCGTGATTGGAAAGAATTCTGGTGCCTATTTGAGCAACCTTTGCGATGAATATTCCTTTATCGCCAAAAACACACCTCTATTCAGCAAACCAGGTGCGAGAAACATCAGATGGAGCATTGACGACTGCTATCTCCGCTTTTGGTTTAGGTTTATTTACCCACATCAGGGATTGATTGAGGAGGGACAGATAAAACTGCTACAACAATATGTAAAGGAAAACTATGAGCAGTTTTCAGGCCGCACTCTTGAGCGTTGGTTCCAGACGAAGGCAATGGAGAGCGGACAATTTACCAGAGTAGGCAATTGGTGGGACAAGCGCGGAGAAAACGAAATTGATCTCATGGCAATCAATGAGTTCAACAATGTTGGTATGGTTGCAGAAGTGAAGCGCAACGAACGAAAAATCAGCATGTCTGCTTTGGAAAAGAAGTTAGCAGCCCTTCCGCAAAAAGATGTCGCCAGATATAATATCCAGTTGTCTGCCCTTTCGCTAAAGGACATCTAAGACGTTGAGGACAAAGATATCCCTCCGTCCGAATAAACAGTCATATTATGTCGCAAGATAGATTCTCTTAG
>SFEH01000002.1 GCA_004557315.1 Bacteroidales bacterium
CTTGCAGGTTATGCAAATGATATCAAGGTCTTCATTCTTGAGGACAATTCCATAAAGGTTGTAGATAACGGACGTGGTATCCCGGTCGATATGCACTCAAAAGAGCATCGTTCGGCTCTTGAGGTCGTAATGACAGTGCTGCATGCGGGCGGTAAGTTCGACAAGAACACCTATAAGGTCTCTGGTGGTCTTCATGGTGTCGGTGTTTCCTGTGTCAATGCCCTTTCTGATTATCTCTGTGCAGAGATTCACCGTCAGGGTCATATCTACCGTCAGGAATATGCTTTTGGTAAGCCTACTACTCCTGTCGAGATCATTGGCGATGCAGAAGATACCGGTACTACAATCACATTCCACCCAGATGCTTCTATTTTTACCGAGACAGTGTATCAGTGGGATCGCCTCGCTGAACGTCTTCGCGACCTCTCATATCTCAATGCAGGCATCCGCCTGTCCTTGACTGATCTTCGTCCAGAGGCTTCTGATGAAAATGGTCAGCCTCGTCATCAGGAGTTCTTCAGTACACTTGGTCTGAAAGAGTTCGTTCAATGGATGGATGAGAGCCGCACTCCTCTTATTCCAGATATCATCCATCTCGTTACAGAGAGCGATGGCGTACCAGTGGAGGTGGCACTTACTTATAATACTGGTTATTCAGAGACAATACATACATTTGTCAATAACATCAACACTCACGAAGGTGGTACGCACCTCGATGGCTTCCGTAGCGCACTCGGTGCAGCCTTGAAGGATTACGGCAATAGAGAGAAGATGTTTGAGAAGGCAAAGGTAGAAATCAAGGCCGACGACTTCAAGGAAGGACTCACAGCCGTAGTATCGGTCAAGGTGGCTGAACCACAGTTCGAAGGTCAGACAAAGACCAAGCTTGGCAATATTGAGGTGCGTCCTGCTGTCCAGAAAGCCGTGCGTTCAGCTATGGACAACTATCTTGAGGAGAACCCTTCACAGGCACATACCATCATCGATAAGGTAATTCTGGCTGCTCAGGCACGTGTTGCAGCCCGCAAGGCTCGTGAGAATGTCCAGAAGAACTCGAAGCTCACAGGCGGTGGCCTGCCTGGTAAGCTTGCCGATTGCTCAAGCAAGGTGCCTGAAGAATGTGAGATCTTCCTTGTCGAGGGAGATTCGGCAGGAGGTACTGCCAAGAGCGGACGCAACCGTTTCTATCAAGCTATTCTTCCTCTCCGTGGTAAGATTCTCAATGTCGAGAAGGTGCTTATCCACAAGATGCTCGATTCGGAAGAAATACAGAATATGTTCCGCGCTTTCCGTGTCAATCTCCGCGAGGACAAGACCCTCGACATCTCTAATCTGCGCTATCACAAGGTCATCATCATGACCGATGCCGACGTCGATGGTGCTCACATCGCGACATTGATTCTCACTCTGTTCTTCCGCTATATGCGTCCACTCATCGAAGGAGGCTATGTCTATATCGCAATGGCACCTCTCTATAAGTGCTCAAAGGGCAAGAATGAGGAATATTGCTGGACTGATGCCGAGCGCGACAAGTTCATCCAGACTTATGGCAACGGACAGGAGAGTCAGGTCAAGGTTCAGCGATACAAAGGTCTTGGTGAGATGAATGCCGAGCAGTTGTGGGATACGACTATGTGCCCAGACAACCGACGCCTTAAGCAGGTAAGCATTGAAGATGCTATCAGTGCCGACCAGACATTCTCTCTCCTGATGGGTGAAGACGTTGCTCCTCGTCGCGAGTTCATCGAGACAAATGCCACATACGCAAATATAGATGCTTAATCAAAGCTGATTTTTTTAATAGAATGAAGAATGCACGCTTTCGGGCGTGCATTTGTTGTTTTGTACTATTATAATATAGGATATTCAAAAGAACAGTAGGCCTATGAGCCGGGTTCTGTGCTTATGCAAGATAAGTGTCTGCCATTAATCTCGATCTGCTGTTACCAACAGACTCCAGCAATCTACCCCCTGGCTAAAGCAGGCTACCCTTCATGATGGAGTATCCTGAGACACCCACCAATCGCCAGTATACATGATCTTACAGCTCATGGGACGTACAGCCACTCCATGTTACCATGTGTGCGGTGAGCTCTTACCTCGCCTTTTCACCCTTACTCCACACAGAGTTGCCTCTGCGCGGAGCGGTTATTTTCTGTTACGTTGTCCTAAACGTCGCCGCCTACCGGCCGTTAACCGGCATGATGCCTTGTGCTGCCCGGACTTTCCTCCCACTGATTTATGTGAGCGACAGACCGGCCTACTGTGAGTGCAAAGTTACTCATAATTTGGCTTTTTTGGCGCGAAATCATAGTTAATTGCTATTAATTCCGTTAATTTTTTGCATAATAATGTTAAATTAACAATTAAAATTAACACAATTAATAAATAATCATCTATCTTTGCATCAACAAAAATGATTTACTAAACAAAAATGAATATGAAAACTAAACAGGCTTTGATGCTCTTCGGAGCAATGGTAGTAGTGAGTGGTCTCACTGCATTCGGAACCGTAAAGTACATGTCTGAAAAAGCGATGAATGAAACGGAAGGAGTGTTCACCGACCCTAATGTACACAATGTTGGATTCATGCATGCAGTTTCAACTGCATCGGTAACAGATAATGACTTTACCCGTGCAGCCGAGATGACTGTCAATGCTGTGGTGGGTATTCATAATACACAACAGGTTCAGCAGATGCAGTCATTTGGCACAGGTGATCCTTTCTTCGATTTCTTCTTTGGAAACCGTGGCAACCAGCAGCGTCAGCCAAAGGCTCGTGAAGGCTATGGATCGGGTGTCATCATTTCAAGCGATGGTTATATCGTGACCAACAATCATGTGATTGACAATGCAGATGAGCTGAAGGTCACACTCAACGACGGACGTGAGTTTATTGCCAATCTGATCGGAACGGATCCTTCGACCGACATTGCACTGATCAAGGTCGATGCAAAAGACCTGCCTACTATTGCTTTTGGCCGAAGCGATGACCTGAAGATTGGTGAGTGGGTGCTTGCAGTGGGCAATCCATTCATGCTCAATTCGACTGTTACTGCAGGTATCGTAAGTGCAAAGGCTCGTTCGCTCAACATGGGTGGCAGTCAGCTTGGCATCGAGTCGTTTATCCAGACTGATGCTGCTGTCAACCCAGGCAACTCTGGAGGGGCTCTCGTCAATACAGCAGGTGAACTTGTAGGTATCAATACAGCTATTTATTCAGAGACTGGCAACTATGCAGGCTACAGCTTTGCCGTTCCAAGCAGCATTGTCAGCAAGGTTGTGACCGACCTGAAGCAATATGGTACGGTGCAGCGCGCTCTTCTCGGCATAATGGGAGGCAATGTCAGTGCTCAACTTGTAGAAAAAGAGGGTCTCAAGGTCAACGATGGCGTATATGTCAGTGAGGTGACTAAAGATGGAGCAGCAGAAGTGGCTGGCATTAAGTCTAAGGATGTCATCACTGCTATCAACAAGGTCAACGTTAAGACTATGGCTCAACTGCAGGAACAGATCGCGCGATTCCGTCCAGGCGATAAGATTCAGGTTACTGTCAACCGTGACGGCAAGGTGCAGAACTTCACCGCTATGCTCAAGAACACCCAGGGCAATACAGATGTCATCCAGAAGAAGGGTATCGACATGCTTGGAGCAACATTCCAGAACCTCACACAGCAGGAACTCATGAAATATGGCGTGCGTCGTGGTGTCATGGTCAAGAGCCTCGAATCAAATGGTGCCTTTGCCAAGAGCGGCATGAAGGAGAAGTTTGTCATTGTCAAGATCAACGATGCTGTGGTGAGCAGCGAGAAGGAGATTGAAGCAGCATACAACGCTCTCACAAGCAATCGTGGCGCTGATCAGGAACCAGTGATGTTCATCGTTGGCGTATATCCTAATGGCAAGACCGCTTACTATGCAGTTGATTTGAGTAAGTAAGAATTGGGTTAGTAATAATATATATACAAAAAGAAAGACTTGAGGATTTATTCTCAAGTCTTTCTTTTTTTGTAGTAATAGATAAATTTATCTTTCGATGGTCTGTTCGCGGTCTGGACCTACGCTGACAATCTTGATAGGAGTCTCAAGCTCCTTCTCAAGGAATGCGATATAGTCCTTGAATGCTTGTGGAAAGTCCGCCTCGCTCTTGCACTTTGTGAGGTCGGTATTCCAGCCTGGAAGCTCAACATAGACAGGTTCTACGCCCTCGTCGATGCTGAATGGGAACTCTGTTGTCTCGACACCATTAACCTTGTAAGCTGTGCAAGCCTTGATTGTAGCGAAAGAGTCGAGCACGTCGCTCTTCATCATGATGAGTTGGGTGACGCCATTGAGCATGATGGTGTAACGGAGGGCAACGAGGTCGATCCAGCCACAGCGACGTTCACGTCCAGTCACTGCACCATATTCATGACCGATGTCACGAATCTTCTTGCCAGTCTCATCGAAGAGCTCTGTTGGGAATGGTCCTGAACCTACACGTGTGCAATATGCCTTGAAGATACCGAAGACATCGCCAATCTTGTTAGGAGCAATGCCGAGACCTGTGCATGCACCTGCGCAGATAGTGTTGCTTGATGTCACGAATGGGTAAGAGCCGAAGTCAACATCGAGCAATGTACCCTGTGCACCCTCGCAGAGGACGCTCTTTCCGCTCTTGATATAGTTGTTGATAACGTGCTCGCTATCGATAAACTTAAACTTCTTAAGGTATTCAACACCCTCGAGCCACTGCTTCTCAAGTTCAGTAATATCTGTGCTTACAGGCTCACTGCCTTTGGCAACTGCAATAGCATTGAGCGATTCGATCATCTCGAGATGACGAGCCTTGGCAGCAGCATATTTTGCTTCGAAGTTATCGAGTATATCGCCAACGCGTAAGCCGTTGCGGCTCACCTTGTCGGTATATGTAGGGCCAATGCCCTTGCCGGTTGTGCCAATTTTTGCAGCACCCTTCACTGCCTCGTTGGCAGCATCGAGTACACGGTGAGTTGGGAGGATCAGATGCGCCTTCTTGCTGATGAAGAGACGCTCAGTCAGATCATGACCACTCTGTGCCAGTTCAACAGCTTCCTTCATGAAGAGGAGAGGATCGAGCACTACGCCATTGCCGATAATGTTTACCTTGCCTCCCTGGAAAATTCCAGAAGGAATAGAGCGGAGCACATACTTCTCGCCATTGAATTCCAATGTGTGACCAGCGTTAGGACCACCCTGGAATCTTGTTACGATGTCATAACGTGGAGTCAATACATCGACTACCTTACCTTTACCCTCGTCTCCCCACTGGAGGCCGAGCAAAACATCTACTTTCATGTATCTTTATATGTTTTAGTTAGTTTTTGTTTGCTTCTTTGTCGTTTTTGCCGTATTTGTCTTTTTTAAAGAGCTCTTTTCTTTTGCCATTTTCCTTGCACAAGACCTGCATGAACCTCTGATGATCAGTGAGACATCGTCGATGTGGAATCCCGATGCGGCGTGCATGCTCGCATCTTTCCTGATATTCTCAAGAGGAAACAGCTTTATTGTTCCGCAATGACGGCACACCGTATATCCGTGAGGAATGGTGTCGAGCGTCTTCTCGAAAAAAGCAGGTCCGTTTTCTATCAGCTCTATGCGTCTTACAAGCTTTGCTTCTGTAAGCAACTGCAGGGTATAATAGACAGTAGTTGGACTGACATGGCCATACTGTTCCTCAACCAGCCTGTGTATTGTCTCGATGTCGGCAGGAATGTTGAGCTTGTAGATTAGCGAGAGTATGAACGCGCGTTCAGGAGTCTTGTTCTTGTGTTTTTCCACAAGAAACCTGTCGAGGATAGCACAAGCTTTAGCTTCTGTTTCCTCGTTGTTGACAAGACAGATCTTCTTGACGATCAGATCTCGCTTCTTTACAATTTCTTCATTTTTCTTGTTCATACATCTGTTTATACCATAAAGCTGCAGTCTTGAGGTAGAGTGGCGCTTCCGAATTGATCAATGATTCAGTCACAGCCAAACAGCGGTCAGAAAGCCACTCGATGCGCGTGGCAATCTTCAGCGCCGTGTATGTCTTGATTGGATCTGTGCAGAAATCGGCATTGAGCAAATCATCGGCCAGCTGCTGTGCAAATGGCAGTTTCGCCAGCATGTTCATGCATATCTGGTCGGCAAGCTCTGTGTACTTGATCTCTACAATCCATCCGAGAGCCTTCTCTTCTGTCATCTCGCTGATAGGGTAGAGCCTTGTCGCAAGCATTTTCGACTCTCTGACCTCTTCGTTCCACAAGGCATCCGCCAATTCGGCCGATGGTGCAAACTCTTGAGCTATTTCACGCAGTCGGTAGCTTTCCAAGCCCCAGGCAAGCCGGTAGGTAATGCCTTGGGCAGCAAGGTTGTCAACAACTTCGCCGTTCCTCAACTGCCTGAATCGGGCATGTATTGCCGAAATAACCAATTTGTCAACCATAGGTTTTCTCTACAAAACTGTCTTTATTTGTTGGCAGAATAATCTTGTGAATAACGGAGCATCTGGTCAACATATCCTTCGCCATAGATGACTTTGACATCGGTAATCTCGCCATTAGCATCGGTTACAGTCTCGTATCGTGGATTAACGAATCCCTTGTATGGAGCCAGATTTAGAGTCTCGTAGCGCTTGAGCACTTCCGCATGGAGTTCTGGATCGACTTTCACACCATATTTTTCAACAAGCTGGCGTCCTGCCTCATAGTCACCTTCTGACTTGATGCGCTGGAGTTCGCCAAGCAATTCTCCAAAATAAGTGCGAAGCTTCTCATAGTCGCTGACCTTTACTGCAAACTTGCCGTCTTTCTTTTCAATCGACAGGGCAGGTTCGCAGTTGTTAGCCTTGGCATCGGCAGCAGCTCGATCGAGAGTCCAGTATGCTATAAGAGCACGGTTGCGCATGTGTGCCTCTTCGATATTTTCGCCAGGGACAATACGCACGAGCTGTGTCATCAAGCCGTTCATCATCTGCTGGTAATAGCCAGCCTTATAAGCATCAGCAGTAGGCATGACACCAAGTTCGACGAGTTTTGGATCTGCCATATAGTAAAGGGCGAAGATGTCAGCACGAGCCTCTTCAAGTGTAGAGCCGTATGCCTTGAGGGCATCAGGATCGACACCTGGGAGCAGCTGTCCGCTACCATGTCCAAGACACTCATGAAGGTCGGTGTGAACATTGTCAACATAGTGCGCATATTTCTTGGCGTGCTTGATTTCAGCTTCGCTCCACATGAATTCCTCGTTGAAGCCATTGCCCGATGCAGCAGCAGAATATGCAGCCGTGATGTTGTCGATCGAAACAGACTTTGAGCCATGCTGTGCACGTATCCAGTTAGAGTTAGGAAGGTTGATGCCTATAGGTGTAGCAGGATAGCTGTCACCTGCAAGGATGCCTACGGTAATCACCTTGGCTGTTACGCCCTTGACTTCTGCCTTGCGGAAACGAGGATCGACAGGAGAATGATCTTCAAACCACTGTGCATTCTCTGATATAACCTCGGTACGTGCTGTATTGGCAGAGTCCTTGAAGTTGACAAGTCCCTCCCAAGAGCCTCTGAGTCCGAGTGGGTCGTTGTAACTCTCGATAAAGCCATTGACGAAATCGACTTTTGAATCGAGATCCTTAACCCAAAGGATTGAATAGTCATCGAAATCCTTGAGGTCTCCGCTCTTGTAGTAATCTACGAGTTTCTCAATTACAGCTTTCTGCTGGTCGTTTTCAGCCACAGTTGCTGCTTTTTCAAGCCAATATACGATATGAGAGATGGTCTCGCCATACATGCCATCCACTTTCCAGGTCTTCTCAACGAGTTTGCCGTTTTCCTTCACGAGCTTTGAGTTGAGACCGAACATCACTGGTGTGGCATCCTTTGGATCCTTCATCTTTGCATAGAAGTCCTCGACTTCCTTCTGTGTCACTCCTTCGTAGAAGTTGTTGGCACTGGTGGCGATGACATCTGCACCATCGGCCTGGTTCACCTTGATTGACATGAACTGTGGGTCGAAGATTGCACGAAGCAATTCGCTGTCAGCATCGAGGCAAGCACAGTCGTTGCCAGCAGCCTTGGCCTGCTCTACAAACCAGGTTTTAGAGAATTGAGGAGCGAACTTGGCATTGCTGTAGTGATGATGGATGCCATTGGCAAACCAGATCTGCTTCATGTATTGTTCGAAGGCCTTCCATTCAGCATCTTCCTTGTTGCCCTTGTAGTTAGTATATATGTTCTCGCAGATAGTACGAATCTGAAGGTTGTATTTACAGTTCTGGTCCCAAAGAATGTCGCGACCCCAGAGAGCAGCCTCCGAGAGGTAATAAACGAGTTTTTTCTGTTGGAGTGACAGTGATTCGAAGCATGGAACCTCGTATCGGAGCACTTCGATGTCAGCGAATCTATCCATGCTCCAAGGAGCAACTGAAGTTTCTTCCTTTGGAGCGTTGCATGCGCTCGCAAGCATAGCGGTCATAGCCATAATTGTCAATTTCTTCATGCTGTTTGTTGTTTTGTCGATGCGAATATAATAAATTCTAACAAGAAAAAGGTCAGTTGATGGCAAAAATCCTTTATTTACTATGTAAATATCATCATTTATGCCTGTTTGACTTAATTATTGCTTCTTTCTTTTTGAGGTTTCTTTCTTTGACTCTTTCTTCTTGTCCGAATCTGATTTCTTGCGGTACTTTGCGAAAGGA
Organism: Bacteroidales bacterium; assembly: GCA_004557315.1. Lineage (GTDB taxonomy): Bacteria > Bacteroidota > Bacteroidia > Bacteroidales > UBA3663 > Liminaster. The sequence goes on from SFEH01000002.1 coordinate 8,697, forward strand.
GCATCTTCCTGTTGAGTCTCCTGCAATGTCTTGCGCTGTTTCTTCTTCGGGTTAGGCTGTTCTTCGCCAGCAATGCTGACTGATACCCTGCGTCCCTTCCAGTCGGCACCATCCATATCCTTGATCACGAATCGTGCGTCCTGTTCTGGCACTTCGAAGAATGAGAAGTTGCTCAGCAGGTCTATTCTGCCCATCTCGATGCGGTGATGTACGTGTGCGTTCATCAGCGCGATGAGCTGTTTAGGGAAAATGCCGTCGCGTTTGCCGAGGTTGATGAAAATTCGAGTGAACCCAGGCTCTGCCTGAACAGCCTTTCCTTCGGCACCATCCTTGACGGCACCTCTTTCTCTCTTCTCGCGCTTTGCACCCTTCTCGCGAGGCTTGCGCTCTTCAGGAATATCGAGGTTCTCTGAACCTTTGTAGAATTCGAGCATTCGGTTGAATTCGAGGCTGACAATGCGCTTCACAAGGTCTTCAGCCGATAGCCAGCCGAGTTTCTTCAGCACTGAATCCATGTATTTCTCGATCTGCTCTTCCTGCACATCCACCTTCTCAAGTCGGTCAGCAAGGTTGAACAGTTGCTTCTCTATGATACGTTCGGTAGTTGGAATCTGACCTTTTTCAAACTGCTTGCCAATGAAACGCTCGATGTCTTTGAGACGACGGCGCTCCTTGATATGCACGATACAGATGGATGTTCCTTTCTTACCAGCTCGGCCTGTGCGTCCTGAACGGTGAGTATATACCTCAAGGTCGTCAGGCAAGCCATAATTGATGACGTGAGTCAAGTCATCGACATCAAGACCACGAGCCGCAACGTCGGTTGCTACGAGGAGCTGGAGATGACGGGTGCGGAACTTGCGCATCACCAAGTCGCGCTGTTCCTGCGACAAGTCGCCGTGCAAGGCATCGGCATTATATCCTTCGTCCATCAGGTTCTTGGCAATCTCTTGCGTATCGAGCTTGGTGCGGCAGAAGATGATGCCATAGATGTTTGGATAGTAATCGACAATACGCTTCAGTGCAGCATACTTGTCCTTGGCATGGACGAGGTAATAGACATGATTGACGTTAGCCGATCCTGCATTCTTATGTCCAATTGTGATCTCGACGGCATTGTTGAGATATTTTTTAGCGATTTCGGCAATGGTCTTTGGCATTGTTGCACTGAAGAGCATAGTGCGATGATCTTCTGGCACACCGCCCAGGATGGTCTCAATATCTTCCTGGAAGCCCATGTTCAGCATCTCGTCAGCCTCATCGAGCACCAATGTCTTCACTTTTGCCAATGATACGGCACCACGCTCCATGAGGTCGATCAGGCGGCCAGGGGTAGCAACTACCACATGAACGCCACGCTTCAGAGCTCCAATCTGGCTGCCTATGCTGCTTCCTCCATATACAGGGAGGATGGCAATGCCCTTAAGATATTTCGAATAGTCCTGCAAGTCACTTGCTATCTGCAGGCAAAGCTCGCGGGTAGGAGCAAGTACCAAAGCCTGAGGCTCAGCCTTGCGCAGGTCGATGTTCTGCAAGACTGGCAGTCCGAATGCTGCAGTCTTGCCTGTGCCTGTCTGGGCGAGACCCACAACGTCGCGTCCTTCGCCAGCCTCGGTATGTCCGAGTATGACAGGAATCACCTGTGCCTGAATAGGCATAGGATGTTCAAAACCCAATTCTTCGACAGCCTGCATCAGAGGAGCCGAAACACCCAAATCATCAAAAGTCAATAAACTGAAATTCTCGTTGTTTTCGTTGTTGTTCATATATTTTATTATTTTTATCACGCGCGAAGATACGCATATTATCTGACAATTCAAACTTATGCTTTTCAAAAAGTGTTTTCTCTTGCCCGTGATACATCGTAATTGCGATTTATAGTCGCTCTATATTGCAGAATTGTTGATAATCAGTTATAAAAATAAAACCAAAAAGGACAGGAACAAATGCCCTGCCCTTTTGGCTAAGTATGATAAAAATGTCTGTGTAGATTGGCTTATTTTGCGTCCTCAATGGCTCCATTTTGGGTGTTGTCGTCACCCCAGTTGTTGCCACCCATGTTACCTCCCCAATTGCCTTGTCCTGCTCCCTGGCTCCAGTTGCCTCGACCTCTATTGCCTCCTCTGTTGTCAGGAGCATTGTCTGGTCTCATTGCAGGACGCTTGTCAACCTGCTTCTCAAGATATGTGATGTAGTTGGCTGTTCCGAGCACTTTTCGCAATTGCATTCGGTATTCGAGCTTGAAGTCGTCCATCTGCTGGCGCATTTCAGCAATTGCCTCCTTGTCAAAGCCTTGTCCTTCCTTGCGCGACTGTGCCATCTTGATCAGTATGGCTTTCAACTCTTCCTGTTTCTGTGCTTGCAGCTGAAGCACTGCGGTCACTACTTCAGGTTCCAGTTCCATCGAATTGATGATGGCAGTGTCCACGACCATGTCAATGTTCTGAGATCTTTCGCCTCCGCGGTTGTTGCGATTGTTGCGGTTGCCGTGTCCTTGAGCCATAGCGCATAAACCAAGGCAAAGGCACAAAGCTGTGATAATCATTCTTAATTTCATAGCAAACTTGTTTTATTTGTTAATATGCAAGAGTTGTCGGTTTCTTTTGTCATTATGACATAATTTGCGAGTGAGAGTTTAATCCGTTTTATGTTTTTTTTGTTTCTAAAGCAAAACATTTTTTTTAAAAAGGATCGGTCGATGATGCAATATGGGTGTTGAATGTTGGGGTTCAGTTTGCAAAATGAATAAAAATTGCCTGATAAAATCAAAAACGTTGATATAAATCTTTGTAATGTCGAGATAATTTGCTAACTTTGCAGCCGCAAAACCAAATAACATAGATAGTTAGAAGGTTGATTGCAAGTATTAACAATTAAATCAATTTGCGAAATGGCTACAAAGATCCGTCTTGCACGACATGGTCACAAGGACTACGCAGTTTATTATGTCGTAGTCGCAGATAGCAGAGCGCCACGTGATGGTAAGTATATTGAGAAACTCGGTACTTACAATCCAAACACTAACCCTGCTACTATCAACATTAACTTCGATCGCGCACTTTATTGGCTTGAGACTGGCGCACAGCCAAGTCCAACAACTGAGCGCATTCTCTCTTACGAAGGCGTACTCCTCAAGAAGCACCTCAATGGTGGTGTGAAGAAGGGTGCTCTCACAACTGAGCAGGCTCAGGCTAAGTTCGATGCATGGAAGGCTGCTAAGGCTGCTAAGATTGCTGCTAAGGTTTCAGGTCTTGCTGATGCTGCAAAGAAGGCTGCAGTTGCTGCTGCAGAGAACGAGGTTGCAGTTAAGAACGCAAAGGCTGAGGCTGTTGCTGCAAAGAAGGCTGCTCTCGCTGCTGCTGCCGCTGAGGCTGCTGCTGCAAAGGCTGCAGAAGAAGCTGCTGCTGAGACTCCAGCTGAGTAATCCGAGCCTTAGAGTTAATGATTCAGGACTCGAAAAATCTATGAGGTTGCTCCATCAAGGTGGTTCAACCTCTTTTTTTTGCATCTTCACACCATAACACCTTCACATCTTCACATTATCACATCATAAAATCTTCACACCTATGTATTGTTATCTCATTGTTTTCCTTCTGTCTTTAAGGGTGATGTTCTATAATTGTGAAAATCTGCTTTTCTCCAGCGGACATGTCTATGAAAAGCTCGCTAATCTGTCGCGTGTGGTCGTGGCTTCTGGCGAAGGCTACCCTCCTGCAATCATAGGATTGGCAGAAGTGGAGAACGATAGCATCATGCGACGATGGACACAGCGAACGCCATTGGCAAAGTGGTATTATCGTTTTGTCGTAACTGATTCGCCCGACGTGCGTGGTATCAATGTGGCACTTATGTACCAGCCTGATGATTATCGTGTGATTGGTCATGAGTCAGTTCGCATCGTCATGCCCGATGATATTCGTCCGACGCGCGATTTGCTTCATGTGTGGGGTAGGGTTGTCAATGGTGATACTGTCGATGTCGTAGTGTGCCATCTGCCGAGCCGTTATGGTGGCAAGAAGGCTTCTGACAAGGCACGTGCCATTGCGCATACTTATTTGCGTCATCTGATGGATTCGATTAGTGCCTGCCGCGTTAACCCTCATCTCATTGTCATGGGAGATTTCAACGATTATCCGACATCAAAGCAAGTGCAACGCAATTTCTCTGGCTACGTCAATCTCATGTTGCCCTTGCAAAAGGCATTGATGAAAGGCCGGCTCTCGTATGGATCGCATAAATATGCAGGAGAGTGGGTTTTCCTTGATCATTTTCTTGTCAATGTATCTATGACTGATACCTTGCAAACCGTTCATGTCGTCAATCCTCGTTCATTTGCAATGCCATTCATGCTTATCGATGATGAAAAGCGATTGGGTGTTCGACCCAAACGCAGCCGTTATGGATATCAATACGAAGGAGGCTATTCCGACCATCTTCCTATACTTCTGGACCTAATGATACGCAAGAAGTGAATGTCGGGTATGGGGAATGCAAAAAAGAAAACGAGATTGGTTGCCCAACCCCGTTTATGTTGCATTTCTATAAAATCGAGAGAATTTTTACTCTGCTGACTCAGCTACTACGTTGACAGTGATCTCAGCGCTTACCTCACGGTGGAGCTTAGCAACTGCAACGTATGAACCGAGAGCCTTGATAGTCTCAACAGAGATTGACTTACGCTCAACTTCAACACCCTTAGCACCGAGAGCCTCAGCAATCTGGATGTTACCTACTGAGCCGTAGATCTTGCCTTCCTCGCTTGCCTTAACGGCGATTGTGAGCTCACCTGCTGCAGTGATAACTGCTGCGAGAGCCTCAGCGTCAGCCTTGATCTTAGCCATCTTCTGTGCCTGCTGCTTCTGCTTCTCAGCGAGCTGCTTGAGCTCAGACTCAGTTGCAAGAATAGCCTTCTTCTGTGGGATGAGATAGTTGCGGCCGTAACCGTTCTTTACCTCTACTACATCGTCCTTGTATCCAAGATTCTGGATATCTTCTAACAAAATAATCTTCATATCTAATATCCTCCTCTTAAATTACTTCAACATATCGGTTACATAAGGAAGAAGGGCGATCTGACGTGCACGCTTAACAGCTGTTGCAACACGACGCTGGAACTTCAATGAAGTACCTGTGATACGACGTGGGAGAATCTTACCCTGCTCGTTGAGGAACTTCTTGAGGAACTCAGGATCCTTATAATCGATGTACTTGATACCTGCCTTCTTGAAACGGCAATACTTCTTCTTCTTAACGTCAACTGAAACTGGAGTCAGGTAACGGATTTCTGATACTTCTGCCATGATTATGCCTCCTGTGAATTAGCGTTCTTGAGTGAGCGACGCTTTGCTGCGTACTCAGCTGCATACTTGTCGTTCTTAACTGTCAAGAAGCGGATGACGCGATCTGAACGACGGAAAAAAGTCTCGAGCTTAGCAACTACTGTTGGTTCGCCATCAAACTCCACAAGGAAGTAGAAGCCAGAAGATTTCTTCTCAATAGGGTATGCGAGCTTCTTCATACCCCAAGCCTCCTCGTTAACGATGGTAGCACCACGCTTAGCGAGTTCAGCCTTTACAGCATCTACCGTTTCCTTTACCTGAGCATCAGATAAAACGGGAGTCAAAATGAAAACGGTTTCGTAATGGTTCATTTGTTTGAAATTTGAACTTGTTAATTAATTTTTGTTTGTGCGTATGCGCATGTAGCCCAAAACGCGGGTGCAAAGTTATGAAATTTTCTTCTTTTTTCCAAATATTTTTATTTCTATTTGGTTCAATCTTTGCACTTCGCGCCTGATTTGCTATGCAGAGTATGTAAATTGTCTGTCTTAATGTTTGAGTTCTGGCCATCCGTCGGCTGTCCAAGTGATATTGCACTGAATGAGCATGGCTGCACCATTCTTTGTCGCGCTATAGCCGTGACACACAAAGATGTCCTGATTGTCGAAGGTATAGGCTGAACAGTGTCCGGCAGCTTCCCACTCTTTCTTGTCGCCCTCAATCACTATAGTTCCACCGCCTTTTGCCATGTCCTTGCCAGAGCGGTCGAGGTATTGTCCATCGATAGATTTGCTTCTGCCTACTGCCACTCGATAGCTGCTCTTGGCACCTCGGCAGCAGTAATCCCAAGATACGAATAGGTAATAATAGTCGCCATGCTTGAAGATGAATGGAGCTTCAATGGCGTTCGGACCTGCAAAGTCGGAAGTAGGATTTGGTTCGTCAGGCATCTCGTTTGGTGCGTAGCGGCGAGCAATGGTGCGAGGTTTCTCTCCTTTGGCAATGTGCATGGTAGTGTCGAGTCGCGCCAGCTGTATGCCATCCCAGAATGAGCCCCATACCATCCAAGGAGTATCGGTCTTTTCATCGATGATGAAGTTTGGGTCGATTGCATTCCAGTTGTCGCGTCCTTCGCGTGAGCATACTATGCATCCCTCGTCTTTCCAGATATTGTCGTTGAGCGAACGGCTGCTGATCAGTCCAATGGCAGAGCCGTTTTTGCCGAAGGTTGAGCAACTGTAGGCTATCCACCAGCGGTTGTGCCACTGAATGACATCTGGTGCCCATACATGGCAGTCGAAGCCAGGCACGGAGTCTTGAGTCCACTGTGGAATAACTGTCATTACAGGCTGTTGCTTGACAGTCCAAGTCTTTCTGTCCTGCGAGGTCATGTGCTGGATACCTATGCCAGTAGCATAGATGTGATAGGTGTCACCTTCCTTTGCCATCACAGGGTCGTGAACCATTGGTGTTTCGGTGGCAAAGTCCTCGCGTGGAGTATGACGGTGATTACCTTGAGCGTCTGTGTTCTGACACAGGGCTGATAATACCGCGATGCAAGACAATTTGATGGATAAAGAATGTCTTTGAAAGAAGTTGTTAGAGTGTGTAAACATAACGAAATTTTGTTTGTATATTTATGAAATATAAAAATGGTATTAATTGGGTCTCGACTTGGAGTCATCTCGAACTCATCTCGGAGTCAACTCGAACAAAAGCCGAATTAAGGAGGAATAATACGGATGAGAAAGTGTAAGTGTTTGAACTATAGTGATATAGTTTTGATTATATAAGCAAAAACAGCAATAAGGCGACTCCTTACTGCTGTTTTGTAATAACCGAATATAGAATTATTTATTCTTAAGAAGGTCGCGGATCTCGGTGAGCAACTTTTCTTCAGCCGATGGCTCTGGAGCAGGAGCAGGTGCTGGAGCAGGAGCTGCCTCTTCTTCTTTCTTCTTCTTGAGGTTTGAAAGCTTGTTGATAGCCTTGATGAGGAAGAAGATTGCAAGAGCAACGATGAGGAAATCGATGATTGTCTGGATGAATGAACCGTAGTTGAGTGTCACTTCAGGAGAAGTAACTGCACCTTCTGCATCGACGATGGCATCCTTCACGACAAGCTTCAAATCCTTGAAATCAACGCCGCCAAGCAATACTCCGATAGGAGGCATGATGACATCGTTGACCAGCGATGTAACGATCTTGCCGAATGCACCACCGATGATAACACCGACTGCCATATCTACAACGTTGCCACGCATTGCGAACTCTTTGAATTCTTTAATCATTCCCATAGTTAGTTCGTGTTAAGTTGTTATTAAGATGTTTTAGATTATCCTTATCCGAGGAATGCAAGTAGCACACCGGCTGCCACTGCCGATCCGATTACACCAGCAACGTTAGGTCCCATTGCATGCATGAGGAGATAGTTGGTGTTGTCATATTTTAGTCCAACCTCTTGTGAGATGCGTGCAGCATCAGGAACAGCCGAAACTCCTGCATTGCCGATGAGTGGGTTAATCTTGTTTTCATCTTTGAGGAAGAGGTTGAAGAACTTCACAAAGAGTACACCGCTGGCTGTGGCAATCAGGAATGAAAGTGCACCGAGACCGAAAATCTCAAGAGAGTCGAGCGTGAGGAAGGTGCTGGCCTGAGTAGAGCAACCCACAGTGAAACCGAGTAGGATGGTCACGATGTCGATGAGCGGACCTTTGGCTGTGTCGGCAAGTCGTTTGCAGACACCACACTCCTTAAGGATGTTGCCAAAGAAGAGCATACCGAGCAAAGGCAAGCCTGATGGGATGATCCATGTCGTGAGGATAAGACCCATTATAGGGAAGATGACCTTTTGCTTCTTGCTTACGGCTCCTGGAGCCTTCATCTTGATGCGGCGTTCCTTGTCGGTTGTGAGCATCTTCATGATAGGTGGCTGAAACACTGGTATCAGTGCCATGTATGAATAGGCTGCCACGGCAATGGCACCCATAAGATGTGGAGCGAGCTTGCTTGAAAGGAAGATGGCAGTAGGACCGTCGGCACCACCGATGATGCCAATGGCACCCGCCTCAAGAGGATTGAAGCCAAGTGCAAGGGCAATGGCATATGCTCCAAAAATGCCGAACTGCGCTGCAGCACCTACAAGAACAAGCTTAGGGTTGGCGATAAGAGCCGAGAAGTCGGTCATTGCACCAATGCCAAGGAAGATGAGTGGCGGATACCAGCCTTGCTTCACACCACTATATAATATATTAAGGACAGAACCTTCTTCGTAAATACCTATGCGGAGTCCAGCCTCAAGAGGGAAAGGAATGTTTCCGACAAGAATACCGAAACCGATTGGGATGAGGAGCATTGGCTCGAAATGCTTCGCAACAGCGAGATAGATGAAGATGCAACCTACGATGGTCATCAAAACATTGCCAAGTTCAACATTGGCAAAACCTGTATAACTCCAGAGATAACTTAGATTGTCGAGAAAGAATTCTACTTTTTCCATGTTTGTTTTTAATATGTATCCAGGCTGGGAATCGAACCCAGATCAAAGGTTTAGGAAACCTCCGTTCTATCCATTGAACTACCCAGACAAAAAGGCAATGGTGGCAAATTAGCCGAAATTGCGACGCAAAGATAGTAAATTATTGGTGAAGTACAAAACAATTGGGCTTTTTTTTTGGCAGTATCAACTTTTTGTGCTATTTTTGCATCAATAGTCGCATGACTTTTGTACAAGAAATTATGGATAACAGTTTTGATATAAGAAATGCCCGCAGTGCATCTGAACAGGAAAAGGAGGTCGAAAAGGCACTCCGTCCGCTGTCTTTCGATGACTTTTCGGGACAGGATAAGGTGATTGAGAACCTCAGGATTTTCGTTGCTGCTGCCAGAATGCGCGGCGAGGCTCTCGACCACACTCTCTTTCATGGCCCTCCAGGTCTTGGCAAGACCACTCTCTCCAATATCATAGCCAATGAACTTGGAGTCGGTTTCAAGGTGACTTCGGGCCCAGTGCTCGACAAGCCTGGGGATTTGGCGGGTCTGCTGACATCTCTCGAACGCAATGACGTGCTCTTCATCGATGAGATTCACCGCTTGTCGCCAATCGTCGAGGAGTATCTCTACAGTGCGATGGAGGATTATCGCATAGATATTATGATTGACAAAGGCCCGGCTGCCCGCAGCATCCAGATCGACCTTGCTCCGTTCACTCTGATTGGTGCAACAACTCGAAGCGGACTGCTGACAGCTCCTTTGAGAGCGCGTTTCGGCATAAACATGCATCTTGAGTATTACGATACGGAGGTGCTGGCACAGATCGTTGGCCGTTCGGCATCGATTCTCGGCATGCGTTGCACCGAAGAGGCAGCCATTGAAGTCGCTCTCCGTAGCCGCGGCACTCCGCGTATCGCCAATGCCTTGCTGCGTCGAGTGCGTGATTTTGCTATGGTCAAGGGCGAGGGAATAATCGATATCAAGATTGCAAAGTTCGCTCTTGAGGCTCTTGGTGTCGATAAGTATGGTCTTGACGAGATCGACAACAAGCTTCTCACTACTATCATCGATAAGTTCAACGGCGGTCCGGTGGGTCTGACCACTATTGCCACTGCATTGGGAGAGGATAGCGGTACGGTTGAAGATGTCTATGAGCCATATCTCATCAAGGAAGGCTTCATCAAGCGCACGCCTCGCGGACGAGAGACAACCCTCCTTGCATACAAACATCTGAATAGGGAAATCCCTCGCAAGTTCCTTGCCGAGGATTCTCAGGCAACACTTTTCTGATATGCTACTGAAAACTCTTTTCAAGGATACTGCCCTGTATGGACTTCCGTCTATCGTGGGCAGGTTTCTCAATTATCTTCTGGTCATTCTCTATACAGCGGTCATGCCTGCCTCTTCGGGCGAGTATGGAGTCGTGACCAATCTGTATGCGTTCACCGCGTTGATTCTTGTCTTCCTTACCTTTGGTATGGAGACGACACTCTTCCGCTTTGCCAATAAGCAGGAAGAAAACCCGATGCACGTCTATTCGACCGCTTTGATTACTGTCGGCAGCCTGTCATTGGGCTTCCTGATTTTGGTGTTGGCGTTCCTCAGTCCGCTTGCCGATTGGCTGGGTTATTCCGATCATCCAGAGTACATTGCCATCATGGCTCTGATCGTGGCTGTCGATTCTTTTGCCTGCATTCCGTTTGTCTATCTTCGCTATCTTCAGAAAGCCAAGAAGTTTGCGTGCCTTAAGATGCTCAATATCCTGGTCAACATCGCGCTCAACCTGTTCGTGTTCCTTGTTTGTCCAAAGATATATGAGTCGCATCCGTCGTGGATCAGTTGGTTCTACAATGCCGATTACCTTGCAGGCTATGTCTTTGTCATCAATCTTATCACGAGTATAGTGACCTTGTGTTTGCTTTTCAAGGAATGGATGCCTGGCGGCCAGTTCAAGGCATCTGACGGAACGGTCTATCGGTTCCGTTATGTCTGGGATAGACAGCTATTCCATAGGATGTTCAGATATAGCTATCCTATTCTCATCCTTGGCGTTGCAGGAATACTTAATCAGACGCTCGACAAGATTATCTATCGTTTCCTTGTTCCAGGACTCGAAGGCGAACAGCAGTTAGGCATCTATGGCGCATGTTTCAGGATTGCCATGATCATGGCTATGTTCACTCAGGCATTCCGATTTGCATACGAACCGATTATTTTCAACAAGTCGAAAGATAAGAAAGATGTGGTAGAGACCAATGCCCTCGGCATGAAATACTTCATCCTCGTCTCGCTTCTCGGTTTTCTTGCTGTGATGGCATGGATCGATGTGCTGAAAGTCATCATCATACGCGACCATGGCTATTGGGCAGGCTTGAGGGTTGTGCCTATCGTTATGGCGGCAGAGATCATGATGGGCATATATTTCAATCTGTCGTTCTGGTACAAGCTCATCGACAAGACGCTGTGGGGAGCGCTGTTCTCGGTAGTCGGCTGCCTCGTGCTTTGTGCTGTCAATGTGCTGTTCGTGCCTCAATATGGCTATATTGCATGTGCATGGGGAGGATTCGCTGGTTATGCCACCTGTATGCTGCTCAGTTATTTTGTCGGACAGAAGAAGAATCCTATCCCATACGACCTGAAATCGATCTCAGGTTATGTGCTGCTTGCCGCTGTGTTGTATGCAGCGATGGAGATTATCCCATTCACGGGTGCATTGGGCATAGTGTGCAAGACTCTGCTTCTTTGTGTCTATGCAGGAGTGCTGTTGTACAAGGATATGCCTGTCTGGCGTTTGCTGAAAAAGAAAAAATAAGGTTGTGGATTGACAAATAGTGATTTTTGACCAATAAAAGAAAACGAAAATATCAGAATTAACATTTATTATTTGTGTGTTTTTCTGATATTTACTATCTTTGCGAAGTATTAATCAATAATTGAAAATGAAAAATCTATTCAGGATACTACTTTTGAGCCTTGCTGCTTCGTCAGCCATGTTTGTGTCGTGTGATGAAAGTGATCATAATGTCAAGATCAGTACTGAACAGTTCCCTGTTGGTACCGTATCATGGGCTTCGGACGTGACTGCCGAACAGAAAGCGGTGATTTCCGAACTTATCAACAGCTTGGTGTGTGTCGAAGAGACGGAGTTCTATATGGGAGCACAGGCAAAGACCTATACTCGTCCTAACTTTCATTCAGCCTATTCGAGCAAGGATACTGTCTGGGACTCAAATATCGCAGTTCTCGAGGATACTCTTTCAAAGAAACTCGGTAAGTTCCCATATTGTCTGGTTTATTACAACAACGGTATTCCAGTAGGCCCTGTTGTGAAAATCAAGATGCCAAGCTATTATATTGGCAAGTTCGAGGTTACTCAGGGTCAATGGGATGCCGTGATGGATCGTCGTCCGACTGGTACATATTGCAAAGTAGAAGAGCTCGATGGCACAGCAGCTTGGTACAAAGAGACAGGTCTCGGAGACAATGTGGCTGCTTACAACATCTCGTATGACGATGCTGTTGAGTTCTGTGAGACACTTAGCATGAAGACTGGCTTGAATTTCCGTTTGCCTACCGAAGCAGAATGGGAATGTGCAGCCCGTGGTGGAAAAGCAACACGTGGATACAGCTATAGCGGTTCGGACTCTTATTCGGAAGTAGCCTGGAACTATTACAACGCATGCAAGGGACTCGGAAGCGAGAACTATGGAGTACATGCCGGTGGTGAGCTGAAGCCAAACGAACTTGGTATCTATGACATGAGTGGCAACGTGTCGGAATGGGTCGCAAATTCATACTACTGGTATGACTATCATGACGACGTTAACCCAAAGGGAAAGATGGGAGGCGACACTCTGATACTGAGAGGCGGAAGCTGGGTGCAGAAGAAATCAAATGAGTTCTATCCAGCCAACCGCAGGAAGTTCATCCAGAGTTCTTACAGTGATGAGAGCTTCCTTGATGCGATTGCTTACTGCGGTTTCCGCATCGTTCTGTCAAAATAACAATTACGCATGAGGCATTATGTCAAATCTACTATCATTGCCGTTTGTGCCATATTGTGCTGCAACGTAGCACAGGCACAAAGCGCGCTATACTTAACACAGTTTGACCTGCAACAGATTACATTGTTGCCGAGTGTCTTCAAGACCGCTCAAGACCTTAACTACTCACTGCTCCTGGAATATGATGTCGATCGTCTGCTTACACCTTTTGTGCGTCAGGCAGGATTGAGCCAGACACTCGACGAGAACAGCAGGTATTATCAGTGGGAATACGAGCATCCTGCCTTTACCAATTTTGCATGGAATCCATCAATGGCGATGGATGGACATATTACGGGCCATTACCTCAGTGCTTTGTCTCTCGCTTATGCTTCATGTCACGATGCTGTGGTCAGAGGCAAGCTGAAAGAGCGTCTCGACTATATGGTTGCTGTGATGAAAGACTGTCAGGATGTTTTCGTCAAGGATCGCAATGGTTTGAAAGGCTACATCGGTGGTAATCCTGACAATGAGATTTGGAAGTCGCTGTACTCAGGAGACTATCGCATCTATAACCAGCGAGGCAATTGGGTGCCTCTCTATTGCGCACACAAGACCTTGGCAGGATTACGCGATGCCTTTATCTATGGAGGCAATGCCGATGCCAAGATCTTGTTCAAGAACATGTGCGACTGGACCATCGAGCTTGTGCATCTCTTTACTTCCGATATTATGGAGATGCAGATCCTTCAGTGGGAGCCAGGTGCCATCAATGAGGTGCTTGCCGATGCCTACGTCATCTTTGGCGATAACAAGTACATGAAAGCGGCACAGAAATATTCTCATCAGATCATGATTGAGAACATGATAGGCGATACCAATAATGACTTTCTTGATGTAAAGCACACCAATGAGTGTACTGCAAAGTTCGAAGGTTTTGCCCGAATAGCAGAGATAGATGGTGATGACCGCTATCGCAAGTCGAGCCAGAGATATTGGAATGATGTGGTGAAGCGCCGTGCTTCGGCAATAGGTGGAGTAGGAGTCAATAACTACTTTACCAACCAAGGCAGGAACAGCAAGTACATCGAAGAGTGTGATGGCCCTGAGTCATGTACTTCTTATAATATGCTTAAACTCACCGAGCGACTGTTCTCAAGACTGCGCAATCCTGCCTATTCCGAGTATTATGAGAAGACACTGCTCAATCATATCCTCTCCGCAATCGATCCAGAAACAGGAGGTTATGCCTACTACACTTCACTTCGTCCTCAGAGCTATCGTATCTATTCGACACCCAATGAGGCAATGTGGTGCTGTGTCGGCACAGGAATGGAGAACCCGTCGAAGTTTGGAGAGTTCATCTATACCTTGGCACAAGATACACTCTTTGTCAATCTGTTCATAGCGAGCGAACTGTCGGATTCTCACTATGCCCTTCGTCAGGAGACCGATTTCCCTTATGGCAACAAGTCGGTCATCACGGTCACTAAAGGAGGTAATTACTCTATTGCAGTGAGACATCCGTCTTGGGTAACGGGCAAATATAATATTACTGTCAATGGCAAGGCTCCAAAGAACTTCTATCCAGAGCGAATCAAGCGGGGAGAGACGATGTATATCTCATGTGGCAAATCATGGAAGGCAGGCGATGTCATTGAAGTGTATTACCCGATGTCATTGGGTATAGACCCATGTCCAGGATCTTCTTATATCTCATTCTCTTTCGGCCCTATGGTACTTGCAGCCATCACCTCTTCCAACCAGCAGGGGCACGAGCTTTATGAGGAACTGCCTAATGAATATGCAGGAGAGGGGCAGCGAGACAATTCGCTTGCCAGCAAGATGAAGAAACTGAGTCTCGCCCAGGCTCCCATGCTGATTTGCGACCAGCAGGAGGTGCCTACACGTCTGCATGTCAAGGATGCCAAGACACTTACCTTCACAATGGATGTTCATGCTCCTGGATCTCCATGGAAAGAAGTAGAGCTTCGTCCGTTCTTCTCAATTCATCACCAGAGATATACTGTGTATTTCAATCAGCAGACCGAAAGCGCTTTCATGCGCAGTCCGATGTATAAGTCAGAGTTGAGAAAGATTGAGATAGAAGCTGCAACCTTCGATAAGATCGGAATTGGTGTTGAGGCAAGCGAGAAGAAACACAACCTCAAGACCAGTGAGACTGCAACAGGTGGTATGCTCAACGACTCTCCGTTCCGCGATTGTCAGCCTAACCAGTGGATTGAGTTCGACCTCGATTGCGCGAAAGCCGATTCTGTGACATCAGCCAACGATAGCCTCATTCTCCTCTGTCGCTTCTACATAGCAGACAAGGGACGACAGTGCGAAATAAAAGTCGATGGAGTGTCGGTGGCAAGATATACGATACCGAGCAGTATTGTTGCCAATGGCAAGGATAAACTCTTTGATCATCCTATCAGCATACCAGCATCGCTTGTAAAAGGAAAGAAGAAGATTAGAGTGCGTTTTGCTGCAGGCAAGAGCTTCTCGCCGAAGTTGTTCAACGTCCAGTTGGTGAAGAACATCCCTCAGCTGTTCTTGTGATAGATAACAATTCAAGATATGGAATTCAGTAATTTGTCGATTTGATGAATTACTGAATTTTTTTCGTCATTGATGACCAAGTAGTCGGCACGACGGTCTTTCTCTTCCTGTGGCATCTGGCTCTCGATGCGGCCCATTACCTGTTCTCGTGTGCTATGGTCACGTGCCGTAGCACGAGCAATGCGAAGCTCAAGAGGAGAGGTGACGCATATCGTGATGTCGGGAGAAACAAGGTGGTCAAAATGACTTTCGAATAGAATGGCCGATTCGAAGAAAAAGATGCGGTGCTTGTCATTGAGCATTTGAGCCTTGAGATCGCGGGCAACGGCGGGATGAACCAAGGCATTCATCTGTTGCAGCGCATCGGCATTGCCAAATATCGATGCTGCAAGATGCTTCTTGTTGAGAGTGCCATCGGCAAAATATGTCTCTTTGCCAAATAGGTCGGTCAGTCCTTCCATAAGTTCCTTGTCAGTGAGCATGAGCTGCTTGGCGTTGGCATCGCAGTCATAGACCGTAAATCCCATCACCTTCAACAGTTGGCTTACCATCGACTTGCCACATCCAATGCCACCTGTTATGGCTATTAGTATCTTGTTATTCATTGGTCACATCCTCGATGATATATTCCACTTCTTTGGTATGAAGCTTGATGTTATCGACCAGTCCAGGCTTGGCATACGAGATGATGTCAACGGGGATGGTCTTTTGCTTGGCATTCTTGATGCTCTTGTACGATACTGAAATGAAGAAATCCTCTGCGTTGATCTCTGAATAATGAGAAAAGTCAACCAGACATGATACGGCAGCCTTGTTAGGGAAGACCGACAGGTTGAGGCCATTTGGTACGTCAGTCACATTGATGTCAAGTCCGTTGAGAATCTTCTCGACATAACGTGATATAGGCACCATGACCTTGATGCGCGAAGGTGTGCTCTTGACTCCCACAGCCAGCTGAAGTGGCATTGTCAGGTTGAGTGTGTCCTTGCATGAATGTTGCTCAAAATACTTGGTCTTGATCATCGTGATGGTGTCAAGAATGGCACTTGGAGCATGGATGAGGACAGAATCCGGAGTAATCTGTGGCGCGAGTGAACGATAGTTGGCGGCAGTGCTTATGTCGGCAGAGAAGACTACAGGCACAACCTTGCCTTGTGCCACGGCAAAGCGTGCGTCGATCAGGGCAGGAGTGACCGAAGTGATCTGTGTGGTAGAGAACAGTTCGTTGATGAGCAATGCCTGCAATTCTGCACTCGACAGGCGGAAGTTGCCATTGGCATCAGCATAATTGTTGAAATCCACTGCAAGCGAGTCGAGCTGGTTGTTGTAGGAATAATTGATGAGATTGATGTTCTTGTCCTTGATCTTGACTCTGAACTGCTCAGGAATCTGTGTAGTGAATACGATGTTCGAAGGCTGGTTCTCGACCTTGAAGTCTATGGTATATTCTGCCTCATTCTCTTGAGAAGCAGTCTGGATAACCCAGAAGAAAGCGGCAATAAGCACAAATACCAAGTAAGTCAATACTTCCTGACGGTTGATTCGCTTGAAGAAGATATTGACTTCCCTGGTGTATTTAGTCCAGAACGATTGCTCTGGCTTTTGGGTTTTCTTACCTGATACAGGTGGCATTGTTATCGTTGCTGAACGACGTCGTTAAGATCCTTGAATACGCACTCCTTGCTGATCTGAACCTTTGTTCCATCTGGCTTGAGAGAGATGACGAAATCAACAACCTCCTGCTCTCCCTTCTTGTTAGTACGAGTGATGACACTGTCGATCTTGCCATAAAGACCTCCGCTTGTGATGACATGGTCGCCCTTCTGCATCTTGTTGCGCTCTTCACGCAGCTTCTTCTGCTGTTGCTGCTGAGGACGGATCATGAAGAAATAGAAAACTACAACGATGAGGATAATCCAAACCCATGACATCATTGGTGCAGCACCACCAGCTGCCTGAAGAAAAATAGCGTTGAACATATTTCAATTACGATTAATAATTATTATCATTCCAATTAACGGTTCTCAATAAGACTATTGCCCATTACTTTGCTTTGAAGATAAGACCTTCAGTTTTCCACTGACTCACGATACGGTCGAGAATGCCGTTGATGAAGCGAGCGCTATCGGCCTTGCAATAGTGCTTGGCAAGTTCTATGTACTCGTTGAGCGATACGCGGATTGCGATGTCAGGGAAATTCTTGATCTCTGCCAATGCGCAAATCATGATCACTTTCTCCATCATTGCCATACGGTTGGCCTCCCAGTTCTCGGCTGTCTTGTCGATGAGCTGAAGGTACTCGTGGCTTTCGTCAATGGCATGGTGGAACAGTGAGAGTGCGAAGTTCCTGTCGTCATCGTTGCGGAACATGCCAAGTGTCTCAACCATCTCTGTGTTGGCCTTGATGTGAGAGAGAGTCTTTACGGCAAACTGAACGATGGTTGTAAGGTCATCATTCCAGTAGATGTTCTTGTCCTCGAGTGTAGCGTCAAGTACCTCACACGATGGGATGATGGTATTGAAGATCTCCTTCCACAACTCAAGATCCTGCTCGAAGGTAGGAGCCTGGGGCTGGCTCATGTATGCCATATAGAGAGGGTTCTTCTCAATCTGATCGAGGATGGCACGATAGGTCTCAGTGTCGAAATCGTTGAATAAGCCATGTTCCTCGCAGTAGTTCATTATTGAGCTGTTGTCGCGGATGATCTTTGCAATCTGGTTGTTGACAAAGCGGGTATTTGGGAACCTCTCTTCACGCGAAGGAAGATACTTGTTGCGGGCAGCCTCAATCTGATCGTTTCTGTAGTCTGTAACCTTGACAATCAGTCCGAGAAGATAGTTGTAAAGCTGATAGCTTGATTCGAACGAAGCCATCAACTCTTCATCGCAGGTGAAACGAGGCTGGTCGCTCTGGATATTGGCATATACCAGCTGTACAGTCTTTATGCGGATAAGCAGTCTGTTGATCATATCTGAATTATATATATTAATGGCGAAAAATACGGCGCAAAGATACTCAAAAATAGGCAATAGACCAAATATTAAATTTATAATTTAAAAATAAAAGGGAGTTAATTGGCAAATCTGACCAATCAACTCCCTTTTTATTATCTTAATGTTAGGTCGATATTACATCATACCGCCCATTCCACCGCCCATGCCTGGAGCGCCAGCTGCAGGAACTTCCTCCTTCTTGTCGGCAATGACGCACTCAGTAGTGAGGAACATACCTGCGATTGACGCAGCGTTCTCGAGGGCTACACGAGTCACCTTGGCAGGGTCGATCACGCCTGCTGCATGGAAGTTCTCGTAAGTGTCGGTACGAGCATTGTAACCGAAGTCGCCCTGACCGTCCTTTACCTTCTGTACTACCACTGCACCTTCCTTGCCTGCATTGGCAACGATCTGGCGAAGTGGCTCCTCGATGGCACGCTTGATGATCTCGATACCGATAGTCTCGTCATCGTTGGCACCCTTGAGAGCCTCTACTGCTGGGATTGCGCGGATGTAAGCCACACCACCACCAGGAACGATACCTTCTGCCATAGCAGCGCGTGTAGCGCAGAGAGCATCATCAACGCGATCCTTCTTCTCCTTCATCTCTACCTCAGATGGAGCACCTACATGGAGCACAGCCACGCCACCAGCGAGCTTTGCAAGACGCTCCTGAAGCTTCTCGCGGTCATAGTCAGAAGTAGTCTTCTCGATCTGGGCCTTGATAGTTGCAACACGCTGAGCGATAGCCTCCTTGTCGCCTGCACCATCGACGATTGTAGTCTTCTCCTTGTCGATAGTCACCTTGTCGGCACGACCGAGCATCTCTGGAGTAGCGTTCTCGAGCTTGAGGCCAACCTCCTCAGAAATCACGACACCACCAGTGAGGATGGCGATATCCTGAAGCATCTCCTTGCGACGGTCACCGAAACCTGGAGCCTTTACTGCGCAGATCTTCAACGAACCACGGAGGCTGTTGAGTACGAGTGTAGCCAATGCTTGTGAGTCAACATCCTCAGCGATGATGAGGAGAGGACGGCCAGACTTTGCCACTGGCTCAAGCACAGGGAGAAGATCCTGAAGGTTGCTGATCTTCTTGTCATAGATGAGGATGGCTGGAGAATCCATCTCGCATGTCATCTTCTCAGCATTGTTGACGAAGTATGGAGAAATGTAACCGCGGTCGAACTGCATACCCTCGACAACATCAACAGTAGTATCGGTACCCTTAGCCTCCTCGACTGTGATGACACCTTCCTTCTTGACTGTCTTCATAGCCTCAGCAATGAGCTTGCCGATTTCCTCGTCGTTGTTGGCAGAGATGCGAGCCACATTCTCAATCTTTGTATAGTCGTCACCGATCTCTTCGCTCTGAGCCTTGATGCTCTCGACTACAGCAGCAACTGCCTTGTCGATACCGCGCTTGAGATCCATTGGGTTCGCACCTGCAGTGACGTTCTTGAGACCTACACCGATGATTGACTGTGCGAGGACAGTAGCAGTAGTAGTACCGTCACCAGCATCGTCACCTGTCTTTGATGCTACCTCCTTGACGAGCTGAGCACCCATATTCTCGAATGGGTCTTCGAGCTCTACTTCCTTTGCAACGCTCACACCATCCTTAGTTATATGTGGAGCGCCGAACTTCTTCTCGATGATTACATTGCGTCCCTTAGGGCCGAGAGTAACCTTTACTGCGTCTGCGAGCTGATCTACACCGCTCTTGAGCAGATCGCGTGATTCTGTATTGAACTTAATAATTTTTGCCATAGTTTTGAATGTTTTTTTTATGCGAGCACAGCCAAGATGTCTGACTGGCGCATGATGAGATACTTCACACCTTCGAACTCAACCTCCTGACCAGAATACTTGCCATAGAGCACAGTGTCACCGGTCTTGACTACCATTTCTTCATCCTTAGTTCCATTGCCTGTTGCAATGACTTCGCCCTGAAGAGGCTTCTCCTTGGCAGTATCAGGGATGATGATGCCGCCGATTGTCTTTTCTTCAGCTGGTGCTGGCTTAACGAGCACACGGTCTGCAAGTGGTTTGATTGTCATAATGAATAATATTTTTAATGTTAATATTTGTTTCAGTTGACTGGCTGTCTTTTTGTCAGCCTTGCTTTCACTTCCATAGACCTTGCAAATTCCGTGCCAATGCTATAGTGCCAGAACTTTTGTCTCGAAATCGTCTTTCGATTCGAGGGCGTTGTTCCTGACACGGCTACGATAGTTATATATTGTTGTGAGCGAATAGCTCAGGAACTTGGCAATCTGTGAGCTGTCGTCAATGCCCAATTTGATAAGTGCAAAGATGCGCAATTCGGTGGTTAGTTTCTCGCCATTCTTTGGCACTATCTGAGCTTCGGGCTTCAGCAGTGAGTTGAATTGTCGGATGAAATCAGGGTAGAGGTTGAGGAAGAGCTCGTCAAAGTCGGCATAGAAGCGCTCTTTCTCGCTTGCCAGTATCTCCGATGACTTTAGTTTCTTGTAAAGTTCGTCCCACTGGTGTCCCTGAGCGAGCTTGAATAGCTGGTTGCGTAGTATCTCTTGAGCCTCAAGATACTTGCGGCATTTGTTCAGATACAGAGTGATATATTCTTCCTTTATGCGGTCAGAAGCGATCAAGTCCTTGTTGATTATCTGCAGTTTAGCGTTGCTCTCTCCAAGATTCCGGTTAGCTTTTGCCAATGCCTGGCGCACCAACCTCAGTTTGCTCATCTGGCGGTAGAGCGACAGGATACTGCCGGTCAGCACCACTACGATCAGGCAAAGTGAGATATAAAGTATGGTTGAAAGTAGCTTTCTTTTCTGTTCGTCGGCACGATGTCCCTTGTCGATGATGGTGAAGTATTCGCTGGCTTCGAGGCTACGGAGTCTTGCGCCACAGCTGTTGGCATCTTCGAGTGCGCAGATGATATAGCTGTAGGCTCGTTCGGTCTCCCCGAATGCTGCCAGTTTCTGCGCCAGGGCATGCAATGCCATATATTCCGAGATACCTACCTTGATGTCACAAATCGATGTCTTGGCAAGATAGCGCAACTCTTTTTCGGTATCGCCAATTTTTCCGTAAGCCTGAGCCAAGATGGCATTGACATATATCTTATGGATAAGTTCGCCTTGTCCAAGCAGAGGTTCTGCAATGTTGATGCACTGGGCTATGTCGCCATCCTTGAATGCTCTTGTAGCCTTGTCGATTGCAAGATATATAGGGTCTGTCTCATAGAGGATGATCGAGTCGTTGCATTGCGACTGTATGTCATAACTGTGCTTGGCAAGTTCTGGAGACGAATAGAATGCGAAATCTGCAAACCATCCGTAGGCTGAATGCTTAGTGTTGTAATAGAGAAGCCGGTTTTCTGAAGAAACAGAGTCAGGGTTGATCTGTCCGAGCTGTGTGAATGCATCGGTAAACAGACCCATCACGGCATATGTTCGCGAGAGAGATATCTGCACGAAATCGCGGAAATCCTTGTCTGTTTTGTATTCAGGTATTCTTGTGGCAATGTTCATGACCGAAAGGGCCGAGTCGTTCAAGAATCTCTCATAAACGCCATATAGCTCCTTGATTGCGTTCACTCGTCGGTTGCCGACGCTGTTGTTCGCTATTGCCTTAAGGCTGTCGGCCTTGGCAAGTCGCGCATAACGATATTGCTCCTTGTGTTCGATAGCATAGTCGAGCTGGTTGAGCAGTTCCTCGTTTTCGGGGCTGATTTTCCCTTTAGCGAGAGCTGCTAACGGCAAGATCCACAGAACACAAAGAGCAACAAAGATGTTTTTATTGATATGATTCATCTCGTTAAGTAATATCGATGTTTGTTCGATGTTTACCTATAAGGATGTTACTTCTTCACCTTTATCAATGCTACTGCCAGACTGCCTGCAATGAGCAGAGCACCAGCAATGGCGAGCATGCCCACCTGTGAGCCTGCTGCACCGAGGATGACACCACCCAGAACAGCGGCAACTATCTGTGGCAAGCAGATTGTGCAGTTGAACAAGCCAAGAAAAGTACCCATCTTGGGGTTACCCTGCAGCGCGTTGGTGAAGAATATGAATG
The DNA here is from genome assembly GCA_004557315.1 of Bacteroidales bacterium. GTDB lineage: Bacteria > Bacteroidota > Bacteroidia > Bacteroidales > UBA3663 > Liminaster. The sequence continues at coordinate 31,072 of SFEH01000002.1, forward strand.
GGAAGGCAAGCATTGCAGCCCAGCCGCAGCCTACGAGCAGATAAGCGCCCCAAAGCAAGTGTGGATCTGTGATCCAAAGCATGGAGATGAAGCCGATGCCGCCAAGCACAAGACTGAGTGTGTATGTGAGCTTGTCGGAATGAAGCAACTTAGAGATGAATGGAATGCAAGCTGCCCAGATCACACTGCCTACAGCCTGTACGGCGTAACATACGCCATTCCAGTTGCCGGCTTCCTGATAACCAGCCGAATGCGTGTCGGTTGTGTTCCAGCACATCTCTGCAATAGCTCCAGTCGAATACGACCACATGTACATGAAAGCTGCCCAGCAGAAGAACTGCACGAGACCAATTGAGAAGAAGGTATAGGCAATGGAAGGTGACTTGCTGCTGCCAGCCTTCGATCCAGCTTCGTTCTTCTCTTCTGCCTCAGGCATGGCAGCAAGCTGCTCTGGTGAATACTCCTTGACGTTGACCACTGTATAGATGACGCATCCTATGAGGATGGCAGCTCCGATGTAGAACGAGTAGATCACCGAGTTAGGAATCACGCCTTCAGGCGCAACGTTCTGAACGCCAAGGTATGTGAAGATGTAAGGAAAGAGATAGCCCACTACCGATCCAAGATTGCATAGGAACGACTGGATGGAATATGCCGTAGTCTTCTGTTTCTCATTTACCATGTCGCCCACCATCATCTTGAATGGCTGCATGGCTACGTTGATCGAGGTGTCGAGGAACATCAGCGAGAACAGTCCGAAGATCATCGAGCCGGTGAGACCCCAGCATACCACCTGGGTGGTGAGTCCAAGTCCGCCCGCATTAGGCAGCAATGCCATCACCGCTACGGCAATGATAGCGCCAATGAAAAGGTATGGCACGCGACGACCGAACCTACACCAGGTCTTGTCCGATAGGATGCCTATGATAGGCTGGACTATCATGCCCATGAGAGGGGGCAGGATCCAGAAGAACGACAGCTGATGAGGATCGGCACCGAGTGTAGCGAAAATACGCGAGATGTTGGCCGACTGAAGTGCGTATGCAATCTGCACTCCGAAGAATCCGAAACTGAGATTGATAAGTTGCGAGAGTTTCAGATCAGGAAGTATTTTGCTCATGACGTTTATCTATTACTGTTATCAATCATCTGACGGATCTCTTCGTTGAACGCATATTCTGACATCAGTTTCTCAAGCGAGATGTGCATTCGGAAACGCCAGTAGTGACGAGGGTTGGCAGGAACGTTGATTCGCTCTGCCGCTGCCTCTGGGTAGCGGATGTTCTCGTCGATGCCGAGCCAGTCCTGAAGTGCAAGGATACAGAGGAGCGATGGGCTGTTGAGGTGCTCATTGACAATCTGCTTGACAATGTCGCCAGTTGCCTTCTCTGGAGCTTCGCCCCAACGGTGCAATACATTATTATAGAAACGTTGCGTAATCTCCTTGTTCTCTTCCCACCAGCCACGGAATGTCGAGGTGTCGTGCGAAGAGATTGTGCATACCGAGCGCCAAGGATACTCGCTGAGCACACCGAACTCATGTGCAGGGTTCTTAGGCATGCTTTGGATCTCAAGACTGAGGATCTGCAGCTGGTTCATTACCCATGGCACGCAGTCAGGCACCATGCCAAGGTCTTCGCCACACACTATCATCTGAGTAGCATCGATCAGGCGTGGCAGTTTCTTCATAGCCTCTTCATACCAGAACTGGTTATGGCGATGGTAGAAGTACTGGACATAGAGACGGTTGAACGCGTCCTTCTCGTAACCCTGGAGACGAGAGAAGATATAGTCGTCCTGTACGCAGATACGAGGGTGGTAGAGACTTGGATTCTTGTGGTCAGGCACGAACAGGACATTGCTGATCAAAGAATACAGAGCTTCCTTGATCTCAACGTCGTTGGCGCCATTCTTGCCCTTGAAGTATGCCTCGACCTTGCGCTGGGTATTGAACTCAGGCCTCATCTCATAGATGTCGTGGTGAACGTTTACGACAAAGACACTCTTGATAAACTCCATAAATTCAGGACGGAACAACTTCTGAAGCAGCTCCTCGTTGATGAAAGGCTTGGTCATGAAGTCCTTCTGGAAGTGCAAGCCATAGCTCTCGATCTCTTGTGGGCTCATCGGGAGGGCAGGGGAGAACTGTCCGAGCAGGCCATGCACCGAATGCATCGGGATCTCCCAGATGCGGAAGAAGCCGAGGATATGATCGATGCGGTAAGCACTGAAGTATTCAGCCATCTTGCGGAATCGCTTGAGCCACCACTTCAGACCATCTTTCTGCATCACATCCCAGTTGTAGGTAGGGAAGCCCCAGTTCTGTCCGTTCTTTGAGAATGGATCTGGTGGTGCTCCAGCCTGTCCGTTCATATTGAAATAGAATGGCTCAACCCATGCCTCAACGCTCTGGCGGCTGATGCCGATAGGGATGTCGCCCTTGAGGATGACATTCTTCTCACGTGCATAGTTTGATGCGTCGAGCAGCTGTATGTGGAGCTCATACTGCAGGAAATAGTAGAATGCCACTTCGCTGTATGCCTCACTGTTCTTGTCAGTGAAAGCATTTATCTCATCTGCTTTATAAACCGAGTGTTCAGCCCACTGTGTGTAGTCAGGTGTGCCGTACTTGTCGCGTAGCACAGAGAAAGCAGCGTAAGGACGGAGCCACTCGCTGTTGTTGTCGAAGAAGGTCTTGAAACCTGCCGAGCCAAGAATCTTCTTGCCTTCCTGCTTGAAGATTGCACGCAGATAAGCACGTTTGGTGTTGTTGACCTCTTCATAGTCGATTTTGAGAAGAGCATTTAGCTTGATTCTCTTTGCCTCGAAAGCCTTGGCCTCTTCCTCGTTCTTCAATGCAGGCAGCTGTCGAAGGTCGATATATTGAGGGTGGTAGGCATAAATGGAGATAGAATTATAAGGATAAGAGTCGGTCCATGTGCCGGTGATGGTCGTGTCGTTGATAGGCAGGATCTGAACGGCACCCTGGTGGGTTATCACTGCCCAGTCGATCAGTCGCTTCAGGTCACCGAAGTCTCCGATGCCGAATCCGCCTTCACTTCTCAGTGCAAAGACAGGAACAGCTGTGCCTGCCACTCTCTTCGGATCGCGCCACTCATCGTTGAGTTCGATGCTTTTCTTCTTGGTCAAAGGCAAGATATGCGGCATAGCAGCTTGTTCGCGGCGCACGCATACGCCATCGCGATACACTCCATAGCGATAGAGCACAGGAATGCCTCCGGCGGGCAGCTCAATCTCACATGTTCCTTCCCAGATAACGCCGTTGGTGGTCGTAAGCATTATCAGTCGGCCGTCGTTACCGCCAATGGTCAATCCGATGGATTCGCCCCATTGGGTGCGGTATTCAATTCTGAAAGAAATTTTCATCTTTGTGTTGGTGTTATTGTATTTTCGATGTTAATTGATTACAGTTTTTGCTTTTATGGCATCTTTTCACGGCAAAGTTATAAAAAAAATATCAAATCCAAGCCTTTTTCTTGTAATTTTCTTGAAAAATACATACCTTTGGGCGCATTTATCAAAAAAACATACATCATGAACAACAGAAAACTTCTTTTAGTAATTATGTTTACTTTTTTTGCTTCTCTGTTCGGACGTGCTGCAGCACCTAAACTCGACCATGTGCATCCATTGCATTGGTGGACAGGAATGCAGGATCCGACTTTGCAGGTCCTTCTCCACGGCAGCAATATCGGTGACTGCGAGGTGTCGCTCAGCAAGGCTGCCGGCATCGAAGTGATTAAAGTGGAACGTGTCGAGAACCCTAACTACCTTTTCGTGTATCTCGATCTCTCTAAGGCTCAGCCTCAGACATTTGGCATCGCTCTCACCAAACCTGGCAAGAAGAAGCCGATGCTCACTCAGTCTTACACCCTCGAAGCCCGCAGCGGCAAGCAGCCTAATCCATTCAATGCGAGCGATGTCATGTATCTCCTCATGCCTGACCGCTTCATCGACGGTGATCCTTTATTAAATAATGTAAAGGGACTGAAGGAGCCTGCTGTTGATAAGGCTGACGACTGGGCTCGTCATGGCGGCGACCTCAAGGGTATGGACTATGCTCTCGACTATCTGCAGGAACTTGGCGTGACTGCCATCTGGCCTACTCCTGTCCATGTCAACGACATGCCTGGCGGCAGCTACCACGGTTATGCCATCACCGACTACTATGCTATCGACCCTCGTTTCGGTACTAACGAGCAGTACAAGGCTCTCGTTGAGAACTGTCACAAGCACGGCATCAAGATGGTGATGGATCTAGTGTTTAACCACTGCGGCTCAGAGAATTTCCTCTTCACCGACCTTCCACAGAGCGACTGGTTCAACTTCGGCTCTAAGTTCGAGCAGAGTGGCTATCGCACTGCTGCTGTCAACGATGTTCATGCCTCAAAGTTCGACCGTGAGCATACTACCGATGGCTGGTTCGTCTCTACAATGCCCGACTTCAACCAGCGTAACCCTCTCGTCAAGGACTATCTGATCCAGACCAGCATCTGGTGGGTAGAGTATGCCAATATCGATGGCATCCGTCAGGACACCTATCCTTATGCCGACTTCGATATGATGCGCGACTGGTGCGTGCGTCTCGATAAGGAGTATCCAGGGTTCAATATCGTGGGCGAGACTTGGATCAACAACAATGTGGGCGTGAGCTACTGGCAGAAGGACAGCAAGCTTGCTCCAAAGAACTCGATGCTTCCATCGGTGATGGACTTCCCGTTGATGTCACTCCTCAACCAGACAGTCGATGAGGAGACCGACGACTGGAACGGAGGCTTTGCCAAGATTTATGAGTATATTGCTCAAGATTGCGTTTATGCCGATCCTCTCAACTTGCTCACCTTCCTCGACAACCATGATACCGACCGCTTCCACAAGACAAAGGAACTGGCCGACAATCATGATCGCTACTTCCAGGCTCTCACTCTCCTGCTCACATTGCGAGGCATCCCTCAGCTCTATTATGGCAACGAGATAGGAATGTACAGCAACAAGGCCAATGGCGATGGTCCTAACCGACAGAATTTCCCTGTTGAGGCACTGACTGCTGCTGGACGCGACAAGGCACAGAACGAACTGTTCGACTTCACCAAGAAGCTCCTCAACTGGCGCAAGGGCTGCAAGGCTGTTCAGTTCGGTTCGCTCACTCACTTTGCTGTCCGCTCTGGCTGCTACGTCTATGCACGTCAGCTCGATGGCAAGACAGTGACTGTCATCCTCAACGGTACAGACAAGGCTCAGACACTCGACCTTACCCCTTACCGAGAGGTGCTCCCAGCATCGTCGGTCAAGGATGTTATTACAGGTAAAGTTATCAATATTGCTGATAAATTTGAACTTTCACCTCGCAATATTCTCATTTTGGATTTCTAATTTGCTTATATTTTTCAGAAATCTCATCTAAGATAATATCCTGATTAATAATATTATGATACTATATGTAAGGCTATATTAGTTTATATTTTGTTTTCAACGTGGCAAAGTTGTTGAAATTATGCGTAACTTTGCCACGTCGAAAAACTAATGTAACAAATTTTCTATATTTTATACACCTTACACAAAATGAAAAAAAACATCCTTCCAGCACTGCTGGCAATGGCCTTTGTTTCTAATGCAGGAGCACAAGAGTTGCTTTCTCCAGACGGAAACGTCAAGTTGAATTTCGAACTTGACAAGGAAGGCCGTCCTACCTACAGTTTGAATTATCATGGCAAAGATGTGATAAAGCCAAGTCACCTTGGTTTCCAGCTTCGCGACAAGGTTGAGGCACAGTTCTTCGCTGAGGTTCCTCAGCAGTCGGCTTCATCAGCTAAAACCGACCTCCAGACAGGCTTTGTCGTTGCCGACACGAAGACTTCTTCGTTCAACGAGACATGGTCTCCTGTATGGGGCGAGGAAAGCACTATCGTTAATAATTATAATGAGTTGAAGGTAACGCTCAACCAGCCAAAGAATGATCGTCAGATGGTCATTTGTTTCCGTCTCTTCAACGACGGACTCGGATTCCGCTATGAGTTCCCTCAGCAGAAGAACCTCGTCTATTTTACAGTGGTAGAAGAGAAGAGTGAGTTCAAGATGACTGGCGACCACAAGGCATGGTGGATCACAGGCGATTATGACACTCAGGAATACAACTGGATGACTACCCGTCTGAGCGAGATTGGTGCTGCCATCAAGGATCCTCAGTCGGGAGCTGTAGTCGGCAACTCTTCACAGACTCCAGTCGAAGACTGCGTGCAGACAGCTCTTCAGATGAAGACCGACGATGGACTCTACATCAACCTCCACGAGGCTGCTTGTATCGACTATCCAACCATGCATCTCAAGTACGATGCAGCTTCCCTTACTTTCACCTCATGGCTCACTCCAGATGCACAGGGTTTCAAGGGTCATCTTCAGGCTCCATGCACTACTCCATGGCGCACAGTTATTGTATCTGACGATGCAAAGGGAATCCTTGCTTCGCGCATCACTCTCAATCTCAATGAGCCTTGCAAGATCGAAGATACTTCATGGATCAAGCCATGTAAATATGTAGGCGTATGGTGGGAGATGATCTGCAACAAGTCTTCTTGGGCTTACACCGATGAGCTTCCAAGCGTTCAGCTCGGTGTGACAGATTTCTCAAAGACAAAGCCAAACGGACGTCATGCTGCCAATACTGATTATGTAAAGAAGTATATCGATTTTGCAGCTGAGCATGGCTTCGACGGTGTGCTCGTTGAAGGTTGGAATATCGGTTGGGAAGACTGGTTCGGCCATCAGAAAGACTATGTCTTCGACTTTGTTACTCCATATCCAGATTTCGATGTCAAGGCAATCTCTGAATATGCAAAGTCAAAGGGCGTGTATATGATCATGCACCATGAGACTTCGGGTTCAATCCGCAATTACGAGCGTCACCTCGATGCCGCATACAAGTTCATGAACGACTACGGCTACCCAGCAGTAAAGCAGGGCTATGTAGGCGACATTGTTCCACGTGGCGAGCATCACTACGGTCAGTGGCTCAACAACCACTATCTCTACACCATCAAGAAGGCAGCCGACTATAAGATCATGGTCAATGCTCACGAGGCAACTCGTCCAACAGGCATCTGCCGCACATATCCTAACTGGATTGGCAATGAGTCAGCTCGTGGCACAGAGTATGAGTCATTCGGAGGCAACCGTGTCAACCACACTACTATCCTTCCTTTCACTCGTCTCATCGGTGGTCCTATGGATTACACTCCAGGTATTTTCGAGACCGACTGCTCAAAGCTCAATCCTTTCAACAACTCGAAGGTTCGCTCGACACTCGTTCGCCAGCTCGCTCTCTACGTGACACTCTACAGCCCACTTCAGATGGCTGCCGACGTCATCGAGAACTATCTTCCTCACATGGATGCGTTCCAGTTTATCAAGGATGTTCCAGCTGACTGGGAGAAGTCAGTCTATCTTGAGGCAGAGCCGGGTGAATATGTGACAATCGCACGCAAGGACAAGAACTCTGACAACTGGTTCGTAGGCTGCTCGGCAGCAGAGGCAGGTCATAAGTCAAAGCTTGTACTCGACTTCCTTGAGCCAGGCAAGAAATACACAGCAACCATCTATGCCGACGATATCAAGGCAGGCGCACACTGGGATACCAACCCTAAGGCTTACACTATCACCAAGAAGACAGTGACAAGCAAGACCAAGCTCAACCTTGAGGCAGCATCGGGCGGTGGCTATGCCATTTCGATAATTGCTCAATAACAAACAGTAGATTTTTTTCTTGTGCATAACACAGAAAACAACTATACATCTTATCAATAAACAATTAATTCATGAAAGTAAAGTTTAACCTCAGATTCCTTGCGGTGATGCTGTGTGGAATCTTCGCGACACTTAGCGCAATGGCTCAGGACATTACAGTCAAGGGTACAGTTAATGACGCGTTTGGAGATCCTGTCATGGGTGCAACCGTCCTTCAGGTAGGTACTACCAACGGATGTGTTACCGACCTTGACGGTAATTTCTCTCTCAAGGCACCAGAAGGTGCTATCCTTCGATTCTCTTTCATCGGTTATCGTTCTCAGGAGCATCCAGCTGCTGCCAATATGACCGTCACTCTTGAAGAGGATTCAGAAATGCTTGAAGACGTAGTAGTCATCGGTTACGGTGTGGCTCGTAAAAACGACCTCACTGGTTCGGTTACTGCTATCAAGGCTGATGACAAGAACAAAGGCTTCGTTACCAATGCACAGGACATGCTTTCTGGTAAGGTTGCCGGTGTAAGTATCACAAATGCAGGTGGTGCACCTGGTTCTGGTTCTTCAATCCGTGTGCGTGGTGGTTCTTCATTGAACGCATCTAACGACCCTCTTATCGTTATCGATGGTCTTGCAATGGACAACAATGGTACTCCTGGTATGGCTAATGCCCTCTCAATGGTCAACCCTGCCGATATTGAGTCTTTCACCGTTTTGAAGGATGCTTCTGCAACAGCTATCTACGGTAGCCGTGGATCTAATGGTGTCATCATCATCACTACCAAGAAGGGTGTACGCGACTCAAAGCCACATGTGATGTACAATGGTAATGTTTCTGCTTCTATGCCAAAGGGACTTCTCGATGTTATGTCGGCTGATGAGTTCCGTCCATGGGTTGAGAAGACTTATGGTGAGGCAGGTACAGCTCTCCTCGGCAATGCCGACACTGACTGGCAGAAGGAGATCTACCGCACAGCTATCAGCACCGACCACAACGTGACTGTAGCAGGAGGTGTCAAGAACATGCCATATCGTGCAACAATAGGTTATACTAATGAGAACGGTATCCTCAAGACATCTGGTCTTCAGCGTACTACTGCAAGCTTCAACCTCTCTCCAGCATTCTTCGAGGATCATTTGACATTCAATATCAACGGTAAGGGCATGTTCGCAAAGACTCGCTATGCCAATACTGATGCTATCGGTTCTGCAGTCTTAATGGACCCTACTCAGCCAGTGCGTACTACTGATCCTAACTACAGCAACTTCAACGGCTACTTCCAGTGGCTTCAGGATGCTGCTTTCGACGATCCTACATGGCCTTACACAAAGAACAGCAACGCTACTGCAAACCCTGTGGCTCAGCTCGAGGGCAAGAAGGACATTGCAAAGAGCTATGTGTTCCAGGGTAACATCGAGGGTACTTATAAGACTCACGGTCTTGAGAACCTCGTATGGCATGCTAACTACGGTTGGAACCTCGCAAGCAGCAAGCAGAACACTGATTGCTACAATTGGGGTACCGATGCACTCTACTATGGTAACACAGGTTCAACAACCAAGCACAACCGCAACATCTCTTTCAATGCTTATACTCAGTGGATGGACGACATCGATGCTGCTGATCAGCATTACGACGTGATGGTTGGTTACGAGTGGCAGCACATCTATGCTGAGAGCCGTGGTAACTATTGGGGAATTTATCCTGATACCAATAACAACCCAGACAAGCGTGGAACTAAGTACAACGAGACTAACCCTGACGGTGTTTGGGGCAAGACAGAGAACTACATCGTTTCTTTCTTCGGTCGTGCTAACTATAACCTCCTCGGCCGCTATGGTTTGACAGCTACTGTTCGTTACGATGGTTCAAGCCGCTTCGAGGATCACTGGGCAATCTTCCCTGCATTCGCATTTGCTTGGAACTTCAAGGAAGAGGCTTTCCTCAAGGATGTTGACGTGATGAACGAAGGTAAACTCCGTCTCTCTTATGGTCAGACAGGTCAGCAGGAGATTGGTAGCGACTATGCTTACTTCGCTTCTTACAACGAGACTCTCAACCAGCAGGGTGACGGTCACTGGTATCCAGTGCTCGGCGATGGTAACCTCCAGCGTCCAAATGCTTACAACAAGTCACTCAAGTGGGAGACAACAACTACCTACAACGCAGGTCTCGACCTCGGTTTCTTCGACAACCGCTTCACTTTGAATGCTGATGTTTATTATCGCGAGACAACCGACCTGATCAACGACGTTTATGTTTCGGCTGGTTCTAACTTCCGCAATAAGGTAAAGGGTAATATCGGTTCGCTCGAGAACAAGGGTTTCGAAGTAATGGCTACATTCCGTCCAATCCAGAAGCAGAACCTCTCATGGGAGTTCAGCGTCAATGCTGCATACAACAAGAACGAGGTTACTGAGCTCATCAAGAGCGAGGGAGAAGACTACTTCGTATCAACAGGTGGTATCTCGGCAGGTACAGGTAACGAGTGTCAGGCATTCGTAGTAGGCAAGCCAGCTAACGTATTCCATGTATATCAGCAGGTATATGACGAGAACACAGGTCTCCCTCTCGAAGGTGTCTATGTTGACCGCAATGGTGATGGTGAGATTACAACAGCCGACAAGTACTACTACAAGCAGGCAATGGCTCCTTGGACAGCTGGTTTCAGCACTAAGGTTAACTACAAGAACTGGGACTTCGGTATGAACCTCCGTGCTTCGTTCGGCAACTATGTCTTCAACGACACTCAGGCAGGCAATGCATACTGCGGTATTGCAACAGTATCTTCATACAACCATCTTGAGAACCGTCCGATGACAGCTCGCAAGCTCAACTTCCAGAGCTACGACAACGCTCTCTCTGACTACTTCGTACAGAATGGTTCATTCCTCAAGTGCGATAACATCACAGTGGGCTACTCTTTCAACAACGCATTCGGCACCAAGATCAATGGCCGTGTTTATGCTGCTGCAAGCAATGTATTCACAATCACTAAGTACGATGGCGTTGACCCTGAAGTCTTCGGTGGTATCGACAATAATATTTATCCTCGTCCATTCAATGTGCTCGTAGGTCTTTCTCTTAACTTCTAATCGGAATCGAAATCAATATGAAAGCTAAATATATTTTTGGAGCTGCAGCCTTGATGCTTTCGATGAGCGTTACATCTTGTGTCAATGACCTTGATGTCAGCCCTATCGACCCATCAACTTCAATGGAGTCAAATCCAGAGGCTCTTTTCAATAAGTGCTACGCCAACTTCGCTGTTGCGGGCAATGGCGGTGCCAACGGTGACTGTGATATTGACGGTCTCGATGGTGGTACAACAGGTTACTGGCGTCAGATGTTCAATGCTAACGAGCTCACTTCCGACGAGGCATTCTGCGGATGGGGTGACGAAGGTATCAGCGACTTCTGCAACAACACTTGGGGCGCAAGCCACCCAATGCTCAAGGGTTACTACTATCGTCTCTTCTTTGGCGTGACAATGTGCAACTTCTACCTCGCAGAGTGCGCTGACTATAATGAGACAATGACAGCAGAGGTTCGTTTCCTCCGCGCTTTCCACTATTTGCAGTTGCTCGACTGCTTCGGAAAGAATGTTCCATTCATCACTGAGATGAGCTCTGAAATGGCAATGCCAGCAGAGGGCAATCAGGTATATGACTTCATCGAGAGCGAGTTGCTCGAGGTTGAGCCTCTCTTGCTTGATCCAAAGGCTCGCCGTTTTGGTCAGGAGGGTTATGGTCGTGCTGACAAGGCTGCTGCATGGTTGCTCCTCAGCCGCCTCTACCTCAATGCTGGCGTTTATACTGGCACTCCACAGTGGCAGAAGGCTGCTGACTATGCAAAGAAGGTCATCACTCAGTCAGGTCGCAAGCTCTGCACAACTCCAGGTTCTACCTTCACAACCAACGAAGGTGACAGCCGTCAGTGGAGCGCATACCAGAAGCTTTTCATGGGTGATAATGGTGAGACTGATGCAGCTGATGAGGCAATCCTTGCACTCCTTCAGGATGGTGTAACTACAACTTCTTGGGGTACTTCACTATTCGCAATGGCTTCTACTTTCAAGGCAGATATGAACCTTGTACAGGGACAGACAGCTAATGGTACATCTGAGAACTGGGCTGGTAACCGTGCTCGTCGCGACCTCGTTGCCAAGTTCTTCAACGGTGATGCTTCTACTGCTCCTAACGGTACTTGCTGGGAGATGGTTGATGCAGCTGGCGATGACCGCGCACTCCTCTGGGGTAAGGATCGTAATATCGACATCAACAACGCCGGTGAGTTCACTGATGGTTTCTCAGTATGTAAGTTCGTCAACCACTATTCAAACAATGGCGCACCTCACAACGGACAGTTCCCTGATGCCGACATGTTCATCATGCGTATGGCAGAGGCTTATCTGACAGCAGCTGAGGCAATCACACGTCAGGCTAATGCAACCAACCTCCCAGCCGAGGCACTCCAGTATGTCAACATAATTCGCGCTCGTGCTAATGCAGCTGAGAAGAACTCATTCACTCTTGCAGAACTTGCCGACGAGTGGAGCCGTGAGTACTACTTCGAGGGACGTCGTCGTTCAGACCTTATCCGTTTCGGCTACTATGGTGGTTCAACCTACACTTGGCAGTGGAAGGGTGGCGTATTCGGCGGTCAGTCAATTCCTGCTTTCCGCAACGTCTTCGCTATTCCTGATACAGATATAAGCGCAAACTCTAACCTGACCCAGAACGAGGGTTATAAATAATAATGAAGACAATGAAAAAGTTATTATATAGCGTAATGCTTCTTGCCCTTGCTGCAGGTTACACCTCTTGCGAGGACGATAACGACGACAACCCTGTGCTTGTTAAGGCAACTGAGTTTGTCCTCAACACTCCTACATTCGTCAACCAGCAGATTGACCTTGCATCGGGTGGTACACTTTCTTTCACTTGCTCACAGCCAGACTATGGCTTCCCTCTCCAGTGCAAGTATTCATTGCAGTTCTCAATCACTGGCAACTTCACAGTCAGTGTTGACGAGGCTGATGCAAGCGAAGGCGCACTAACAGCCGACTATCAGTCAGGCGAGGAGAGCTCTTCTTGCACACTCACTATCCCTGCGTTCGGTGACAACAGCTTTGCTCGTGGTCTCCAGCAGTTGGCTAAATGGCCAGAGGGTCTTGTTCCTGCTACTCAGAAGGTGTATGTTCGCGCAAAGGCAGAGCCAAAGGCAACTACTCCTGCCAATGTAGAACAGTATATCATCTATTCTAACGTCATCGAGCTCAATGTAACTCCTGTTTATGTTGAGTTGAAGAACGCTCCTGTCGTTATTTGGTATCTTGTAGGTAACCACTTCGGAGCTAAGTGGGGCAATGTTCCTGGCGAGACTGCTCTTCCAATGTTCATTATCCCTGACTACAGCTACGACAAGAAGACTGGTAAGGGCGAACTAGAGTATTACAACTACTTTATCACTGGAGATTATGACAATACTGCAGGCAACGAGTCTTCTACTGCAGGTTTCAAGATCCAGCCTGACAACTTCAACTGGGATCTCGGCATGACTGGTGACAATGGTGTCAAGGGTAAGATCATCTATCGTAACAAGGGAGGTGACGGTGGTCACATCGTAGTTCCTGAGGATGGCTACTATCGCCTCGTTATGAATACCGACAAGCTTGAGGCTAAGCTTGAGAAGCAGGATATCTCTCCTAAGGTTCTCAGCACAATGGGCATCTCTGGCGCATTCAACGACTGGGGCGAGACTCCAATGCTCCCTTACAACAGCGAAGGTGTCGAGAACCATGCTTGGTATGTCGTTGTTGATGCTCCTGCTGATGGCGGCTTCAAGTTCCGTCCAGACGGTGCATGGGCTGGCCATAACAAGGGCAAGAATGAGATCGTAGATAATGGTATCGCAAAGGCAGACTCTGGCGAGGACATCGGTCTTGCAGCTGGTTCTTGGCTCATCATCTACTGCGATATCAATGGAGAGTTCAGCGTTTTCGCAAAGTAATCTTTAATACATGACAACAATGAAAAAAGTATTATATAGCATTTTGGCTATCGGTGCATTGTTCGCATATTCTTCTTGCGACGACGGTGATTACGCCGACTGGATGGATCCTCAGCATAATCCACAGGAGGAGGTAGTGAGCAATGACGTTGCAAGCGCAATTGCAAGTGGCATTGGCGCGGTTTCTACAACCTTCGACTTTGCTACTCTCGAAGCTGAGAAGATTCAGGTCTTCACTCCTGCTTCTTCTGAATACACTACTAACTATGAGGTAGAGTTCTCTAATGGAACAGTGGTTCCTGCAACCAACGACGGTAAGATTGAGGCTGAAAAGCTCCAGGCTGCTGTGATCGACATCTTCGGCAAGCGTCCAGAGGTACGCGAGGTCGCTGCTAATGTCATAGCTCGCACAGAGGTTGAGGGTATCGTGGTTAAGGCTGTTAAGCCTATCACAATCTCAGCTAAGCTCCTTGCTCCTGAGATCTTCCCACATCTCTATCTCATCGGTGCTCCATCAGCATGGGATCCTACTTGCACTACAATGCCTTTCACTCACAGTGGCAATGATGTTTATGACGATCCGGTCTTCACTGTTCTCTTCCCTATTAAGGCTGACGGCGATATCTGGTTTGCAGTAGCTGATGACAAGACTGTCGAGACAGGCGATTGGGATAATGTCTTCGGTGCTGTCGAGGGTAACGGTATGAACCTCGTAGGTGAGCCTGGTAAGATTGCCCGCCGTACAGAATGCCGCAAGCTCAATCCAGACGCAGGCGATGCTTCGTTCAAGGTCACTGTCGCAGGCGATGCTAAGTTTGTCAAGATGACTTGCAACATGCTCGAGGGCACATATCTCCTTGAGAAGGTCAACTTCGTTCCTTACATTTACCTTCCAGGCAATGCACAGAGCTGGAACCCTGCGACTGCTCCTGCTTTGGCAGGCAATGGCGAAGGCTTATATACTGGTTTCGCTTACATGGATGGTGAGTTCAAGTTCACCCAGCAGCGTGATTGGTCAACTGAATACAACAACAGCTCATTCTCTTCATGCTCTGCCGACTTCGACCTTGGCGACCAGGGTGGTGGCAACATCAAGTGCAACAGCACTGGCGTTTACTACTTCAAAGTTAATGTTGTAACAGGCGAACTCAATGCAACTAAGGTTGAAAAGATGGGTCTTATCGGAGGCTTCAATAGCTGGAGCGACGATGATCTCATGACTTGGGATGCCGAGAATCTCTGCTTCGTCAAGGAAGGCGCAACAGTGAGCAATGCTGGCTGGAAGTTCCGTGTCAATGCAGATTGGGGTATCAACCTTGGTGGTACTGTTGATAACCTTGTTGCAGATGGTGATAACCTCGATGTCGTTGGTTCGACTATCAAGCTCTATCCTTGCCGTACGACAAACGAGAATATCTACTGCACTGTCGAATAATTAGCATTCTGTGTTATTCTTTTCTAAATACTTGGGCCATCCTTGATCTTCTTTGGTCTTGGATGGCCTTTATTTAAACTGATGGCTTATGAAGAAAACATTTACTACTTTATCACTTCTCTTGGCGCTCGGCCTTTCGTCAACATCGGTCAATGCCCAGGGCTGGCCAAAAGACTATGGCGGAGTGATGCTCCAGGGCTTCTACTGGGACTCGTTTGCCGATAGCCAGTGGTCGTATCTCGAAGAACAGGCCGACGACATCTCCAAGTACTTCTCGCTCGTCTGGATCCCTCAGTCGGGCAACTGCAACTCGTCTTACAACCAGATGGGCTATATGCCTGTCTATTACTTCGACCATAACTCTTCGTTTGGCACCGAGGCACAGCTTCGCTCAATGATCAAGGCCTACAGCGACCGCGGCACAGGCATCATTGCTGATGTAGTCATCAACCACCGCAACAACCTTGGCGTTGACGGCTCGTGGGTCGATTATCCTGCCGAGACCTACAAGGGCGAGACCTATCAGATGTTCAGCACCGACATCGTAAAGAACGACGATGGCAACAAGACCCTCGAATGGGCAACAAAGAATGGTCTATCGCTGTCGGAAAACAACGATACTGGCGAAGGCTGGGACGGTTGTCGTGACCTCGATCATAAGAGCGAGAACGTCAACAAGGTCATCAAGGCCTATCTCGACTATCTCATCAACGACCTCGGCTATACAGGTTTCCGCTATGATATGGTAAAGGGCTATAGCGCGTCGTTCACTGCCGACTACAACACAGCTGCCAAGCCGCAGTTTAGCGTGGGAGAGTACTGGGACAGTTCGAGCAATATCAAGCGATGGATCGATGGCACAAAGGTCGATGACGTGCCTGCATCGGGCGCATTCGACTTTCAGTTCCGCTATCGCGTGCGCGATGCAGCTGCCAGCAAAGACTGGACGAAGCTCGCAGGCAGCACAAGTGACCAGGCGGGCTATCCGCTCATCTATCAGGATGGCTACAGCCAGTATGCCATCACCTTCGTCGAAAACCACGACACTCAGTACCGTTCGGCAAGCGAACCACTCGACCCTCTCAAGGGCGACACTCTTGCTGCCAATGCCTACATGCTCGCTATGCCAGGAACACCTTGTGTCTTCTACAAGCATTGGCTCACACAGAAGAAAGCACTCAAGCTCATGATCTCGGCACGTCAGCAGGCAGGCATCACCAATACAAGCAGCTACGAGGTGTCGAAGAAATACAGCACAGCCTATGCTGTCACCGTCACTGGCACCAAGGGCAAGCTCATCTGTGTCGTCGGCTCCAACAGCCAGACCTTCGACTGTCCTGAAGGCTTCACCGAGATACTTTCGGGTAAGGCTTATCGCTACTTGCTTGAGAACACAGCTCTCGAAGGTTGGAACGATGTGGTGACCCGCATCGAGGCAGAAGAGGACAAGTCGGACTTCAAGCCATATACAGCCACTGTCTATGTAAAGGCCGATTTCACTCCTGTCTATTTCTATATCTGGGATAGCAACAACAATACTCAGCTCAATGGCAATTGGCCAGGCAAGCGCGTCGATAATGTCGAAGCCTGCAAGACCACCATCGATGGCGAGACCTGGTATTTCCAGTCGGTCGATATTCCTTCAGCCGATTACTATTTCAACTTCATCGTCAATCAGGGCAACAACAAGCCGCAGACCAGCGACATCGCTCATCTCAGTTCCGACAAGTACTTCGTCACCACAATCTCTGGCTCGAAGCTCTCTTATACCGACGTGACATCCGACCACACCACCGGCATTGGTTCTGTACCAGTCGATCAGCTTCCAAGCGTTGC
Source organism: Bacteroidales bacterium (assembly GCA_004557315.1). GTDB lineage: Bacteria > Bacteroidota > Bacteroidia > Bacteroidales > UBA3663 > Liminaster. Next base: position 48,113 of record SFEH01000002.1, read on the forward strand.
CAACATCTACACCATCGATGGACGCATGATCCGCAAGGGTACCGAAATAGGCAAAGCATTCTCCGAATTGCCAAAGGGAATCTATATCATTAATGGCAAGACTGTGGTGAAATAAACCATAAGCGGCTGACGCTTTTGTGACATATCAATATGGTTATTGGCTGAATAGTGTGCTGTTTTTAGCCAATAACCATATTTTTTCTACTTATTGTTTATCTCTATGCCATATTTTAGCCAATGACTGCATTTTCGTCACTCACGATCCTTTGCATTTGCATATATCTTTACGCTATCAGTCTCAATTCTTCATTTCTTTCTCAAAATGCTTGCAAAGTCAGAATTATTGTTGTAACTTTGCAACGTGATTGTGGGCTTATCACTCCTGCAACAGGCTTGAAACCATGGGTACATATATTAATAAAGGCAATAGTGAGTTCCGTGACATAGTCTCTCATGAGTATGTTGACAAGACATCGCTGATACCACTGATCAATGCGACGCTCAACTCTGAGAGTCGCTACAGTTGCGTGACACGCTGCCGCCGCTTTGGCAAGTCGATGGCGGCGAAGATGCTGTGTGCCTACTATGACAAATCGTGCGACTCGCGAGAATTGTTCGTAGGACTAAAGGCAGAGAAGGCCCCGTCGTTTGATAAATATCTCAACTGCTACAGCGTGATATATCTTGATGTCACTTCGTTCACTGCACGACCTGAATTGCGAAAGAACATAGTCTGGAATATTCAGGAGAAGATAATTTATGAATTGAAGGAGGCTTTCACAGATGTGAAATACAAGGAAAACTCCGACCTTATGGACGTTCTCTCATCCATCCACCAATCAACTGGCGAAAAGTTCTTCTTCATCATCGATGAGTGGGATGCAATTTGTCGTGAGTTTCCTGGACGGCAGAAGATGAAGGGCGACCCAGAGACAATCACTCCAACCATACTCGACGAGTATGTAATGTTGCTGCGTCGATTGTTCAAGACACAAGATTCTGACAAGGTCTTTGCTGGAGCTTACCTAACAGGCATCCTGCCGATAAAGAAATACAACACAGAGTCGGCACTGAACAACTTCCGAGAATATTCGATGGTCAACCCGGGACGAATGGCATCGGCTCTTGGATTCACACACGACGAAGTAGTTGAACTTTGCCAGAAATATGACATGGATATTGCAGAGATGGAACTATGGTATGATGGATATCGCATAGGAGATATCTCACATATCTACAATCCTTATTCCGTGATGAGGGCAATCGAAGACAACAAGTATCGTAGTTACTGGACTTCCACGGGAGCCTATGATTCTGTCATTACCTACATCCAGATGAACTATGATGGACTGAAGGATGACATCATCCGTATGTTGGCTGGTGAGCGTGTATATGTCAACACTACAAAATTCCAGAACGACATGAGCATCGTGAGAAGCAAGAACGATGTACTCACCGTATTGATACATCTCGGCTACTTGGCTTACGACGAAGACAGAAGGCAGTGTTATGTCCCGAACAAAGAGGTTGCTGATGAATTTCTGAATGCAGTGGAAGATACATCCTGGTCTCGTCTTGTTGATGCAATAACCGCCTCTCAAAACCTCCTCGATGCCACCATCATGGGCAATGAACAGATTGTAGCAAGAGCCATTGACACTGCTCACGACGAGAACACCAGCATCCTTGCCTACAACGATGAGAACTCATTAGCATGCGTGCTGACCGTTGCCTACATCTGGGCAAGGAACGAGTATGTCATCCACCGCGAATATGCCACTGGCAAGGGCTATGCCGACCTCGTTATGATTCCGCGCCGCAACGTCAGCAAGCCAGCATTGGTCATTGAGCTTAAGTTCAATCACTCTGTCGATACAGCCATCGACCAGATACGGCAGAAGAACTATCCTGCTCAGATTGCAGAATACACGGGTGACATCCTCCTCGTGGGCATCAGCTACGACAAGGAATCGAAGCAGCACACTTGCAGGATTGAGAGATGCTGCAAATAAAGTGACAGCACTGAAAAGACATAAGCAGATTGACGTTTGGAGAAACATATTGATCTTGTTGTTTTGAGTTTGACGGTGCAAATATAAGCTCAAAATTTCATTAAACTACTAATTTTCAAATCACTATCTACTACTATCTACTAATATCTACTACTTTCTACTGATTTCTACTTTACCATTCCCATTTCTCCATCATACGCACAAAAAAATCCCCTCACAGATGTCCATGCATCTATGAAGGGATATCTCTTTTTCTCAAAAAAGCTTATTTCTTGTAATACTTCTGAAAGTTCTTATATGAGAAACCTTTCTTGTCTGTACCCGGCATGCCCAAGCGCTGAAGTTCCGTCATGGCATTACCCGGATTGGCCGGAAGAAGAATGCGCTTGCTTTTTGCCATACTCTTAAGATGATCGCAGATATTCACAATGGAGTTATTGCACACCAGGTTCACAAGCTCCCCATGAATTTTCTGCTTTTCTTGTTCTTGTGTAACAGAAGGATGAATAAGGAAAGTAAGTTCTTCCTTCGAAATCGATTCATCAGGATTCGTAGAGACATCCTTGAGTCTTGTAGTGTGATCCGCTGCCACGTTATCACTCAAATTCGCAAGCAGCGATTGTAGATATTCAAGCTTTATTCTTCTGGTGAATAGTATGTAAATGCCATTCAAGCTATAGTTGAGTGAATATAGGACATGTGCAAACGATTCTTCAGTCTTAATAAACATTACGTAATTATTGCACAACTCTTTGGCAAGCAAGCTGGAAAGGCTTAATATTTCGTTTTGTACAATCTCTGTCGTGAGTTGGCCTCCATTCAAAAATGTTAGCTTTTCTATATAGTCCTCTAAAAAAGAGCTGCCATGCTCTTCTTTCAGCATTGCCCTTTCGTAGATCCTTCCATACTGTTTGCGAAACACATTAGTCTGCTCTTCTTTTGTGCTTAAATCTTTATGCTGTTCATAAATGACGGAATACACGTCCTTTAGTGCAGGATATTGGTTCAACAAAATTCTCAATTCC
>SFEH01000155.1 GCA_004557315.1 Bacteroidales bacterium
GGTTTATTATATGAAGAAGAACTGATCAGATAAAACATATCCCAGCATATCGATATATGCTGGGATTCTTTTTTGCTGTCTATTCTGTTGAATTTCCTAGTTGCAATAATTTGTCAAAGTTGTCAAACTGTTATTCAATCAATAATAAGGGTTAAAGCTAAATCCATTCAATCCTATTTAGGGCACTACACTGCAACTAACTGACAGTCAATTATTTCTAAATTCTATTTGAATCATTATTACAATTCCATTCTCTTAGTGATGTTTCCTGGAAGTTCCTCAACATAGTGAGTGACCATGATCAGAGTCTTTGCTGAACGCTTGCAGAACTCTGTGATGACTTGACGCACGAGGTTGCGGCGGAAAGTGTCGAGACCATGAAGAGGCTCATCGAGAATCAGCAGCGACGGATCCTTGACAAAGGCACGAGCAAGAAGACAGAGACGCTGTTCGCCTGAAGAAAGTGTCAGGAACATGCGATCCTTCAGCGAGTCTATTCCGAAGACCTTCATCCAGAACAAGCAGGTATCCATCTGCTCTGGACGCGGACGCTTGTACAGTCCCACGCTATCGTGCAATCCGCTCGCAACAATTTCGATTGCTGGACGGTTCTCTTTATATGCACGATGAAATTCTGGGCTGACGAAGCCTATGTTGCGCTTTATCTCCCAGATGCTTTCGCCTGTGCCTCGACGTCGTCCGAAGAGTGAGATGTCGCAAGCATAAGCAGCTGGATGGTCAGCACAAATCAGACTGAGTAGAGTGGATTTGCCAGAGCCATTGCGCCCCTGAAGAGCCCATTTCTCGCCACTGTTCACTTCCCAGTTGAGTCCGCGATAAAGCACTCGGTCGGTATCTGGCAACTTCAATGAGAGGTTGCGGATAGAGATGACTGATCCTTCTGAGCCTTCCTTCTCGGGAAGAGTCGCGATAATCGAGGCATCGCCCATAACATTGCTTGTGAAAGCCACACCTCTCTCCCATTCATCGAGATACTGTGCTCTGCTGATCTTTGGCTCCACCATCATGTCGTGAACCTTCACCACATGGGTGATGTATTCAGGCACGCTGTCGAGCATCGAATTGACCATGATAATCTGGACGTTGCTGTCGGCTATAAGTCGCTGGAAGAACTCGTCGAGCTGTTCACGCATCGGAGCATCAAGACCGATGAAAGGATTATCGACAATGAGCACGTGAGGCTTCTTGATGAGATACTTGAACAGCTGGTAGCGACGCATCTCTCCGCTCGACAGCAGCACCATTCGCTTATTGAGCAGAGGGCGCATCATGAAGGTATCGAGCAGCGGATTCGACAAGAACTCACTGTCGTCTTCGGCTCCTGCCATACGTGCGTCTTCGACTGTGAGGCCATGACCTGCGGCACGTGCCTCATCGGCCGACAAACCTGTAGCCGTGACCTTGCCCGATGCAAGAGCACGCTTCAGTACTGTGCTGACCAATGGCGACTCGTCGCGATCCTGACTGTTGAATCGCTGCTGGAAGTAATAAGGCTTCTCGACCGAACCCAAGGCATCTTCGAAAGTGAGCTGAACGATGTTGCCATAGGCTGAAGCCTTGACGCCCTCACCGAAATAATAGGTCAATGACCCTTGAAGAAGCGGGTTCTTGCCAGTGATGAGATCGACAAGACTGCTCTTGCCGCCTCCGTTAGGTCCCATAATTGCTATATGCTGGTCGTGACCCAAGACAAAATCAACTGGTCGGCTCATGCGAGTTTGAGACAATCGCCCCAAGGCTTGTTTCAGTTCTATTGTTGGTTGCATAATATGATTCAAAAAAAGATGCACACGGTTCAGACGTGTGCATCGATAGGTGTTTTGAGGTCAATTTCATTTCTGTCTGAATCGAAGACCTTATACTGGAGCAATTCCATGCTCTCGTCGGTAACCAGTCTCATGCCGAAGCCGAACTTCATCTTCCAGCGCCAATAGCGCGAAATCAGACCTCGTTTCAAATAAGCTGCAATGAACGGATGTACGTGCAGTCGGAATTTATTCACCTTCCTTATCTTAGTGAGGATGTTGAGCTTCTCCTCAAGCATGTCAGGAAACAGGATAGATGGCTTTACGATGTGCTTGCCGCCACAGACAGGACAGCTTTCGGTCGTATTGACATCCAAGACAGGACGCACACGCTGGCGCGTAATCTGCATCAGGCAGAACTTCGACAAAGGCAGGATATTGTGCTTGGCGCGATCGTTCTGCATCACCTCCTTCATGTGCTGGAAGAGCTGTTCGCGATGTTCTTGCTTCTGAAGGTCGATAAAGTCGATCACCACTATTCCACCCATGTCCCTCAGACGCATCTGTCGTGCAATCTCGTCGGCAGCAGCCATATCGACAAGCAAGGCATTCTCTTCCTGATCATCGCTCTGACGGCTGCGATGTCCGCTATTGACATCGATGACATGCAGAGCTTCAGTATGTTCGATGATGATATATGCTCCCTGCTTGCATGATACAGTCTTTCCCATTGAACTCTTGATCTGACGGGTCACCCCGAAAGCGTCAAGCAAAGGCTGGTCATCGTCGTAGAACTTTACTATGTTTGCCTTTTCAGGGGCGATCAGGCTCACATAATCCTTCACCTGATTAAACGTAGCGAGGTCATTGACCCATATATTCTCGAACGATGGATTGAAGATGTCACGAAGTAATGCCACTGCTCGTCCCGTCTCCTCATAGCATAACGACGGTAGAGTACCTTTCTGAAATTTAGCCTGGGTTTCTTCCCAATGCTTTACAAGCGAATTCATCTCTGAGTTGAGTTCTTCAACTTTGGCTCCCTGGGCAGAAGTGCGCACTATCACGCCGAAATTCTTCGGACGGATACTGTTGATAATCTGCCTTAGGCGGACTTTCTCTTCGCTTGACTTGATTTTCGTGGACACCGAAACCTTCTCTTCGAAAGGAATCAACACCATGTATCGGCCTGGCAGCGATATGTCGCAGGTGAGGCGTGGTCCCTTGGTCGAAATAGGTTCTTTGGCAATCTGTACCAAGATCTCCTGACCTAACTGCAAGACATCCTCCACGACTCCATCCTTGTTGATGGGCTCTTCGCGGGTCACTCTTTCGAGTGGGATGATATGCTTTCGGTCGCTGATCTGCTGCTTTACGAACTTGGACAGTGTTCTGAACTGCGGTCCAAGATCCTGATAGTGAATAAAACCCTCCTTTTCATGACCCACATCCACGAATGCAGCATTTAGCCCTGGCATCAGTTTCTTAACCTTGCCAAGGTAGATGTTTCCTACCGAATAAGATTCGTTCTGCACCTCTCTCTGATATTCAGCAAGCTTGCCGTCTTCGAGAAGGCCAATCGTAATCTCTTTGGGAGAAACATCTATCACTACTTCACGAGTCATTGAGTGATAGGAAAAAGGGTTATACATAAATTAAGGGCGCACTCAAAAAATGCGCCCTTCTCTCATGCCATAGAATCACCGATTAGTGCTTCTTATGACGATTCTTACGCAATCTCTTCTTGCGCTTGTGCGTACTCATTTTATGACGCTTGTGCTTCTTACCGTTTGGCATAGCTAATTATTATTTATTGTTTAACTTATATTGGCTAATTATTCCTCAT
>SFEH01000156.1 GCA_004557315.1 Bacteroidales bacterium
GCCGTCGCCTCACATCTTCAATCCATTCAGTCTGCTCAATGCTCTTGCAAGAAACCGAATAGATAACTACTGGTTCGCCTCAGGCACTCCGACATTCCTGATTGAGATGCTGAGGAAGTTCAATGTAGTGCCATCGGCTATCAGCCAAATGCAGGTTCTTTCTTCGGCCTTCGATGCTCCGACCGAAAACATGAGCTCCATCACTCCACTGCTCTATCAGAGCGGTTATGTGACCATCAAGGACTACGACAGGGCTTCGCGTCTCTACACGCTCGACATTCCCAATGGAGAGATACGAGTGGGACTGATGGAGAGCCTTCTTCCCAATTACGTTGAAAGGCGCACGGAAGCAGGTAATACTACCATTGCCAAGATGTATCTCGCCCTGCTCAAAGACGACCTAGACGAGATGTTCAGCCTCCTTCAGGCCTACCTGCTCACAGTGCCATATTGTGACAATGCCAACTCCGAAGGCCATTACCAGCAGCTCCTCTATGTCATCTTCTCCCTCTTCGGCAGATACGTCGAAGTGGAGGTCCGCACTCCTACAGGCCGCGTGGATATGGTAATGAAGACAGGCAAGGCCATATATGTAATAGAACTCAAACTGAACATGTCTGCCCATGCAGCCATAAAGCAGATTGACCTCAAGGACTATCCCTCAAAATTCTCGCTCACAGGTCTTCCAATAGTGAAAGTGGGAATCAACTTCGACCCCGAACGACGGACTATAGGCGACTGGAGCGTAGTGAATGCATTATCATAGGAAGCATTTCATAACAGATTCTTTATAATAAACAAGTAAGTGCTAAAGCTGGGTAATACCAGACTTTAGCACTATATTTTTATTATAGAAACTGCAAAAAAACAACTCAATGATTGATAGGATATATTGGCGAGGAGTACCGTCAGCTGTAGCTTGAATATTTCTATGAAAAGAAAGGGCTGATTCATTATTTGCGGTATCTCTCAATCCTGCAGGCATGCTGCTTCGTCTCCTTGTCGTAGCTGATGCCCACGAGGAGGATGTCTCCCGTGTATTCTGCAATCTGCGCAGGGTAGTTCTTCTGCCGTATCTGGTCTATGGCTGTATCAGCTGAATGATTGAACTTCAGCTCGATGACCAATGCAGGCTTGCTGACATTGCGTCGAGGTATCATGACAAGGTCGGCATAGCCCTTGCCTGTGGCGTATTCACGGTGGATGACATACTCGTTCCTTGCCCAGATGTAGGCAACGGTCAGCACGCAGGCCAGAGAGTTCTCGTCGTTGTAGGCGAGGATGCTGGTGTTCTCATCGTGAGCTACATCGATGGCACTTGCCACAGCCTGCTCATTGCCCATGATGGTGGCATCCAGGAGGTTCTTGGAGTTCTGGATAGTCTTCACCAGAGGTTCCCACGATGTAGCCTTAATGGCTTTGTTCATTTCGTCAGCCACCTCTTTGTTCGGAATAAAACACTCTTGAGTATCTTCATCATAGGCTAGATAACCGAGATGTATCAATACTGTTAGGACATCGTTCTTGCTCCTCACGATATGCATGTCGTTGAGGAACTCTGTGGTATCGACATACACACGCTCTCCAGCCAACATACGGATGATGTCGTCCTTCAGTCCTTCGTAGTTCATCTGGATGTAGGTAATGACAGAGTCGTAGGCTCCCGTTGTCGTCCAATAGCTACGAAATTTATTGTCATCTATTGCCCTCATCACGGAATAAGGATTGTAGATGTGCGAGCTATCTCCTATGCGATAACCGTCGTACCATCGTTCCATCTCGCTTATATCCATGTCATATTTCCGGCAAAGCTCAGCTACTTCGTCGTGCGTGAATCCAAGAGCCGATGCCATTCGTCCTGGATTGACCATCGAGTATTCACGGAAGTTGTTCAGTGCCGACTCAGTGTTGTATTTCTTTATCGGCAGGATGCCGGTGAGGTATGCACAGGCAAAGACAATGTTCGAGCCTGAGCCCTTGAAGAGGCGTCGCAGCAAATCAACGTACGATGTAGTGATATAGTCATCAGAGCCCATCTCACGCAAGATGGCATCCCATTCATCGATGATCATCACAAAACGCTCGCCCGAGCTCTCACAGATGCGGTAGAGAATGCTCATCAGGTCATCTCTATCCTTGACTTCGGTATCGGGAAAGATTTTCAAGACATCATCCATGATTTCCTGCTGCATAATCTTAACTATCTCCCTCTCATTCCTGAATCTTGTGGTGAAGTCGGTCATGTCAACGCATATCACATGATACTTGTTGAGATGTGTCTCGAATGACGGGTCCTTCTCAGCCTTCAAGCCACGAAACAGCTCGCGCGAGTCGCATGACTTGTCATAGTAGGCACACAGCATCTTCGCCGCCATCGACTTGCCGAAGCGGCGGCATCGTGTCACGCAGCTGTATCGGCTCTCAGAGTTGAGCGTCGCATTGATCAACGGTATCAGCGATGTCTTGTCAACATACTCATGAGCGACGATGTCGCTGAACTCACTATTGCCTCTATTGATATATGTACCCATGGTTTCAAGCCCGTTGCAGGAGTGATAAGCCCACAATCACGTTGCAAAGATACGACATTATTTCCGACTTTGCAAATGTTGCATGGCAGAAATTTGATTTTGTCAATCAATTGACAGTAATCCCACTCATTGTCTGCAAAAAGACATGAGTGGGACAGTCTTGTATAACCGATGAAGGCAGGGTCAGTACCTGACAATCTCGCAAGTCGGAGGAAATGCCATCTCTCCGATGGTACAGTCTTTCGGAACGCGTGCGACAGCGAGACTGTTGCAGGCAATGAAGGCCATGTCATCGATGCTCTTGCAAGAAGCAGGTATATCTATCGAAGCAAGCGAGGTGCATTCAGCGAAGGCTGCATAGCCTATGCTCTCGAGGCGAGACGGAAGCTTGACATACTTGAGACTCGGGCACTTTACGAATACAAAGTTCTCAATCTTGGTTACACTCTCAGGGATGGTTACGCTGCTCAGTGATGTGCAACCGCTGAACAGGCCTCTGGTCAGTTCCACGATGCCATCAGGAATCGTAACGGCTTCCAATGATGTGCACATGCCGAAAGCTTGCATTCCTAGATATTTGACATTCTCAAGGTTGATGCTTTTGAGACTGCGGCAGTTGAGGAATGAACTGATGCCTATGGTATCGACCGTTGATGGCAGAACTACCAGCCTAAGGCTGACACAGCTGTCGAAGGCCTCAGTTCCAATAAGAGTGATACCACCAGGGAGTTCTATAGCCTCAAGTGTAGTCACCTTGGCAAACTGGCAGTCAGGGACAGCAACAGCACCCTCTGCTATTGTCATCCTTCCTTTTCGTTATAGTCGCTCTCGAGCACGAACTTGCCATATTTGAACTTGAGGGGACGCTGATCGGTAGTCAGATACTTGCATGTCTCGCTGTCTTGCCGTGTTCTTTCTGGACCTGAGCAAGAGAACGTTGAGCATACGACCATTGAAACTAGAATAAATTGATAAAATAAGAGTCGTTTCATATCTGATAATCAAAAATGGGGAGTCTTGCGGCTCCCCATTGATTTATTAAGAAGAATGTGT
>SFEH01000157.1 GCA_004557315.1 Bacteroidales bacterium
TTCTTTGCAATCTTTTTGTTATTTGTTACTTCTTGTGACATAATGCTTATTAATCTTTTTCCACATAATCGTCGGGCATTCTAATAGCTCTTCGAATCTCATAGACCATGATGAAGACACCGCAAAGGAAGAGGATGGCAATAGTAGAGAAAAGGTAGGGATGTTGTGATATGAAGTTAATCATAGTTGATTGCTGATGAACTGATTACTGATTATCGATAATCTTATCGTCTTTTAACTTTAGCTCTAGCTTTCTTGCGTTAGCCTCGGCCTTCTTGCGTTTTGAACGTTCTTCACGCAATTCTGCTTTGAGGGACTCCATGTCCTTCTTCAAGGAGTCAAGGCTTGAGCTGACACTGTCGAAATGTGTCTGAAACTCCTCGACAGCGAGCTCCGTAGCTCGCTTGTCGAGCTCGAACATATTGATTTTATCAATCAAGGAACGTATGTAACGGTCTTTCTCGTCTGCAGCCATATTTTCACTATAATTTATTTATTCAAAAATCTACCTTTACCCCTACAATCTATTTGCGTGTGTCCTTGCACTGCCTCTCGACAAAAGAAGCGAGCTTCATTGTATTAGATTTGCACTTTATTTCTAAATCTTCGCTGCTTTACATAATAATAATGTTTAAATTCAGCAGCAAAGGTACAAACTTTATTTTATAGCCCTAAACTGAATGCTTACCTTCAAATCTCCACCATTCAGACTTACCTGTAAAAGTTGCTCTAAAAAAAACAGGCAGTATCTGAACGATGAAGATAATGTTGAAGACCTTTGGCCTATCTTATTGCAGGCTTTGCTTATACCATTCAAACAATTTGTTCACACCCTCGTCAATCTCTACCTTGTGAGTCCAACCAAGCGAGTGAAGCTTGCTCACGTCGATGAGCTTGCGCATGGTGCCGTCGGGCTTTGAGGAGTCGAATTCCACTGTTCCCTCGAATCCCACTGCCTTCACAACCAGTTCCGACAGTTCTCGTATGGTCAGTTCCTTGCCTGTTCCCACATTGATGTGGCAGTTGCGGATCTCGCCGAGCGACGGTATAGCGCCTCCGCGTCCCTCACTGTTGTTACGGTCAACTGCTCCATCAGCCTTGGCTCCAAAGAATACAGACGAATATTTCTCAATGCCGATGATGTCCTTGAAGTCAACATTGAGCAGCACGTGCACGCTGGCATCAGCCATATCCTCGCTCCACAGGAATTCGCGTAGCGGCTTTCCTGTTCCCCACAACACTACCTTGTTGTCGTAGATGCCATAGAACTCCAGAGCCTTAAGTATGCGCTCGTGAGAGTTACGTCCGTCCACATTTCCCTCGCCGATGATTGCCTTCAGCTTCTCGTCAGGATTGATTGGGCGTTTGTTCATGTCGTTCTCGATAGCCATCCAATCTCCGTCGTGAATGAGCTTGGCGAGATAAATCTTACGCATCATGGCCGGCATCACATGAGAGTTCTCCAGGTGGAAATTGTCGTTCGGGCCATAGAGATTAGTTGGCATCACTGCGATGTAATTTGTGCCATACTGCAAGTTGTAGCTCTCGCACATCTTCAGTCCTGCGATTTTGGCTATGGCATATTCCTCGTTGGTATATTCGAGAGGAGAAGTGAGTAGTGCGTCTTCCTTCATCGGTTGCGGAGCGTTCTTCGGATAGATGCATGTCGAACCGAGGAAGAGCAGCTTCTTCACACCGTGGGAATATGCATTGCTTATTACATTGCATTGCATCTTCATGTTCTGCATGATGAAGTCGGCACGATAGAGCGAGTTGGCCATGATGCCGCCCACAAAAGCCGCTGCGAGTACTACAGCGTCAGGCTTTTCGGTATCGAAGAAGTCCTTCACCGCGTTCTGGTCGGTAAGATCAAGTTCGCTATGTGACCTTCCCACAAGATTGTTGTAGCCCCTTTCCTTGAGGTTGTTCCAGATGGCAGAACCCACGAGTCCGCGGTGTCCTGCCACATATATCTTACTGTCTTTACTTAATGACATGGTCTCAATAATTACTTGACAATTCCCTTTTCAAGATATTCAGCGAGGTTGGTACGCATTACGCTGGCCACATGGTCTGCCGCTACCTTCTGCATATCGTGATTTACCATGATGCGCACGAGCTCCTCGAAACTTGTGGTCTGCGGATTCCATCCAAGCTCTTTCTTTGCCTTAGTCGGGTCGCCCCAGAGGTTTACCACGTCGGTTGGACGATAGAAGTCTTCGCTCACTGCTACGACAACCTTGCCAGTCTTCACATCAATACCCTTCTCGTTGATGCCTTCGCCTTCCCAGCGCAGTTCTATACCGGCATACTGGAAGGCGAGAGTGGCAAACTCACGTACTGTATGCTGCACGCCAGTAGCAATTACAAAGTCCTCAGGTGTGTCGTGTTGAAGGATGAGCCACATACACTCCACATAGTCCTTGGCATATCCCCAATCGCGCAGAGAGTCGAGGTTACCGAGATAGAGGCAATCCTGCTTGCCCTGTGCAATACGTGCGGCGGCAAGTGTAATCTTACGTGTGACGAAGGTCTCTCCGCGACGTTCAGACTCATGGTTGAACAGGATGCCTGAGCAGCAGAACATGTTGTATGCCTCACGATACTCTTGTACAATCCAGAAGCCGTACTGCTTGGCTACGGCGTATGGAGAATACGGGTGGAACGGAGTCTTCTCATTCTGAGGCACTTCCTCCACCTTGCCATAGAGTTCAGAAGTAGAAGCCTGATATATACGACAAGTCTCGGTGAGACCAAGCTGACGCACAGCCTCCAGCACACGAAGCACGCCAACGGCATCCACATCGGCAGTAAACTCAGGAGAGTCGAAGCTCACCTGCACATGGCTTTGCGCAGCAAGGTTATATATTTCGTCAGGGCGCACCTTGCCGACAACACCGAGAATACTCATTGAGTCGCCGAGGTCAGCATAGTGAAGGTGAAAATTCGGTTGTCCTTCAAGATGAGCAATACGCTCGCGGAAGTCAACCGACGAGCGTCGTATGGTGCCATGCACCTCATAACCCTTTTCCAATAAAAACTCAGCCAAGTACGAACCGTCCTGACCTGTTACTCCAGTAATTAAAGCTTTTTTCATTTTTCTATTGTTTATAGTTATTTTGAAAACTCTTTTATCCTTTGTTCCTCCTTAAACGAGCAGATAAGGATTCTTCCTTCTTTCTCTGCCACTATATATCCATTCAATCCTTGCACTACAATCTTTGCGGCATTGGATGCACTCACGATACAATCTTTACATTCATACAAGCTGATATGGTTTCCTACTATTGCATTTCCATCGGCATCTGTGGCAACATGAGTATGCACAGAACCCCAACTGCCAAGGTCGCTCCAACCAAAATCACCGGGGATGGTGAAAATCTTCTGAGACTTCTCCATCACAGCATAGTCGATGCTTATCTTGTCACATGTAGGGAATAGTCGGCGCAGCTCCGGCTCTTCATTCTCTGTAAAGAAAGAATGGGATAGGTCATCCATGATAGAAGCAAGTGAAGGTTGGAATGTACGTATCTCTTCCTCTATGGTCTTTACATTCTTGTCAAATTCAAAAACT
>SFEH01000158.1 GCA_004557315.1 Bacteroidales bacterium
GACAATGACGAGATCATCACCTTCGAGGCATTGTATTCAAAAGCCGACAAGAATCTGTATAAGAGCAAGGAAATCAAGGGTTGTAGCATCGTCATTTGACGATCAGCTATCAGCTCATCAATCTAACCTCAAATCGCGAGCCCTTGCCAAGCGTGCTCTTGACGCTTATCTCGCCATTCATCTTTTCGACGAGGAACTTGCAGAGCGACAGTCCTATGCCTGCACCAGCCGACGTACTGGTTGATTTATAGTATTTCTTGAAGATGCTCTGCTGGTTTTCAGGCGATATGCCTATGCCGGTGTCCTCGACAAACAGCACAACCCAATTACCCGAATCCCGTGGCTCTATCTCCCAACCGATGGTGATAGAGCCTTGTTCTGTAAACTTGATTGCGTTGTTGATGATATTACTCATGACCTGAAGCAAGGATGCACGGTTGGCGAGCATCTTTGCGTCGGGACCTGGCTTGTAAATCAGCTCCAGATGCTTTGGCACGATCACCGTATGGATGTTGTATATGTCCTCCATCATCGCAGCCACATCCTTGGTTGTGAGCTTGATGGCAAACTCCTTGCCCTTCTCATCGGAATATTGCAGGATATTGTCGAGCAACTGCACCAAGTGATCGTTGCTGTCCTTGATGTATTGCTCGAATGTCTTGCGTTCTTCCTTGGTGAGCAAGGCATGCTGCTTGACAAGAACCTCCGAGAAGCCCACAATGGCATTGACCGGAGTACGAATCTCGTGACTCATCGAAGCAAGGAAGCTCTCCTTCACATCTGCCTCCTCGGCACGACGGAAGGCTTCTTCCCGTTCGAGTTTTGCCTTGTGTGCCTGATCATTGCTCACTGCCAATCCATTGCAGATCACACCTTGATTGTCCTCGCCCATGAAGTTGATATAGACAATCACCGAATGGCTGTTGCCATCGGCCATCAGCATGCCCACCTCCATCTGTGTGTTTGACCTGTCGCTGCTGGTCATTATCTTGCGCAATTCGTCACGTTCGGGCATATCAATCCTCTGAAGCATTTCTTCTAACGGTACGATATTGTGCTGCAATCCGATTAGCTGACTCATGCTCTCGGGCATATATATCCTGTTGTCGGAACGCAGTTCCCAGTGAACGGCATTGATTGACAGCATCATCGCTTCAATCTGCCTCTCCTCTTCATTCGATTTCTTGCCTCGATTGATCAATCGCTGGCGCTGACGGTAATTGGCAATAGTGATACCGAGTGGGATGGCGATGAGCAGGAACGCTATAGTCGAAACCGTCCATGGAATCCACTTTTCTTTCAGCTTATATGCAAAACGCGACTCCTCATACCAGGGCATGTTGACAAACCTCGTACCCGCTGGGAAATCCTCGGCAAAGGGATGGATCTGCTTGGCAAGTCGCCAATCGAGCCAATAGTCGGGCTGGAATTGCTGTGGGCCAAAGGTATTCGGATTTCTGCCCAGAAGCAACTCATCGACCACTCCCTTGGTCTGACGCATCATCTCTGGCCAAGGAGTGAAGTAGCCTCCTACACATGAGTTAAGTGCCGTATTGAGATGAATATTGAAATAATTGGGAGTAAGCGAGAAATAGAGTCCGAGGTTATATCTCAACGACTGATCAGAATAGCAGTCTTCCTTGATGCGAAGGAAGTTGACGAAAGAGATCTTGCCGTGCAAAGCACCAAAGAGCGTAGCTCGTTCATCGTCGGGACAAGTCTCTGTATAAGGAAATTCAAAGCTCAAGGGTATGAGGGTGACGCGTGTGCTATCGCGATGGTTAGGGGCGACATATCGCCTCACGGTCTCAAAGTTGAGATTGGTGGCATAATGCAAGGTATCATCGCCCAATTCCTTGATTATCAGTTCGCGAAGAGGGTCATCGATATATGTACTGTCGAGCGGCACAATGAGCCAGCTGAATGAAGTCGATGTTCTTCTTGATTTCAGGTTTCTGTTCGAACACCACGAAATTTTTTCTCTTATATATCAGGCTGTCGTTGAACCCAGGAAAGGTGACTCCTGTGCAGACCACCGGGCAGCGAGTGAGCTTGGGATGCTCGCACATGGCAGCCGAATGTGAAATATCTTCGCTCTGGATGAAGATCAGGTCGGGCTGACCCTTGAAC
Organism: Bacteroidales bacterium; assembly: GCA_004557315.1. Lineage (GTDB taxonomy): Bacteria > Bacteroidota > Bacteroidia > Bacteroidales > UBA3663 > Liminaster. Next base: position 2,131 of record SFEH01000158.1, read on the forward strand.
TCATTCAAGCGCCTGTTGATGCTCGGCACTGTGCTATGGAAATACTCCTTCAGCGGATAGCGCTGGAAAGGGCGCAAATCACACTCCCTGAAAACCAGTTCATAGCGCGATGTGTCGCCATAAACCTCACGCATCGCCTCCTGAAAGACCTGTTCAGGTTGTGTGTATCGTTCAATCTGATAGAATATCAGAATGCGTTTCTTCCCCACAGTCCATTCCTTGTCCGACGTCAGCGAACAAGAAGACAGAAGAAATACCAAAAGTAAGAAGAGCGGATTCTTCATTGAGTAATATTTATTTCAGAAAATATTCGAGTTCACCTTAGCATCTTTGCATCTTAGTACCCTAGCACCTTTGCATCTTAACGCCGAACCTACTTCCCTTGCCCAAGGCGCTCTCTACGGTGATGGTACCTCCCATGTGCTCCACGAATCTCTTGCAGATGGCAAGACCAAGACCGCAACCTGGGTGGAAGCTGTCGATCTTGAAGAAACGCTGGAAGATCAGTTCGTGGTAGCGAGGGTCGATGCCCTTGCCTTCGTCTTTCACATAGACCTCTACATCGCTGTCCTTACTGTCATCCATCAGTCGCCAGCCCACAGTGATGCGGCTGCCCTCGTCTGAGAAGTTGGTAGCATTGAGCAAGAGATTGTCAATCACACTGGCAAGGATCTTTGGCTCGACATTGACCACGGCATCGGTGTCTGGAGTCTCGATAGTGAGGATGTTGCGACGCCATTTCATTACTTTCTGCGCATCTTGCCATGAATGAGGGTCAAACACCTCACTCATCTTGCACTGGCGGCAGTTGATTGCGAAGTTGCTATGAGCAATGAGCGTCATGGTCAGAATGTCGTTGATCAGCTTGCGCAGGGATGTGGCATTCTGCTCGATGATGCTGCCAAACATATCTATCTCATCGGTGGAGAGCAAGTCGCCATGTTCGGCAATTTCGACGGCAAAGCCCACTATCGAATGGAGCGGAGTACGGATCTCATGATTCATCGACGAGATAAATCCCTCGCGAGTCTGGGTGTTGGCAATCAGGCGATGAGTCTCTACAGACATAGCCTCCAGTTCCTTCTGCTTGTCGATATTCATGATAAAGCCACTTCGACCAACATTGCCCCTATTGCCAGCATCGACAAACATACGGAACTCATACCAGCTCACAGGTCCGTTGTCTATGCTGCCACGGAACTGCATGCTGTGAGTACCAAAGCTCTGTTTCGACAGGAACTGCTCCATCCTGCTGCGGCTCAAGTCATCGGTCTTGATGCGAGCTAACAGGCTGTCTGCTTCCTCCTGGTTTTCGTTCCAATTGATCACATTGCAGGCATCGAAAATAAGTTGCAGCAGCTTGCGGTTCTGAATCTGACGCAAGGCTTGATTCCTCAAAGCCTCTCGGTTGCGGTGCATCACCTTCAATTCTCGTCCTGAATAGACGAGCACGGTCACGATCAACACAATAGCAACGACGCTGAGGATTGTCTGGAGAGTATTGGCAAGGAGAGGATTGCGGTCGCGGAGCGTGACGTTGTGCAGCTCTGCTTCCTTCGGCATCTTGTCAAGTCCAATGCCTCGCGAGCGCAAAATATCATAGTTGATGTGCATGCTCTTGGCATGATAGTGATTGCCAATGCTTGCTATCTTTTCTCCATTGAGCAAACGCTTACCGACACTCACTGCATCAGCTATGATCTCCTCAGCAGGCGAGAAATAACCGCCCACACAGCTGTCGTTGACCAGAAAGTCCTCGCTCACCATAGTGTAATATGGCAGGAAGTTGGCACCTTCGGTGAGCATGCGCGTCATATGGTCGTGCTTCACCTGAATGAAGAAATTAGGATTTAGCTGCGGATAGAATGCCCATGTGGTATTGATGTTATGACCATACTTGATGCGGACATTGGTTTCCGGATTGGAAAGCGAATAAACGGAATAGACAATCTTGCCTCGGTCGTTTTCTAAGTTGAGCGTATCACCTATCACATCGTTCATGATATTGTTATAGTAGCGCGACCTGCCGAGAGGGGCAAACTGCGCATCGAGACTCTTCACTGCCAACGAGTCGAGCCAGCTGCTGGTCCGGTCGAGCAATGAGATGAAGCGATGAGTCTGGCTGACGTGTGTATAATGGCGTTTGGTAACAATCATGCCTGACAGATTCTGTATGTAGTCGGCAAGGTCGAGATTCTCCTTAAGGCACAGCGTGTCGAACATGCGCACTCTCGGTCTTTCGGTCAGATGGCGTTGCTCAAGGATCTTTTCCATTCGAGGCAGGAACTTCTCGCTTCGCAATCCGAAGCACACAGCTGGCACCGACCTCACCAGCGAGTCTGCACTTATGCAGAGCAGCCATTCGGTATAATTGCCATGAGCAAGGATAAGGTCCGCACCCTTGCCCTCTGCTTCAAGCTGCCCGACAAGCGTCCGGAGCTTGGCAACCTCAAACCTCTCCTGTGTCATTCCGAGCCTGTTATACTGATAGTGGACATTGGCATTTATTCCCTGCCTGTCCAGCTCTTCTTCCAGAAGCTCCGACCACCTCTGGAACACCAGGTCCGACTCGTCGGTCTCCCACATCACGATGATCTGCTTCTCCTCGCTGCCCCAATGGCACGAAGAGAAGGAAACCATGATCAAGAGAGCCATCAAGACAAGATGAATAGATGCGGTGTGTCTCGTCATTTCAAATAATTTTCGCCAAAATTAACAAAAATTTTGAGAAATGCCAAAACAAAACGTAAATTTTCGCTGATTTTCAGTTCTTTTTGAATACAAAACCCAATATTTGCTAATGTAAGATAAATTAATCTCTTTTCATAAAGCCGTGATGAGCAATGCTACTATAGTAGCAAGCGAAGTCGAAATGGTTGCCCATTGTGTGGCTACGGCAAAGTTGTTTCTCTCCTTCTTGGCAGGTATCACTATCTCGCATCCAGGGGCAGGCTTGGCATGACGACGCAGTTTTGCCACCTTGCCATTCTGATAGATGATATAGCCACGCGAGCGACGTGCGTTGTTGCTGTAGCCGCCTGCCTGTGATATGTAATAGCCAGCTGCTTCGCCACTGATGAATCCCACCGTATTCGGATACATGACCTCACCGCTTATCCTGACCGTATTGATGAGTTTTGGCACGATGATGCGGTCGCCTTCGTGCAGCACTATATCCTCGTCGCAACCAGGCTTGGCAAGTGCCTTGGCAAGGTCGATGCCCACGAAGTAGGTG
>SFEH01000159.1 GCA_004557315.1 Bacteroidales bacterium
AGAAGTCACCCCCTCACAGAGCTGCTTCACCACGCTTTCGATGCCTCCTAAATCTGGATAGTAATATTTAGAAATATGTAGAATTGTCTTCATAGGCAATATTGATAATAATATAAATATAACGCAACTTTTCAGGAAATATTATAAATTTTCGGACTTTTTTGCAAATATTATTTCATAAATTGATATTTTTTGAACGTCAATGCAATAAAAACCATATATTTGCGTTAAAATAACAAATACTTCATTTATGAAAAAGATCGAATTTGATTTGCAAAAATATGCAAGGACTGTATGGAACGACCGCAAGAAGATGTGTCTCTACTGCTTCGTCAGCGGATGCATCGGTGTGCTCCTTGCCTTCACCACGCCCAAAGAATATAAGGCAAGCGTGCTGCTTGCTCCCGAATCAACCACCAACAATCTCTCGTCCAACATTTCGTCACTGGCATCAATGGTTGGCATTGGACTCAACTTCAACAGCGACGATGCCATCTTCCCAGAACTTTATCCCGACTTGATACAATCGGCTGATTTCACCATCGACCTTTTCGATGTGCCTGTCACAACTTCCAAAGGTGACACCCATACTTATTTTGAGCATATAACGAAATACCGCAGCAATGCCTTGTGGGAATGGCCAATGGTGGGTTTGACCAAGCTGCTCGAAGCCGTAATGCCAAAGGGAAATGTGACTTCGACCAAGCGCGATGCCAACGGAACATTATGGATCTCTCGCCAACAGGAGAAAGCAATCAAGAATATATCAAAGATCATTGATTGCCAAGTCGATAAGAAGACCGAGGTAATATCCATCAGCGTCACTGATCAGGATGCATTTGTAGCAGCCTGCATCACCGACACCGTGAAGCAGCATCTGCAGAATGCCATCACCGACTACCGCACAAGGAAAGCACGCATCGACCTCAATTATTTCGAGATGATTTTTGCCGAAGCAAAGCGCAACTATATGGATGCGCGTGTAAGATATGCCGAGTTTCTCGACACAAACAAGGGCTTGATAATGCAGACGGCGAGAGTGAAGGAAGAGCAGCTGAAGACCGAAGTCGAACTTGCCGAGGCTGTCTATACCCAGGCTTCCGAACAGCTTCAACTCGCCAAGGCAAAGGTGCAGGAGAAAACCCCAGCTTTCTGCGTGATTCAGTCGGCATACGTTCCTGCTCGACACACCAACACGCCCAAGGTCGTCACCCTCGCCCTCTTCATCTTCCTGGGCTTTGCCCTGCGTTCGCTTCTGCTCTGGAAGAAGTATCTAACAATAAAGTAAATAGCCTTGTCTGCCGTCCTGAAATCACTCATAATGTCGGCCATCGTCACGGTCATTGCGCTGCTGTGTATTCCCAAGGAATATTCAGCACAAATCACTCTTACCGATGAGGTTAAGGAGAGCGGACTCCTCATAGGTCTCGACAACTGGGCAGCGCGATTTCAGGAACTGCGAGGCAACGACGGATTGCAGAACCCCGAGGTCTATTCGCGCATCCTCAACAACGATCTTTTGGCCAAGGATGGCATACGCTATTCGTTCTCGATCAAGAACCAGACCATCACCATCGAAGCTCGCGACCAAGACCCTCTACAAGCCGTCAGCAAGGTTGATTCGATCAAGACCTTACTCAACCGCACCATAGCCACAAGGCGCAAGGCGATGAAAACCGAAAGCCTCAAGTCGGCAGAGAGGCTCGTCAATCAAACCAAGGCAAAATACGATGCTGCCTATGCCCGATATGCCAAGTTTCAAGATAGTCACAGGAGCATAGTGCTCGACCGATACCGTGCCAGCGAAGACTCTCTGCGTCTGGATGTCTTTACAACCGAAGAGGCCTACATAAATGCCTACAAGATGTACAAGCGCAGCAAGGCCATTGCTGACATGCCTTATCCGACATTCACCGTCCTGCGTGCTCCAGTCGTACCAAACTCGCCCATCTACCCCAACGGCTGGCACATCTTCATCACCACCTTCTGCATCTGCCTTGTGCTGACGAGCTGGATTAGTCTCTACCGCAAAAAAGCGCGGCTCTTCGGACACGAAGCACATCGTCTCGACCTCTTTCATCTCTTTGCTCCTTGGACACTCAACATCATCCATTGGGGAGTCATCATGCTGCTGCTTTGGCTCGAATCAGGACTCATGGAGCCATTGTCGCACCGCTTCTACATCAGCCTGATTCTTTGGCTCATTATCTTCACAGCATCGAGCATCATCACCTTCCACGTCATCCCATGTGCCATTCAGAGCCACGATAGCAGCAAGGGCTATCACAATATAAATCAGCGGATATTCGACTTTTTCTTCTATCTATCCATACTCCTCACCCCACTGCATTTCCTGCAGATCTATCGCCTTGCGTCGATGTTCGACCTTTCGGAGATAATGTACAACATCCGAATGATTGCCACCTATGGCGACACCGATTTCGGCATACTCAACTACTCGCTTGTCATCAACAAAGCACTGCTCGTTGTCGGTCTTTGGCAATATCCGAGGATTGGCAGATGGAAACTCGCCATTCTTTTTCTGCTCAATATCACGGGCGCAATGGCTCTCATGGAGAAAGGCTCGATCTTCTTTATCTTCTTCTTCACACTGTTTGTCTTCTTCGAGAAACGCATCATCCGTGTGCGCACCATCGTCTTGTCATCGTTGATTCTGCTCGTTGTGTTCTTCGTCTTCACCCTCGGTCGCGAATATCGCAGCGACCTTGCCGACAGCGACATAATGACCTTCAGCGACTTCTTCGCCATCTATCTCCTCGCTGGTCCTGTTGCCTATGGTCGCCTCTTCATGGACATCTCCACTCAGTTTGGCGCACACACCTTCGAGACCGTCTATCTCTTCCTCGACCGTTTCGGCTTCGGTCCTTTCGTGCTTAACGACAAGGTGATGGACTTCGTATGGGTACCTCTGCCGACCAATACCTACACCATCTTCCAGCCTTTCTTCCAGGATTTCGGACAGCGAGGTGTAGCCTTCTTTGCCATGATCTATGGCGTGATGAGTGGCACTCTCTACCGTCTCTATCGTCATGGCAACAGCACATGCAGCAGCCTCTACGCCTACATGGTTGTTGCCCTCCTTCTCCAGTTCCATCAAGAAGAGATCTTCCTCAGCCTCGTCCACGTCATCCAATTCACCTTCTTCGTCGCTCTTTTCTCAACTAAACATATCACTATTAGTGGCTTTTGTAATCATAAGTAACTGATTTACAAGCTTCAGATTATTAACAATCAGTTATTTGATTATGTTCAGTCATTATGGTCATTAGTCATTAGTCATTAAGAGTTTTGGATGTGCGGGAAATCGCCAAAGATATATAGATAATAAATTAATTTAAATATATATTTATATATTATATATTATATCTATATATCTTTGAGGCTAAAGCCGACCTTCGAAGTCTTAATGACTAATGACTATTGACCATAATGACTAACCTTTGCGATTGATTTTCATGATTAATATAGTGCTACTTAAATATGTATTTATAAATCATAGACATAGATATAAACTCGGTGACATTTGATTTCATTT
>SFEH01000032.1 GCA_004557315.1 Bacteroidales bacterium
CATATCAATATATGTTGGGATTTTTTTCTATCTATTCTGTTTGAATTTCCTAGTTGCAATAATTTGTCAAAGTTGTCAAACTCATTTCATAATGAAATAATCATTATAAATGAAAATACAAAGAATACGACTTAGAAAAAAGAATAAGATGGATAAAAAAAAGAAAAACGAGGAAATAAATCCCCGTTTTTCTTTCATTTTATCACCAACAGTAAGATGATCATTTTTTTAGTCATATAAAATATTGTTGTTGAATTATAATCTAAGCGCTGCAAAATTACAACGAAATAGCTAAAGTTCGCTATGAATTTGTATCAAATCCCTTGATGACACCATGCATCTTATTTCTTAAACAGTTTAGGAGCCATCTCGTGCAGTGCACGTCGCCAAGTGAGGAACTCGTGGGCTGTACCTTCTGAGACATGGCTCATGGCATTGTAGCCAGCGGCATTGAGGTCGTCGGCAGCCTTGCGAGTGCCTACAGGGTTCTCCTTCTCGCCTGTTGACATGAAGACGAGATGTGGCTTGACAGAAGCCTTGTCGAGCTCTTCCTTGGTGTAGAGTCCACCAGAGAGGAGACCCCAATAACCGAAGACATCAGGACGGTCGAGGGTGATGAGGTGAGTCTCCATGCCGCCCATCGAGAGACCTGCCATAGCGCGGTGGTCACGGTCGGCGATGGTGTTGAAGTTGGCATCGACGTATGGGATGAGCTCGTCGATGAGCACCTTCTCGAATGCCGAGTGGAAGTCACCACCACGGCCGAGCGAGCCAAACTTGAAGTCGTTGGTCATGCCGTAGGTCATAACTACGATGAATGGTTCGCACTTGCCATCGGCAATGAGGTTGTCCATGATGTGGTTGACGCGACCCTGAACTGGCCAAGAAGTCTCGTTCTCACCCCAACCATGCTGGAGGTAGAGCACAGGATATCGCTTCTGTGTGCCCTTGGCAACTACATTACCCTTCTTGTCGAGGTTCTTGCCATAGCCGGCAGGAACATAGACAAAGGCACGCTTCATCATCTTGGTGCTCTCGCTCCAGAACTGAATCACGTGATACTGACCGTGTTCGATGTCCTTGCGAACAGCATAGAAGTCCTTGTCTGCATTGGTTGGGATCTCGATACCACTCTCCCATCGGCATGAACCGAAGAAATTGGCTGTGCCTGGGTCGTTGACAGTAGCGCCATCGATAGTGAGGTGATAGTAGTGGAAACCTGGGTCCATTGGTGCTTCGGTTGTTCCTTCCCAGATGCCCTCTTTGTTCTTGTGGAGAACAGTACCGCCATGTCCGCCGAGACCGAGGCTGACGATGACCGACTTTGCTTGAGGAGCGTCGATGCGGAAGCGAGCATAGCCCTGTGAGTTGACCTGTGGATATTCCTGACCAGGCTGATTGAGACTGTTAGGCACGAAGTCTTCCTTGATGACAGCATTATCGACTGCGAGGTCGAACTTCTTGACAGCATTGTAGGCAGCCTTCTTCTTGAGATCCTTGTCGAAGAGAAGAGGATAGTTGGCAGTGCCTACCCATGAGTCCTTGTCCGATACGTTCCAGAAGGTCACAGAGTTGATGACATCCTTGTGCTTGCGGAGAATACGGAAGAGGTCGTTCCACTTGGCAGTGTGAAGATCCTTGACATACTGCTTGATCTCCATACCCTGACGGCTGAACTGAAGCTGACCACCCATCTCCTCGTTGGCACGGATGTCCATCTCGGTGAACTGCACGTTCTTGACGATGGTGGCATACTTGGTGATGGCAGCGTCGATGTCCTCATTGCTTGGGCCAAACACATTGTAGTGACCCTGCATACCGATACCATCGACACGCACGCCATACACCTCCTTCATCTTCTTGACCATGTCGTAGATGCGGTCGCGCTTGCCAGGGTCGGCAGCGTTGTAGTCATTATAATAAAGCTGGATCTCTGGCTTGCCGGCAGCAGTGATGGCTTCTTCGGCAAACTGGAATGCCTTGGCGATGAACTCATCACCACATAGCTTGAAGAGGTTTGACTGACGGTATGGACTTGGAGCCTCGAAGCCCTTGCCTGGGCCAAGGAAACGTGGACGAGCATCGTCGGCTATTGCCTCATTGACAACGTCGATGGCATAAGTGACATCGGCATAGCGCTGCACGACGGTCATGATGTACTCGCGAAGACGCTTGTAGAACACCTCCTTCTTGACGAAGTTGCCCTTCTTGTCATACATCATCCAGTCGGCAAACTGGCTGTGCCAGCAGAGGTTGTGGAGTCGCATTGGGAGGTTGTTGGCGCGACAGAAGTCTGCAATCGAGTCGGCTGGACCCCAGTTATACACGCCTTCCTTTGGATTGATCTCTCCTACCTTGTGGTCGTTCTCGGCAGTGATGCTGTTATATTCCTTCAGGATGAGCTTGATCTCGTCCTGATTGCGCATGTTGCGCATGTTGACAGCCACACCTACCTTGAAATAGTCCTTGTAGGCATCCTTGAGTCCCGTAGGATCTTCAGGGGCAGGTCTGCCCCACTGTGCATTTGCTTCACCTGCACCTGCCAACATAGCAAGGGCAGTGATAGCCAAAACAAAAAATTTACGCATAATAAATATAGATTAAAGTAATGTATGTGTACTGTTGTGACACTAACGATAAGCAAAGGTTTAAATGGAAAAGAAAAAAAATCGCTCCAGGCCAAAAATGACTTATTGATTATTGATCACTGATTTTTGTCAGCAACAAAAACTTTCAATTTCTCAATAATCTGTTAATCAGATCTGGTCTGGAGAATGAGATTGTTAGTTCTTCTTCCAGAGCTTGGTCATGTCTTCGAGTGTCTTGCCCTTGGTTTCAGGAACGAGCTTCCAGACAAAGACAGCAGCGATGACGCAGATGACGCCATACATGCCATAGACGAACCAAAAGCCGAGGCTGTTGGCCATAGGCACGAACGATGTAGAGACAATCCAGTTGAATATCCACTGGAAAGCTACGGCGATGGCTACGGCTGCACCACGGATGGTGTTAGGGAAGACTTCGGCGATGAGTACCCAGCAGATGGGTCCCCATGAGAACATGAACGATGCAGAATAAACCATGATGGAGATCATGCAGAGGAGCTGGAGGTCAGGATTGCCGAAGGTGCATGCCACACCGATGGCTCCTATTGCCATGCCCAATGAGCCTGTGATGAGAAGAGGCTTGCGACCAAGCTTCTCGACAGTGAAGATAGCCACACAGGTGAAGCCGAGGTTGACGATGCCGTTGAACACGGTGAGCATCATTGGATCGTCGAAGCCCATTGCCTCATAGATGCGAGGTGCGTAATAGAGGACTGCATTGATGCCGACTGCCTGCTGGAACACAGAGAGCATGATGCCGACGAAGATGCAGAGGAAACCGTAGGTCATGAGTCGCTCGGTCTTCTCGGTGACGGTGTTCTTGATGTCGTTGAGAATCTCCTTTGCCTTCTGAGCTCCGTTGATTCGGGCAAGGATGGTCTCTGCCTTCTCGTCCTGACCTATCATGGCAAGGTAGCGAGGAGTTTCAGGAACGAAGCAGATGAGGAGGGCAAAGAGTCCTGCAGGAACCATCTCAGATCCGAACATATAGCGCCAGCCTGTCTCGATGGCCCAAGCCGACTCGGCAGGATTGAGAATCTTGTTCATGCCTTCGCCAATGCTTTGGATGGCAGGAGCGATGTGGTCGCCAAGGATGAAGAAATTGACGAAATAGACCACGAGCTGTCCGAAGATGATGGCAAACTGATTCCAGCTGACAAGCATGCCGCGGATATTGCTCGGAGCAATCTCACCAATATACATCGGGCAGACAGCCGAAGCAAGTCCTACGCCCACACCACCGATGACACGGTAGATATTGAACACGATGAGAAGAGTGAGGTTTGGCTCGCCTTTGGCAAGAACCATGGATTCAGGACACATCGATCCCCATGCCGAGATGAAGAACATGATGCCGGCGAAGATGAGCGACTTCTTGCGACCCCAGTTTGACGCCAAGATGCCCGAGATGCCCGAGCCGATGATACAGCCGATGAGGGCGCTTGAACTGGTGAAGCCGTGCCAGAAATCGGTATAGGTGAAGTCACTTGCGCCCATGAAGAAGGCTTGCAGTCCCTTTTCTGCACCCGAGATGACCGCTGTGTCGTAGCCGAACAGCAAGCCTCCGAGGACAGCCACGAGGACAATAGAGAAAAGATAGGCTTTTGAGCCCTTGTCAGTTTGTGCCATAGAGGTAATGTTTTATTTAAATAGTTATATTTTATTCCGTAAAATATTATTTGCTGAATAATTTGAAAAAGGTAATGTGACAGCAAATATTCGTGGCAAATTTAGAAATATAAAATGAGAGTTCCAAATAATTGGTATAAAAACTGATTTGATGCCCCTATGTTCTGCTTTTTTTGTAAAATATTTGGTAAATTGGACAAACTGAAGTAACTTCGCGACAAAATTAATAAATAACTATGTCAAAGTTTAGGAATATTGTCGAACGAAGAGCTTTCGTCATCCAAGTGAAAGACTATTTCTTCCTTTTCTTGGGCGTGCTGCTCTATTCTATCGGCTTCAATGCTTTCATTCTTCCCGAGAAGTTCGTGATGGGTGGTGTGTCGGGTATTGCCTCTATCCTGTATTATGCATTTGGCTGGACACCTGGTGTCATGATCTGGCTCATCAACCTTGGTCTCCTTGCCATAGCCTTCACGGCTCTGACGCGACAGTTCACCATTCGCACCATCGTAGGTGTGACTATGCTTTCGACCCTTGTATCGCTCTTCCAATGGGTGTTCTCGATGTTCCCCGTGATCACACCAGGCGAAGACCGTTTCATGCATCTTGTGATAGGTGCCATGATGTCGGGTGCGGGACTCGGACTAGTCTTCACCCACAATGGCTCGACAGGTGGCACGGATATCGTAGTGGCATTGATCAACAAACATTCGACAATGTCGATAGGACGTGCCTTGCAGATGGTGGATATCGCCATTATCTGTTCGTCATACATCCTATTCCACAGCTTCGAGGTCATTGTCTATGGTGTGGTTTTCACCCTGATAGCCAGCACGATGCTCGACTATGTAGTCAATGGTTCGCGACAGACAGTGCAGTTCATGATCATCTCGAAGCGATATGACGTGATTGCCGATGCCATCAACAAGGAGATGCATCGTGGCGTGACCATCCTCAACGGAGAGGGCTGGTACAGCAAGAAGCCTGTGCAGGTGGTGATGGTGCTCTCGCGCAAGTACGAGTCACAATATGTATTCAACATCATCAAGGCCATCGACCCTAATGCGATGGTGTCGCAGACGTTCTGCCAAGGTGTATTTGGCGAAGGCTTTGACAAGATAAAATAAGAAGAGATGAACATCAACAAATCAGAATACGTAGTCAGCAACCCTGATTACAGTAAGTGCCCACAGACAAATCAACCAGAGTTTGCTTTCATCGGACGAAGCAACGTTGGCAAATCGTCGCTCATCAATATGCTGACCAACCACAGAGGGTTGGCAAAGACGAGCCAGACTCCAGGCAAGACACTGCTGATCAATCATTTCAAGATCAACGACAGCTGGTGGATTGTCGATCTCCCTGGCTACGGATATGCCAATGTGGGAAAGGCTGGCACCGAGAAGCTGAAGAAACTGATCAACGGCTATATCCTCCACCGTCAGGAGATGACTTGCCTCTTTGTGCTCATCGACTCCCGTCATGCGCCAATGAAGGTGGATCTCGACTTTATCACGATGCTTGGCGAAAACGGCATTCCTTTCGCCATTGTCTTCACCAAGCTCGACAAGATAAGCAACCGACAGTGGCAGATGAACTTCAAGGCATACAAGGAACGGTTGAGCGAGGACTGGGAAGAACTGCCTCCGATGTTTGCCACTTCGTCGGACAAAGGCATAGGTCGCGAGGAAGTGCTGGATTTTATTGAACAAACAATTGAAAACTTAAAAGACTAAAGAATTATGGCAATGAATAATTGGTATGAGTGCAAGGTGAAGTATGAGAAGACACTTGAGACTGGCACTCAAAAGAAAGTGACTGAAGCATATCTCGTTGATGCAATGAGCTTTACTGAAGCCGAAAACCGCATCATCGAGGAGATGACACCATATATCGTGGGAGAGTTTGAGGTGGCTGCCGTCAAGAAGGCACGCATCAGCGAACTCTTCATCGACCCAGAAGGTGACAAGTGGTATCGCGCAAAGGTCATGTTCATCACCATCGACGAGAAGACTGGTGTGGAGAAGAAGGCTGCAAGCACCATGCTCGTGCAGGCAAGCGACTTCCAGCGTGCAGTCAAGAACCTCGAGGACGGCATGAAGGGCACCATGAGCGACTGGGAGATCAACACCATCGCCGAGACACTCTTGATGGATGTCTATGGCCTTCAGGTCAAGGAGGTGAAGGAAGAGAACCAGAATTAAGGAGCAAAGGATATAGGACTTTTGTCTATGCAAGTTGCAGATAAAATACAAGAGGTGAGACGCGAACTGCCAGAGGGCGTGACTCTTTGCGCAGTGTCGAAATACCACCCTATCGAGGCCGTGAAGGAAGCATATGAGGCTGGACAGAGGATTTTCGGCGAGAGTCGCGAACAGGAATTACGGCTCAAGTGGGAGGCTCTGCCTAAAGACATCGAATGGCACTTCATCGGCCATCTGCAGACTAACAAGGTGAAGTATATCGCACCTTTCGTCAGCCTGATCCAGAGCGTGGATTCCGAACGCCTGCTCGACGAGATTCAGAAACAAGCGGCAAAGAACAGCCGAGTCATCGATGTGCTGCTTGAAGTGCATATTGCCCAGGAGGAGTCGAAATCGGGCTTCAATCCCGATGAGCTGACCGACCTGCTCGCCAGTGTGAACATCGGCCAGCGTTGGCCAAACGTGAACCTGAAGGGCATAATGGCAATGGCTACTTTCACCGACGACGAGAACCAGATCCGAAACGAGTTCCGCCGTCTGATGAACCGCTACCGACAGCTGCTCGACGGTCCATTGGCACAACAGGGCATCACCGCAGAGCAGTTTGCCATTCGTTCGTTCGGCATGAGCGAAGACTACAAGATAGCTGTTGCCGAAGGGTCGAACATGGTGAGAATAGGCTCGCATATCTTTGGAGAAAGAGAGTATTAATGACTTTTTTTCGAAAAGCGGAACTTTTCGAAAATTTTCTTTTTTTATTATGACAATCAAAATCAAGACTATCGACGATCTGCCACAGGCAGCGCATGACTTCATCGCCAACATGGGCGACAATACGGTGTTTGCATTCCGTGGCGAAATGGGTGCAGGCAAGACCACATTCATCAAGGCTATCTGCGACGTGCTCGGCGTGGAAGACGAGGTGAACTCTCCTACTTTCGCCATCGTCAACGAGTATCGCAGCGCAACCGCCGAACTCATCTACCACTTCGACTGTTACCGCATCAAGGAGCTCGAAGAGGCTCTCGACTTCGGATTCGAGGACTACATGGAGTGTGGTGCCCTGTGTTTCATCGAATGGCCAGAAAACGTGGAGGAACTGCTCCCTGGTGACGTGGTGAATGTCAATATCATCGTGGAGGAAGACGGAACGAGAAACGTGATTATTGATTAATGATTATTGATTACTGATTACTGTTTTTTTTATTGATGATGACTGTATTGATTATTATCGTTCTGCTGATAGCTGTATTGCTGTCGCTCACTGGCATTGTGGGTGCTATTGCGCCTGCCTTGCCTGGTCCTCCGCTGTCATTTGCTTCGCTTCTGACAGTCTATTTTACATGTCCTGGAACCATATCTACCGAACTGCTGATATGGATGTTAGTCCTCACCATCATTGTCAGCGTGCTCGACTATGTGGCACCCATCTGGCTCACCAAGGTGGGCGGAGGATCGAAGGCTGCTATCTGGGGCTCGACATTAGGACTTATTGCGGGTCTGTTCTTCATGCCTATAGGTCTGATTGTAGGCCCATTGGCTGGCGCATTCTTCGGTGAGATGACCAACAACTCATCGGTGGGTAAGGCTACTCGCGTCGCACTGATGTCGTTCGTCTCTTTCCTGCTTACTACCGGTGCCAAGCTCGTCCTTTCTGCACTGATGACTTTCTACACCCTCGAAGCCGTCTATTCATTCTCCATCGGACGTTTCTTCTCATAAACCATGCACCTCTTCTACCCATCCCACGACATAGCCCTCTCCATCGGTGTCAGGCACTTCAATCCGCCTTTCGCTGCCTTGAAACTGCAAGACGACCTTGCAGAGCTGGCCGATATCTGGCAGAGAGAAGGCAAGGAAGACAAGATAGCGTGGGGATGGGACTATGACACGCGGACCTTGCTCAACAAGACCTACAAAACCAAGATGAAAGACCTGCCTACCGACGATGACTTGAAGGCATTGCGCGAGCTGTCGTCGAGGAAGACTACGGTCAGCATCATCGAACGACTGAAGCAGGAACATGATGAATTCAGGGGGATAGAAGTGCCTGTGATAATCGACAGCGAAGCAAGTCTCAGAACCTATATGGAGACCCACAGTCGCTATGTACTCAAGACTCCATGGAGCAGTAGCGGACGCGGGCTGTCGTTTTCACACATCATCCCCAAAGACACCATAGTGAAGCATGGAGCAGCTACAATCAGAAAGATGGGAAGCATAGTGGCTGAACCTTGGTATGACAAGGTGCAGGACTTTGCCATGCTATTCTACGTCGGACGCGAGGCCGTGGAGTTCATTGGTTATTCGCTTTTCGACAACGATGACTCTGGAACCTACCGCTGCGGCAAACTCATGTCAAACCATCGCATCGAAGCCTCTCTCCCATCGGCATGCGCCACAGCCAAGAAGGCTCTGACAGGCATACTAGGTGAGATGTTTGCACCATTCATGAACAAGTCTTGGGAAGTGGGATACGTAGGAATCGACATGATGACATTCCGCTCAGAGGGCAATACAGAGCTGATGGTGAATCCTTGTGTCGAGATGAACCTGCGCTGCACCATGGGTGTTGTGGCACGGCTCTATTTCGACCAAAACCTCACTCCCGACCAGACAGGTGATTTCTATATTACACCCGCATCTGACTACACTACACTCTCCCAACTCGACTCCCAGTTAATGACTGAACATGGATCAAAGTATCGCCGATTGACCAAATTGACCACTGAAACGATGTTCATGGCATACGTTGTTATCTCATAAATATACATTGTAAATATAGCAATCATGGCTATTTTGTTGAACTAAAGTCGCGTTTTCTTGAATATTAGACAGAAAATATGCGATTATCTATCATGAAAACCAAAAAATTATTATATTTGCACGTTAATATATCAAAGAAAGGAAATGGAATTTACAGCACAACAGATAGCAGCCTTCCTGCAAGGCGAAGTGATTGGCGACCCAAATGTCAGAGTGTCGGATCTCGCAAAGATTGAAGAAGGACACGAAGGAGCATTGTCGTTCCTTGCCAATCCAAAATACACAGAGTATGTCTATTCTACCCAGTCGTCGATAGTGCTTATCGACAAGTCAATTGAATTGGCAGGTGAAGTAAAGGCCACATTGGTCAAGGTGGCTGACGCACGTGCAGCCATGGGCATGTTGCTCAATATGGTTCAGGCAGCACTCAATCCAAAGAAACAGGGCATTGAACAGTCTTCATTCATCGATGCTTCGGTAAGCGTTCCTGCCGATGCTTATGTGGGAGCCTTTGCCTATCTTGCCAAGGGCGTGACCATCGGTGAAGGCTCACAGATATACCCTCAAGTCTATCTCGGTGAGAACGTCAAGGTGGGCAAGAACTGCATCATCTATGCTGGTGTAAAGGTGTATCACGATTGCGTGATTGGCGACAACTGTATCCTGCACTCTGGCTGCGTGATAGGTGCCGATGGCTTCGGTTTCGCACCTGTGAACGGTGAATATCAAAAGATCTCGCAGATTGGCAATGTCATTCTCGAGGGCGACAATGAGATTGGAGCCAACACCACTATCGACCGTGCGACAATGGGTCATACGGTGATCGGACATGGCACCAAGCTCGACAACCTCGTGCAGATTGGACATAACGTAGTGACCAAGGAGAACAACATCTTCTGCTCACAGGTAGGTGTAGCAGGCACAACCAAGATTGGCTCATGGAACACCTTCGCAGGTCAGGTGGGTGTGGCTGGACAATGCACTATCGGCGACCAGAACACCTTCGGTGCACAGTCGGGCATCCCTGGAAACATCGGCAGCGGCAACACTCTCATGGGCTATCCAGTAATCCCTGCCCGCGAATGGGCTCGTCAGGCTGTATATCTCAAGCGCTTGCCAGACATGCAGGCCGACATCCAGAAACTGAAGAAAGAACTCGCAAAATAATTATATAATCAAGAATAAAATGCAACAGAAACAACAGACACTGAAGGAGAGTTTCTCCTTTTCAGGCAAAGGCTTGCATACTGGCCTTGATATCACTGTAACATTCAACCCTGCTCCTGCTGATACTGGTTACACCATACAGCGTATCGACCTCCCAGAGCAACCAGTAATCGAAGCTGTAGCCGACAATGTAGCTGCTACTCACCGCGGCACAGTGATCAAGAAGGGCGATGTGGTGATCTCAACCATCGAACATGCCATGGCAGCTCTCTATTGCGCAGGCATCGACAACTGTGCCATTCAGGTCAATGCACCAGAGTTCCCTATCCTCGACGGCTCGTCAATCCTCTATTCAGAGGCTATCGAGAAGGCTGGTGTTGTGGAACAGGATGCCAAGCGTGAGGTGTTCCGCATCACAAAGAAATATGAGGTGACCGACGAGAACGGACTGAAGCTCGAGATCTATCCTGACGACCATTTCTCGGTGACTACCTTCGTCGATTTCCCTTCTCCAGTGCTCAACAACCAGTATGCTGTGCTCAACAACATGGCCGACTTCAAGCAGGAGGTTGCTGCAGCCCGCACTTTCGTCTTTGTGCGTGAGATTCAGCCTCTCCTCAATGCCAACCTCATCAAGGGCGGCGACCTTGACAATGCTGTAGTCATCTACGACCAGAAGGTTGAACAGGCAGAGCTCGACAAGCTCGCTCATGCTATCGGTGCCGAGGCTCCATGTGCCGACACTCTCGGCTACGTCCAGAAGCGTCCTTTGGCATGGGACAATGAGCCTGCACGCCACAAGCTCCTCGACATCATTGGCGACCTCGCCCTCATCGGAAAGTTCATCGAGGGTCGTGTAATCGCTACAAAGCCTGGTCACATGATCAACAACAAATTGGCTCGTGCTGTGCGCAAGGATATGAAACGTACCGAGATTCAGGCTCCTATCTACGACCCAAACAAGGCTCCTGTGATGGACAACGTGGGCATCAAGAAGGTCATGCCTCACCGCTACCCTATGCAGCTGGTCGATAAGATAGTGGAGATTGAGGACAACGACTATGTAGTAGGCATCAAGAGTGTCACTGCCAATGAGCCATTCTTTGTGGGCCACTTCCCTGAAGAGCCAGTAATGCCAGGTGTGCTTCAGGTCGAGGCAATGGCACAGTGCTCGGGTATCCTCGTGTTGAGCTGTGTTGATGAACCAGAGCGCTACTCTACATACTTCATGAAGATCGACAATGTGAAGTTCCGCCAGAAGGTAGTCCCAGGCGACACACTCATCTTCCGTGTCAGCTTTATGACTCCTCTCCGCCGTGGCATCGCTCAGATGAAGGGCTATGCGTTTGTAGGCGACAAGATTGTGAGCGAGGCAGAGTTCATGGCACAGATTATTAAGAATAAGTGATTTAATAAGGTTATAAAATCTCAAAGGGGAGATAAAGAAGTTAAAGAAGTTAAAAGGAGATAAAGACAAATGTGTTAGTCTGAAAAATTCTCCTTTCTCTTCAAATAATTATTTTTGACAATACATCTATTGTCTTTATCTCCTTTTAACTTCTTTATCTCCTTTAACTCCCTAAGAAAAAACGATGAGCAACATTTCTCCATTAGCATATATCGAACCAGGTGCAAAGATTGGCGAGGGCGTCAAGATTGGACCATTCTCTTGTATCTACAATGATACAGTGATTGGCGATGGCACCATCATTGAGAACAATGTGACAGTATTCCCTGGGGCACGCATCGGCAAGAACTGCCACATCTTCCCAGGCGCATGTATTGCCACTACCCCACAGGACTTGAAGTTCAAGGGCGAATATACCACTGTCGAGATTGGCGACAACACTCAACTGCACGAATGTGTGACCATCCATCGCGCCACTGCTTCAAAGCAGGTGACCAAGGTGGGCAGCAACTGCATGATCATGGCTTACTGCCACGTGGCTCACGACTGTAATGTGGGCGATGGCGTGATAATGAGCAACTCTGTGCAGATGGCAGGTGAGGTTGTAGTCGATCCTTGTGCAGTGATCGGTGGCGGCACTCTCATCCACCAGTTCACCCACATTGGCTCATACTGCATGATCCAGGGTGGTTCGGGCTTGACCAAGGACATTCCTCCTTACTCTATGGTCGGCCGCACTCCAGCCAAGTATATGGGACTTAACATAGTGGGTCTGCGCCGTCGTGGATTCTCTTCTGAACAAATCATCCAGATTCAGGAGATGTACCGCATCCTCTATATGTCAGGACTCAATGTGACTCACGCATGCGAAAAGATCGAGGCCGAGTGTCCTCAGACCCCTGAACGCGACTATCTCATCTCGTTCATCAAGAGCAGCGACCGCGGAATCATTGCAGGAAATATGTAATTTATAAGTTAGGAAGATAAAGAAGTTAAAGAAGTTAAGGTAGATAAAGACAAATGATGTCAGTCTAAATATTATTCTCATTTCTCTTCAAACAATATTATCAACAATGCAACTATTATCTTTATCTTCTTTGACTTCATTAACTTCTTTATCTCCCCAAATAAGAAAACTATGGTTTATCATTTCGTAATCCTTAGCGACGAGGTCGAGGATTTCCGTCGCGAAATAGACATCGATGCAGAAGCTACATTCCTTGATCTTCACAACACGATCATCAAGAGCTGTAACTACAAAAACGATGAGATGACCAGCTTCTTCATCTGTGATTCAGATTGGACCAAGCTCACCGAGATCACTATGGTCGATATGAACGAAGACCCTACTCGCGACAGTGGACCAATCATGGAGAAGACCCATCTTGACGACCTCATACAAAAAGAGAAACAGAAGGTTCTCTTCTGCTTCGATATGATGTGCGAGCGCTATCTCTACATTCAGCTCAAGAGCATCGAGGTAAAGGCTCACAAGATGCAGCCCGAAGTGACATTATCGAAAGGCAAGGCTCCAAAGCAAGGAGGCAACCTCGATGACATCTTCAGTGGCATCGAAGGCAACATGTACGGTGAGGATGACTATGATCCAGATGAGATTGACCTCGACGGCTACCAGAGCCTCGACGACATCGAGAGCGGTGACTATTGATACTGAATATTGTTTCATGATAGAAAAGAGCTGACCTCACGGTCGGCTCTTTTCATTTTCGAAATTATTTGAACGAGATCCAGTCGATCTCTGCATCGCCACTCTCAAGTTCAACCGAGATGTGATGTATGCCCGATATTTTAGCAGTCATCTTGACAGTCTGCTCCAATCTGACTTCAGAAGGAACCATGTCGATGGCTGCTATCTTTTTGCCATCTGCATAGACCGAGAGCTTTGCTCCGTTGCTCTTGATGATGCCAAAAGTGAGTTTCTTGACACCCTTGCCGAAATCGACACTGTTGTAAGTGACCTTATCGCCGTTATTGGCAAAGATGGTCTTCCAGCCTTCGAATGGGGTACTAACATCGATATAGTCAATTGCTGCACCTTCGATCGAAGTATAACGGTCGATATGGATCTGCGCTGTTGCCTTGGTGATACCCACTCCTCGGCGTGTAGGTATGACCTCACGGATGGTGCCGTCGGCATTGAAGAAGAGCGAGTCGCAGCATACAGAGCGATTCTTGTCGAACTCTGGCGAATAGTCGTTGTGGTGATAAAAGAGATACCACTGTCCCTTGTACTCCACGATCGAATGGTGATTGGTCCAGCAGCCTGTTGGCGACTCCTTCATGATGAGACCCTTAAATTCGAAAGGACCATAAGGACTGTCGCTCATCGCATAGGCTAACGTCTCAGTGTGATTGTCGAGAGGCTTGCCATCAGGACCTGGGTCACCAGCCTTGCCGCGTACCCAAGGATAGGTGAGGTAGTACTTGCCATTGCGAGTGAATGCGAATGGACCTTCCTTGAAACCTTCAGGCAGACTTGCAGCCACATCAACGCCTACACGGGTGAAAGTGCGATCGCCGAACTTCACTTCCTGCGAAGGCACACTCTCGTCGAGAGCCGAGAAGTCATCCTTGATCTGTGCGCACATGAGTCCGCCTCCACCCCAATAGATATAATACTTGCCATCGTAACCCTTGATGACACATGGGTCGATACCCGAAATGCCCTCGATGTTTTTCTCACGAGCCACGAATGGACCTTCAGGCTTGTCAGCAACGGCAACGCCTACGCCAAAGCCACGACCGTCCTTGACATTGGCTGGAAAGAAGAAATAGTATTTACCGTCCTTCTCAATGCAGTCAGGAGCCCACATCGAATAAGACTCTGGATTACCCCATGGCACATCCTTCTGGTCGAGAATCACTCCCAGGTCCTGATATTTGCACATATCGGCAGTGGTATAGACATGATAGTCGGCCATGCAGAACCATTTGCGTTCAGGCTCCACCGGGCTAATGATATCGTGGGAAGGATAGACATAGAGCTTGCCATCAAAGACACGAGCAGTAGGGTCGGCAGAATAGATACCCTTGATGATAGGGTTCTGTGCAAGTGCCGACATAACCGTAAAACAACTTAATGTTAAAAGGATCTTTTTCATATTCTTAAAATAAAGTAATGTATAATGTAGTTGCAAACTTTAAGCTACCGACGGTCATTTCGTTACAAATGACCGTCGAACAGCTCATCATTCTGTGTTAGACTGAAAACGCAAATTAACGCTCCCATAGGTGTAAGACTAAAGTTATTAAACCAAAGTGTATATTTTAAGGTATCGTGTTATGGTTATGCATTTTAAGGTATTGCAAAGTTATAACTTTTTTTTGGTTAAAAAAAATTATTCGGCACTTTTTTATCAATACAATCAATTGCACAATGCAAAATTTGTCGTTTTTTCATTTTTTGACCTGTTTTTTTGCGACAAAATGACGTAATTCTTGCGCTGGCACGGATTTTGATAAAAAAGTTTTGCATAGTTAATATGTCAAACTAACAAATATTTTATCAAGAATATATAACATTATTAAATATAATATAATTATGGCACAGAAATCAGGTTCAATCAATGTAACCTCCGAGAACATCTTCCCGGTGATCAAGAAGTTTCTTTACAGCGACCACGAGATTTTCCTTCGTGAGCTTGTAAGCAATGCTGTCGATGCTACACAGAAGCTCAAGACTCTTGCTCGTGCAGGAGAGTTTCAGGGCGACACCGACAATCTGAAAGTCAATATTGCTGTCGATCCAGAAGCAGGTACACTCACTGTGAGCGATCAGGGTATCGGTATGACAGCCGAGGAGATCGACAAGTTCATCAACCAGATTGCTTTCTCGGGCGCTACTGAGTTCCTTGACAAATATAAGAAAGACGGCGCAAGCATAATCGGTCATTTCGGCCTCGGTTTCTATTCTGCCTTCATGGTGGCAAAGCGCGTCGTAATCCGCTCGAAGTCATACAAGGATGAACCAGCTACTGAATGGAGCTGCGAGGGTAATCCAGACTTCACAATGGACAACTGCGACAAGAGCGAGCGCGGTACCGACATCATCCTCTATCTCGACGATGACAACAAGGAGAACATGTCGAAGAAATCGACCATCGAAGGCTTGCTCAAGAAGTATTGCAAGTACCTGCCAGTACCTGTGATCTTCGGTAAGAAGACCGAATGGAAGGACGGCAAGGAAGTGGATACCGAAGAGGACAACCAGATTAATGAGACAACTCCACTCTGGACTCGTCAGCCATCCGACCTCAAGGACGATGACTATCTGAAGTTCTATCACGACCTCTACCCTATGAGTCCTGATCCTCTTTTCTGGATTCACCTCAATGTCGATTTCCCATTTCACCTTACAGGTGTGCTCTACTTCCCAAAGATTGAGAACAATGAGTTCCATCGCGACAAGATACAGCTCTTCTGCAATCAGGTTTTCGTCACAGATCAGGTAGAAGGCGTAGTACCAGAGTTCATGATGCTGCTCCATGGTGTCATCGACTCTCCGGATATCCCATTGAACGTAAGCCGCAGCTACCTACAGAGCGACCAGAACGTCAAGAAGATCAGTGGCTATATCACTCGCAAGGTTGCCGACCGTCTTCAGGAGATCTTCAATGATGACCGTAAAAAATATGAAGAGAAGTGGGATGACCTCAAGATCTTCATCGAATATGGCATGCTGTCAGACGAGAAGTTCTACGACAAGGCTGTCAATTTCTGTCTCGTCAAGAATACCGAGGGCTTCTACTACACTCTCGACGAGTATCGCAAGCTCACCGAGGGCAACCAGACCGACAAGGACGGACAGCTCTGCTATCTGTATTCAAACGACAAGGTTGCTCAGTACTCATATATCGAAGCAGCTAAGTCAAAGGGATACGACGTGCTTGAGATGAACGGACAACTCGACACTCCATTCATGAACCAGCAGGAGCAGAAGCAGGAGAAGTGCCACTTCAGCCGCATCGATGCTGACACACTCTCAAACCTCATCCGCAAGGCCGATGCCAAGAAGGTCGAATTCAGCGAGTCTGAGCGCCGCGAGAACAATGTGCTCTTCAGTTCACAGATACCTGAATGCAAGGGCAGCGACGGCAAGGTCGTTGAGTGGACAGTAGATTTCCAGGCAATGGATGAGACTGACAAGCCTGTGATGATCGCACAGAACGAATGGATGCGACGTATGAAGGAGATGAGCCGCATGCAACCAGGCATGAACTACTACGGCATGATGCCAGAGTCGTACAATCTCATTGTCAACACAGAGCATCCAGCCATCAAGCGTATCCTCACAAGTGCCCATGCT
>SFEH01000160.1 GCA_004557315.1 Bacteroidales bacterium
CGACTGGTCAAAGGTTGAGCAGAAGAAGGACGATGCAACTCGTTCAGCATCAGCAGCTGTCCTCAGCCAGCTCGCTCAGCAGGTTCCTAACATGATCTGTGCATCTGCCGACCTTTCTAACTCTGATAAGACTGACGGCTTCCTCAAGTTTACTCACGACATGCAGAAGGGCGACTTCAGTGGCGCATTCTTCCAGGCAGGTGTTGCTGAGTTCACTATGGCATGCTGCTGCGTAGGTATGGCTCTCCATGGTGGTGTCATCCCTGCTTGTGGTACATTCTTCGTATTCAGCCAGTACATGCTCCCTGTAGTTCGTATGGCCGCTCTCATGGAGCTCCCAGTCAAGTTCATCTGGACTCACGATGCATTCCGCGTAGGTGAGGATGGACCTACTCATGAGCCTGTTGAGCACGAGGCACAGATCCGTCTCATGGAGAAGCTCAGAACTCACAAGGGACGCAACTCTATGCTCGTTCTCCGTCCTGCCGACAGTGACGAGACAACTCAGGCATGGAAGATGGCAATGGAGAATACCGTATCTCCTACAGGTCTCATCTTCTCTCGCCAGAACATCAAGACTCTCCCAGAAGGCAACGACTACAGCCAGGCAGCTCAGGGCGCATACATCGTAGCAGGTTCTGACGAAGACTATGACGTAATCCTCCTTGCTTCAGGTTCTGAGGTTTCTACTCTCGTGGCTGGTGCACAGCTCCTTCGTGAAGAGGGTATCAAGTGCCGTATTGTGAGCGTTCCATCAGAAGGTCTCTTCCGTCGTCAGACAAAGAAGTACCAGCAGCAGATTCTCCCTGCAGGCAAGCCAAAGTTCGGTATGACAGCAGGTCTCCCTGTAACTCTCGAAGGTCTCGTAGGAGCTGACGGTGAGGTTTGGGGTCTCAGCACATTCGGCTTCTCTGCTCCTTACAAGGTGCTCGATGAGAAGCTCGGCTTCACTGCTGAGAACGTCTATACCCAGGTTAAGCGCATGCTTAAGAAGTAATTCATCAGATACAGATATTGAGCGGAGGCGTTTATTGACCTCCGCTCTTTTCTTTCTAAATTATCACATTTATCAATTATGGAAATCAAAAACTTTGTAGGATTGGCATCCGATCACGCTGCTTTCCAGTTGAAGCAGTTCGTTAAGCAATA
This sequence comes from Bacteroidales bacterium, assembly GCA_004557315.1. Taxonomy (GTDB): domain Bacteria; phylum Bacteroidota; class Bacteroidia; order Bacteroidales; family UBA3663; genus Liminaster. Next base: position 1,150 of record SFEH01000160.1, read on the forward strand.
TCTTGATGAGAAAGGCATCCCATATAAGGATTATGGCACTCTGACCGAAGAGAGCTGCAATTACGCAACTTATGGACATGCTTTGGCTAATGCCATTGAGGCAGGCGAGTGCTACCCAGGTATCGCCATGTGCGGTAGCGGTGAAGGTATCAGCATGACTCTCAACAAGCATCAGGGCATACGTGCTGGTCTTTGCTGGATTCCAGAGATAGCGCATCTCATCCGTCAGCACAACAATGCCAACGTGCTTGTTCTCCCTGGCCGTTTCATTGACAACGAAATGGCTCGCAAGATTCTTGACGAGTATATGACAACTGAATTCGAAGGCGGACGTCACGAACAGCGTATTGCTGATATCCCATGCAAATGAGACGACTGACATCGCTCCTGCTTTGCCTTTGCGCATTCTTCTCTGTGTCTATGGCTCAGATAAGGGTGGCATGTGTCGGCAACAGTATTACCGAAGGCCATGGCTTGAGCGATCCTGCTACCGAGGCTTATCCTGGCGTGCTGCAAAGGCTTTTGGGCGATGATTATGTGGTTCAGAACTTCGGCTTGAGCGGTTATACAATGATGCGCGAGGGCGACAGCCCATATATGAATGCCTCTGAACCTGCCAAGCGCCGTTTCCAGGCGGCATTGGCTAGCAATCCCGATATTGTTACCATCAAGCTTGGAACCAACGACAGCAAGGCACGCAACTGGGATCATTTCAAGGACGACTTTGCCCCAAGCTTCAATGCTATGGTCGATAGTTTCCAGTGTCTGCCAAGTCACCCGCTCATCTACATCTGCCTGCCAATACCAGCAGCAGGAGAGAACTTCTCAATCCGTCCAGAGGTGGTTGATAACGAGATTTGTCCGCTTCTCAAGGAGCTTGCTGCTAAACGAGGCTTGCCAGTCATTGATCTCAATACAGCTATGCGCCCATATCTTGAGACATTGGACGACATGATCCATCCCAACCGCGTCGGTTCGGCATTGATCGCCGAGGAAATCGCTCGTCGTCTGCTTGTCGATAGGGCAGAAAGTAAATTCAAGAAATGACACAGAAAGTCAGCCTAAACAGTCTGAGGCTGACTTTTTTGACATAATCAAAAAAAAATATTATTATGGAACAGGAAAAGAAAATGCCTGATCAGGCAATGATCGTATCGAGCCAGAAGCACTATAGCGAAGATGGACTCTGGGAAAAAGTGAAAAGTGTAGCAAAGAAGGCTGGCCTCAAGGTCATCTATCTCGCTTTGGTGCTCTATTACACAGCAACTGCAGCAACAACTCCGACCGACAAGAAAGCAATCATCTATGGTGCATTGGGCTATTTTATTCTCCCCCTTGATTTGATTCCTGATACTATTCCTGTCGTAGGCTTCTCTGACGACTTTGCAGCACTGCTTTCGTGCGCAGCCACAGTAGCATCGTGCGTTACCCCAGAAATCAAGACTCAGGCAGAATCGAAGCTTACTGACTGGTTCGGCAACTTTGACAAATCAGAACTGAAAGGCTTGCTCAAATAAGAGTCTGCACTCGACCAGCGCGAGTGTCTCAAAAGTTTCCCCTCGACCTCTTTATTCTTCCCTATTCCTTCTTCCTTGACAGGACAACCTGAAGAGAAAATTTGGAATGGAACAGTTGTTCCATATTATTGAAACATGTGTTCCATTACTATGAAACAGTTGTTTCATAAGGATGAAACACTTGTGCCAAATAATAGATGATTAATGAAAGACACTGGAGACGTTTTCAATGGTTGGTACAGACAAGAATCAATAGCGAAATAATTGGTGACAGATATTTTCATCTGTCACCAGTCTGTCACCTAATATCTTTCTGTTTATTAGCATATTATATCCATTTGGTGACAGATGACAGATATTTTTAATTATTTCAATTTATTTAAGCCACTTTGGAGGAGATTATGGGCGCAGCTGAATACTTTTTGAGGTTTCAAGATACAAATGAGGTACAGATGCTTATCATTAAACACAAACATAGCAATATTATTCTGTACTTCCAAAAACAAGGAAGCGTGTAGCTTATTGAGCCACACGCTTCCCGTTTGATAATGTATTCTTTTTTCTAAATATATGCTTACTTGACCTCCTCAAAATCAACATCCTGTGGCTCAGAGTTACCACCGTTGCCTGGGTTTTGAGGACCGCCCTGAGCACCTGGCTGGCCATACATGTTCTGTGCAGCCTGACCCATCATCTGGTTGAGTTCAGCTGTAGCAGCATCGATACCAGCAATGTCCTTGTTGTCCTTGGCTGTCTTGAGGCGAGCTACAACGTCCTCAATCTTCTGCTTCATGTCGGCAGGAATCTTGTCGCCATTCTCCTTGAGCTGCTTCTCAACCTGGAAGATCATTGAGTCGGCGTTGTTGATCTTGTCAACC
>SFEH01000033.1 GCA_004557315.1 Bacteroidales bacterium
AAAAAGGATGTGTGGCTTCAAAAGCTCAATTTCGTCGTCGGCCCAAAGTATGCGCATTGTTCAGTAAACATTAATTATTAAATACCATACGTCTCTTTCACCCATTGGAAGTAGTCATCGAAGGTTCTGCCTTTGAGAAGAGCGCGGAAGTTGGTCTCGGAAATGTCGATCATGTATATGCCTTCAGGGAGACTCAGAGTTGCCGAATGGTCCATACGGTCGTGATATTCTATGAGGGCGTCGATATTGTCGAACTTGCTGACTATGAGTATAGAAAGTTCTCCTGTAGTCATGATCTCTAGATCGAAATCCTTGACGAGATAGTTCTCGAAGTTGAACTTGGCTATCTCAAATAGGAGGTCGTTCTGTGATATGCTGTCGGTCTTGTAGGCAAGGAGAAGAAGGTGAGGGATATCGTCGTTGTCAATAAATATCACCGTACTGTCGGCTTCTGAACCTTCCTGCTGCAACGTGCTGTTCCATGTCATGCCTTTGTTAGTGGCTCCTTTCTGCACGTTTCTACCTTCGTGGATACCTTTGACCATCTGGCTCGCCAAAGGTGATACATCACTTGATGGATAGGTTGCAGTGAGCTGCTCCAATGACTCGCGGAATGATTCAGTGTCGCCTTCCTGTACGTAACTGAGAGCGTGAAGGAAGAGGAATTTCGGCATGAGTCTTGTCAGTGGCCAGTGTTCACTGACCCAATGGTAGGTATCGTGTACCTTTTGGCTCTCGTTGGCGATGTATGCATTGTAGGTCGTGATGTATAGCGAGTCTTCCTGTGCAGCCATCTGCTGCAGGTTGTCGATGTAGTCAGGGTCGCTGACAGCAATGGCATAGGCAGATGCAGGGAAGGAGTGGATAGCGCTGCTCGAGCTGCTCGAAGGTCTGTATTGCCAGCGGCAGGTCGTCGAGTTTCTCGTTGATGATGACTCCCATATTGTACATGCTCTCTTCGATCAGAGCATTGGCATTGGCCTTGTCGGCTTCGCTGAATGGAATCTGTGCGAGATAGTATTCGCGGCTGTGAGGATCGATGGCATCTTTGCTTGCCTCTGACTTGTCATTGCCTGAAGCATTGGCATCAACTTGCTTGTCAATGTCTTGCTTTGTATCATCGTCGTTCAGACTTTCTTCGTCGGAGGTGTCAAAGTTGATGGCTACCTCTGTCTTGTTCTTGCGTCGCCAGTTGTCTTCAGGGCGACGAGGTCCCCAAATACGCTGGAACTCGACCTTTCCGGCACTGACAACAGCCTCGTTGTAGAAGTACCATGAATTGTCGATAGCACCCACGATAGGTTGCTGGAAGTCCTGATTGCCTGCCTCCTGCTGTGGCATATCCTGATTGCCCATGGCAGCCATCGCCTCTTGCACGGCTTTCTTCTCGGCTTTCTTCAGTGCCTTGATCTTCTTGTCAATGATGCGGAGAAGTTCATCTTTCGGCAAGGTTGAGAGATGGAGCAGAGAATCCTGCATGCGGATGGTCTCGGCATAGGTCTGCAATTCATCGCGCACTGCCGCGAGTCGTGCTTCTTCCTTGGTCATGACTACTGCACTGTCGGCCTTCACATGAATAGGACGTTCGAGCTTGATTTCTTCGAGGGCTATAGTAAACTCTTTTCGAAGCTGCTTGGTCAGTTTCTGAAATTCAGGCTGCTGGTTCAGCGACTTCAAGTCGGAATATCTCTTTTGTGGGACGACGAGGTTCAGTTCGGCTTCCGCCTCAAAGGTGGAGCCTTGGACCGCATAGCAGCGTGCTTTCCAAATATGACATTCAGCGATGACCAAAGGCTTCCACCAGAATCGGCGTGCCGTATGGGCAAATGTTGTGGCAGAGGCAATATAGTCGCGCTTGTAGAACTGTGCCTTTCCGCATAGTAACCATGCGTTGTGGATATAGGGGTTCCACTCGCCGCGACTCTGCCACTCTTTGTCGGCAGGAGACGGGTTTTTCTTACGTTTCGGCTTCTGGGTGATGCTGCGAGTCTGCACGGCTTTCTTGCATTTGTCGATGGCACGGTCGAAGCAAGCATCGGCTGATGCCTCGTCTTTCTCAAGGTTCTTCAGACCTTCGTTATATGCCTCCTTGCCGTTGAAGAGAATGTTATATTTGGTGGTCAGTCCATACATGCTGCGTGTAAATGCCGTATTGCCCTTGCACGAGGTAAGAGCAATGATGCTTATCAACACTAATGGTATGTATAGACACGTCTTTGTCACAACATTCTGTCACTCACGATCCATTCGGACCGATTATTTCTTTGAGACTTTGTCGTTGCTGTGGTCGCCGGAAGTGGCAGGGCGGAAGCGGCGCTCGCGCACAATCAGGAGCACCTCGTCTTTTATCTGGTCGGGAATCTCGACACCACGCAGCTGCAGCGAGCGTACCCAGCCAGCTACTTCCACTTCTTTCAGCTCGTAGAAGACATTGGCAAAGGCCTCTGCCTCTTCGTCGGTGTATTCGTCGCTTTCGCGTCCCTTGAACGCATCGAGTTCTTCGTCATCGTAATATATGATTTCTTTCGATACAGCAGCAAGTAGCGAGTCGCGTTCACACGTGGCATGTTGTCCGCAGCATTCGTCGGGCACTTCCTTGGTCACCTCGAAAGGAGAGGTCTCGTCAGGACGGGCAGTACCTTCCTCCACTCGTTTTTCATAACGCTTATGGCCTATGAGAGAGAGGCCAAAGACGAGCAGTACAAGACATGCCAGAGAGACAAGCAAAACTAAAAATATAATCATATTTATCTTTCTTTGTGTTCTTACTGAAAAGTGACAGTCTTTGGATTATTGTTATTTGTCAACTTTCCTGAATTGCACACCCTATTGACTGGATGTCGTTCCAGAAGGTTGGATATGACTTGGTGACTACTTGAGGATTGTCGATGCAAATCGAGCCGTCGGCTGTGACGAGCGCAAGAGGTGCGAATGCCATTGCCATTCGGTGGTCCTGGTAGGTGGCGATAGGGTTGGTGTCGATGGTTGGGACAGTGGTCTCACCTTTCCACATCATCTCGCGGTCATCATTGTCGCCAACGATGAATCCGAGTTTGAGGAGCTCGTTTTCGAGAGCGGCAATGCGGTCGGTCTCCTTGATGCGCAGGGTGTGGAGTCCGCAGATGTCGAACCTGACGCCAAGGGCACAGCATGAAGCGATGACGGTCTGTGCAAGGTCGGGCTGGCTCGACATGTCCCATGCGACGTGTTCGGGCAGAGGCTCATTGGTTCTTGTTATTCTCACACCCTCGTCGCACGCTTCGGTTCTGATGCCAAGCTTGCTGAAATAGTCGGCAATGTGGCAGTCGCCCTGTGTGCTGTCGAGACGCAGACCCTTGAGCCGTATTGTGCTGATGCTATTGGACAATGCAAGGATCTCGTACCAGTAGCTCGCGGCGCTCCAGTCGGACTCGATAGCATAGGCGGTAGCGTTATAGCCCTGAGGGGCAATGCTGATCACGTTGCCGTCCCATGTGCTCTTGATGCCAAACTCCTCCATCATCGACAGAGTCATGCGGATATATGGTACAGAGGTGACATTGTTGAGCAGATGCAGCTCGAGTCCCTGCTGCAGGGTAGGGGCAATCATGAGGAGGGCAGATATGTACTGTGACGAGATGCTGCCGTCGATCTCGAGATGTCCGCCTTCGAGTCTCTTCCCATTGATGCGCAAAGGAGGGAAGCCTTCAGTCTCGGTGTATTCGATATCGGCACCAAGTGAGCGGAGGGCATCGACCAGGACGCTGATTGGGCGCTGACGCATGCGTTGGCTGCCAGTCATGATCACCTTTGCTCCTGGTTTTGCAGAGAAGAAAGCCGTGAGGAAACGCATTGATGTGCCTGCCGCACCTATGTCGATGATGCGGTAGCCGTCTTCGTAGATGTATGTGCTTGTGTCGTGACTGTGTGCATTGAGCATCACTGTGGTATCATCGCAGTCAGAGAGATGCGAGATGGAGCAAGAGCCTTGGCATAGCCCCTGCATGATAAGGGCTCGGTTACTGAGGCTCTTGCTTGCTGGAAGGTCGATAAGCACATCGTCAATCAATGTGCTCTTTGTAATCTTATATGTCATTGTTGGAAACTTGACTTACATCATTCGGCAACTATGCGGCAGATGTTGACCACGGTCATCATAGCCTTTTCCATGCTCTGGACTGGTACGTATTCGTAACGTCCGTGCATGTTCATGCCACCTGCAAAGATGTTTGGACAAGGCAAGCCCTTGAACGAAAGCTGGGCTCCGTCGGTGCCGCCGCGTATTGGCTGTACCTTTGGTGTGACTCCTGCTTCGAGCATGGCCTGCTTGGCAATGTCGATGACGTGCATGATTGGCTCGATCTTTTCGAGCATATTGTAGTACTGGTCCTTGATCACTACCTCGCAGCAGCCTGGGTTAGCCTCATTGAACTGCTCAGCGAGATGCGAGACTGTGGCTTTGCGCAGTTCGAAGGTCTCGCGGTTGTGATCGCGGATGATGTAGTTGAGATGTGCGACCTCGACGCAGCCGTCCATCGACGTAAGGTGATAGAATCCCTCATAGCCTTCGGTGGTCTCTGGACGTTCGTCGCTCGGAAGAGTGGCAGCAAATTCGGTAGCGAGGATGCCTGCATTGATCATCTTGTTCTTGGCAGTGCCAGGGTGTACGTTCACGCCATGGAAGGTGAGCTTGGCCGAAGCTGCATTGAAGTTCTCATATTCGAGTTCTCCCACTTCGCCACCGTCCATCGTGTATGCCCAGTCGCAGCCGAAGAGCTCAACGTTGAACTTGTGTGCGCCAAGTCCGATCTCCTCGTCAGGATTGAAGCCTACGCGTATCTTGCCGTGCTTGATTTCGGGATGAGCCATCAGGTATTCCATGGCAGTGATGATCTCTGCGATGCCTGCCTTGTCGTCGGCGCCAAGCAGGGTGGTTCCGTCGGTCACGATAAGGTCTTCGCCTTTGTGGTTGAGTATCTCTGGGAAGTATGAGGTCGAGAGCACTATGTTCTCTGCCTCGTTGAGCACGATGTCTTTGCCATCGTAGTTCTGGACGATGCGCGGATTGACATTCTTGCCACTGGCATCTGGTGCAGTATCCATGTGGGCAATGAACCCGATGACAGGCACGTCGGCCTTGTCGGTATTGGCAGGAAGGGTGGCATATACATAGCCATTGTCGTCGATGGTCACATCAGAAAGTCCGATGCTGATGAGCTCCTGGTGAAGCTGCTTGGCGAAGGCCATCTGACCTGGGGTGCTCGGAGTCACCTCGGTGGTCTCGTCGCTTGTCGTCTCTACCTTGACGTACGACAGAAAACGTTCGATTAATTCCATAGGTTGATATTTTTAGGGGAGATAAATCCCGTTAACTAATGTTGTCTGTTCAATAATTTTTCGAAACAAAGTTAAAAAATAAAATCCAATGCGCAAAAACTAATGTATGATTTTCGGAAAATTGCGGGTATTTTTCTGCTTTTTGCCCCATTTGCTTGCAATGTACAATAATTTATTGTAACTTTGTGCGATTTTGTGTCTATGCGTCAAAATAATAAAACACTAAAATAAATGGTACAACAGATTCAAAAGAAACTGAGTGATTCTGCGGCAGCTCGTTGGGCGGCACTTGCCATAGTGTCGGTCACAATGATGTTTGCCTATTTCTTCACCGATGTGATGTCTCCTCTTGAGCCTCTTCTCACGGCCGCAAAGGAGGATGGAGGTCTCGGCTTGGGCTGGACGTCCGACGAGTATGGATTCTTCTCGGGTTCATACGGCTTTTTCAACGTGTTCCTTGGCTTGCTCTTTATCGGAGGCATTATTCTCGATAAGTTCGGCATCCGTTTCACGGGACTCATGTCCACCATCCTCATGTTCGGCGGTGCCCTAATCAAGTGGTGGGCTGTGTCGAACACTTTTACGGGAGAACTGTTCGGCTATCAGATGCAGGTCATCTGGGCTTGTCTCGGTTTTGCACTCTATGGTGTAGGAGCAGAGATTGCGGGCATCACGGTTTCAAAGGTCATTGTCAAGTGGTTTACAGGGCACGAGCTTGCTCTTGCCATGGGAGCTCAGGTTGCCTTGGCGCGATTCGGTACTGCTGCGGCACTCAGCTTTGCTTTGCCTTTCGCCAAGAACATGGGAGCCGTTTCAGCCTCTATTGGATTGGGCGCGGCAATGCTCTGCATCGGTATGCTTTCGTTTATCGTATATAACATCATGGACAAGAAGGAAGATGCTGCAGTGGCGGCTTCTGCTACCGAACCAGAGGAAGGATTCAAGTTCTCGGACCTCAAGTTGTTGTTCTGCAACAAGGGTTTCTGGTATATTACCCTGCTCTGCCTTATGTTCTATGCCGGTGTTTTCCCTTTCCTCAAGTTTGCGACCAAGCTCATGGTCATCAAGTATGGCGTGGCAGAAGACATTGCTGGCACCATTCCTTCGATGCTTCCTTATGGTACTATCGTGCTTACGCCACTCTTCGGCTATGTCTATGACAAGGTTGGAAAGGGTGCAACGCTCATGATCATCGGTTCGGTATTGCTCACTGTCGTTCATGCAGTGTTTGCCTTGCCAGAAGTCAATGCGGTGGCAGTAGCTATTGTGATGATGGTACTCCTTGGCATTGCATTCGGACTGGTTCCTTCTGCAATGTGGCCATCGGTACCAAAGATCATTCCTATGCAGCTGCTGGGAACAGCTTATGCCATGATATTCTACATCCAGAACATCGGACTCTCGATGGTGCCAATCTGGATAGGAAAGATCAATCAGGCTAACACTGATGAGACAACAGGACTTATTGACTATACACAGACCATGACAACCTTTGCAGGTTTCGGTGTTGTGGCAATCGTCATTGCAGTGCTTCTTCTGATCGAGGACAAGAAGAAGGGCTATGGCCTTCAGGAGGCAAATATCAAGAAATAACAATTATTAACCAATAATATTTAAATTATGTTTGAAGGACAACCTAAAGGCCTTTGGGCGCTTGCCCTTGCCAACACAGGCGAGCGTTTTGGTTATTATACCATGCTCGCAGTCTTCCTGCTTTTTTTGCAGGCTAATTTCGGCTATGAGGCTGGATTAGCAAGTACTATTTATTCTACTTTCCTCATGATGGTCTATTTCTTGCCAATCATCGGCGGTATTGCTGCCGACAAGTTCGGTTTCGGACGTATGGTGACCACAGGAATCTTTATCATGTTTATTGGCTACTTGGTACTCTCATTGCCTCTTGGAAGCAATATGGTGGCAGCAGGTGCTATGGGTCTTTCGCTCATTCTAATCGCATTGGGTACTGGTCTCTTTAAGGGAAACCTCCAGGTGATGGTGGGTCGTCTTTACGATGCTCCTGAATTCAAGGACAAGCGCGACTCAGGCTTCTCACTTTTCTATATGGCTATCAATATCGGTGCAATGTTTGCTCCTACAGCAGCAATCAAGATTATGGACTGGGCACAGGCAAGCCTTGGAGTGTCGGTTGAGGATTCTTATCACTTCGCGTTTGCTGTAGCTTGTGTTTCGCTCATCGTCAGCATCGCCATCTATTATGCTTTTGCAGGAACATACAAGCATGTGCTTGCAGGTGAGACAAAGAAGAAGACTGATGCTGCAAAGACTGCGGTTCAGGAAATGAGCCCAGCCGAGACAAAGGAGCGCATCGTATGCCTCTGCCTCGTGTTTGCTGTGGTTATCTTCTTCTGGATGGCTTTCCACCAGAATGGCAATACGCTCACACTCTTTGCACGTGACTATACACAGACTACTTCTGAAGGTCTTCAGGCAATGCTCTTCGATGTGACAAACCTCGTTGCCTGCATCTTTGTGGTGTATGGCTGTTTTGGCGTGGCTCAGAGTAAGACATCAAAGGGAAAGGGCATTTCTGCAGGCATCATCGTTGCTGCTATTGCATTCCTTTTCTATAAATATATGAATCTTGAAGGTGCGGTTGATGTCAAGGCTCCAATCTTCCAGCAGTTCAACCCTTGTTATGTGGTTGCCCTCACTCCAGTGAGTGTAGCATTGTTCGGCTGGCTCAACAAGATTGGCAAGGAGCCTACATCGCCTGAGAAGATCGGTATGGGTATGCTTGTTGCTGCTCTTGGTTTCGTGTGGATGGCAGTGGGCACAATGGGTCTCGAATTGCCTTTGACACAGGGTGTGGCTGAGACAGAAGGTGCACGTGTGAGTGCTAATCTCCTTATCTCGACTTATCTCATCCTAACTTTTGCCGAGCTTCTTCTTTCACCTATCGGTATCTCGTTCGTTTCAAAGGTAGCTCCTCCAAAGTATGCTGGTCTGATGATGGGTCTCTGGTTTGGTGCAACGGCAGTAGGCAACCAGCTCGTCATGGTTCCAGGCCTGATGTGGGGTGCAAACTTCAACCTCGTGACTATCTGGGGCGTCTTGGCTGGTATCTGCCTCGTTTCAGCAGTCTTTATCTTCGCTATTATCAAGAAGCTAAACAAGGTGGCGTAAAAGCCTCCGCATAATGATTGATTATGCACGGTACTATTCAGGTTTCTGACAAATTATTCAAGCCTTATCTCAGCCAGGAGCAAATCCTGGCTGCGGTAGATAAGGTAGCTGAGCAGATAAACAGGGACCTTGCAGACGAAAATCCTATTTTCATCTGTGTGCTCAATGGCGCTTTCATCTTTGCAGCCGACCTATATCGTCGCATCTCTTTCCCTTCACAAATGACTTTCATGCGCATGAAATCGTATGAGGGCACCGAAACGACAGGAACGGTGAAGACGATAGCCAGTCTGCATGAATCGGTCGTGGGACGAACAGTGGTGATTGTGGAAGATATTGTCGATTCGGGCTATACGATGCAGAGGATGATTGCACAGCTCCAAGACCTCGGCGCAAGGACCGTAAAAGTTGCAGTGCTGCTCAACAAGCCCAATGCCCGTAAGGTAGATGGTCTCAATATCGACTACTGTTGTCTTGAGATACCTAATGATTTCATAGTAGGTTACGGATTGGACTACAATGAGGAGGGGCGGAACCTTCCTGATATCTATGTAGTCACGGAATAATTCTTTTTTCTATTATATTTAAGGTAATAAAAAGTTGTGTTATGTTGAACATTGTAATTTTCGGTGCCCCAGGTTCAGGAAAGGGCACACAGAGTGACAAGATCATTGCTGAATATGGCGTTGAGCACATCTCTACAGGTGACGTTCTTCGTGCAGAAATCAACTGCAATACTGAACTTGGCAAGACAGCTGCTGCCTATATCAACGAAGGCAAGCTTGTTCCAGATTCTCTGATTATCGACATCCTTGCATCGACTCTTGATGCAAAGGGTAAGGATATCAAGGGCGTAATCTTCGATGGCTTCCCACGCACTATCGCACAGGCTGAAGCTCTCAACAACATGCTTGCTGAACGTGGTCAGGAAGTTTCGACGGTTATCGGACTCGAGGTCAACGATGAGGAGCTCATCAAGCGTATCATTGCACGTGGCAAGACTTCAGGCCGAGCTGACGACAATGAGGAGACTGCAAAGAAGCGTCTTGATACCTACTACAGCCAGACTATGCCTCTCAAGGATTTCTATATCAAGGAGGGCAAGTATGCCAAGATCGATGGCGTAGGCTCAATCGATGATATCTATTCGAACATCAAGGCAGCCATCGATGCTGTAAAGTGATTAAAGAACAGTTATATTTTTGAACAACAAAGCTGATAACGTACAATGGCAGAAAGCAATTTCGTAGATTATGTGACTATTTATTGCCGCTCTGGAAAGGGCGGTCGTGGCTGTTCGCACTTGCATCGCGCAAAATATGTCCCAAAGGGAGGTCCAGATGGCGGCGATGGAGGCAAGGGCGGTTCGGTCATCCTGCATGGCAACCGTAACTATTGGACTTTGCTCCATCTGCGTTATCAGCGACATGTCTTCGCTACCGACGGACAGCCGGGAGCAGAGAACAAGTCGTTTGGCAAGGATGGACAAGATGCTGTGATCGAGGTGCCTATTGGTACTGTGGTCTATGATGCTGAAAATGGCGAGTACCTTTGCGAAATCACAGAGCATGACCAGAAAGTGGTGTTGCTCAAGGGAGGACGTGGCGGATTGGGTAACTGGCATTTCCGCACCTCGACCAATCAGGCTCCACGCTATGCACAGCCTGGTGAGCCAGCACTGGAACGCAAGATAGTGCTCGAACTCAAGATGCTTGCTGACGTAGGTTTGGTAGGCTTTCCAAATGCGGGTAAATCGACCCTTCTCAGTTCGGTGAGTGCAGCAAAGCCAAAGATTGCCGATTATCCGTTTACTACTATGGAGCCGAACCTCGGTCTTGTGCCATATCGTGATAACCGTTCGTTTGTCATCGCCGACATTCCTGGCATCATTGAGGGTGCGGCTGAAGGTCGTGGACTCGGACTTCGCTTTTTGCGCCATATCGAGCGCAACTCGACGCTTTTGTTTATGATTCCAGCCGATAGCTCTGACATTCGCAATGACTATGAAATCCTGCTGAATGAACTAGGAAAGTATAATCCAGAGATGCTAGACAAACAGCGCCTGTTGGCTATAACCAAGTGTGATATGCTCGACGAAGAACTTATCGACCAGATGCGTCATGAACTCCCAGACGGTGTTCCTACAGTCTTTATCTCGGCTGTCGCAAATCAGGGTCTTGATCAGCTTAAGGACATGCTTTGGGCAATGCTCAATGACGAGTCGAACCGCGTTCAGACATTTACTCATCGCAACCTTGACGTGAGCAAGGGCCTTGAAGATGATTATGAAGAGGCTGACCCGTTTGGTCACGATGACTATACTATCGAGGGAGTCTCACCTGCCGATCTCGAACTCGACTGGGAATAATATGATAACAACGACTTTATTGGGAAGCAATCTTCCCGTTATGCAATCTCAGCACCTGCTTAAGGAGGCTGGGATTGTTCATTTCTGTACTTTGAGAGGAGGAAACGACTCTCCCTATGCGCGCATCAACCTGTGTGACTATACGGGTGATGATCCACGACATGTTGCCCTTTCCCGCAAGTTATTCGCCGATTGTCTTGGTATTGCAGTCGAAAAGATGTGGTTTCCTCGTCAGGTACATGGTACGCGCGTGATGGTGGTCGATTCTTCGGCTCCTGCGGGTCAGCAAGCAGATGCCGTAATTACCTCTGAACGAGAGCAGTTGATCGGAGTCTCGACTGCTGATTGTGTTCCAGTGCTTTTGTATGACAGGTGTAAACGAGTTGTTGCTGCTGTCCATGCAGGATGGAGAGGTACTATCGGACGAATCGTAGAAAAGACAGTGGAGGCGATGAAGAGCAACTATGAGTGTCATCCTTCTGATATATTGGCAGTGATCTGTCCTTCCATTTCGCTCGAATCATTTGAGGTTGGCAGTGAGGTGGCAGATAAGTTTGTCAATGAAGGCTATTCTGACTGTATTTCTTTTGACTATCCGAAACCTCACATCGACCTATGGAAAGCCAATGTAAAGCAGCTCGTGGCTATGGGTATTGAAGAGCAGAATATCGATTGTAGCCCTATATGTACGTTCCAAAATGGCGATATCCTGTTTTCTGCCCGAAGATTAGGAATAGAGTCGGGAAGAATGATATCGGCAATAATGATGGTATAGGGCTAAATCATGTATGTAAAAAATGTAAATCTGCTATCATATAATGTTTCTATATGTTAAAATATTGGCATGTATGAATAAATAAGTTAAAATATGTAAACAATTCAGAAAAATACTTGCATATTATGAAAAAACATGCTATCTTTGCATCGTGTTTTTCATGGTATTAGATTTAAGGTTAACGATTGATGGACGTCGTGATGACGGCCATCTTTTTTTATGACTCTGCATAACGGTTCTGTTCCTGGCTTTGGCTGGCGTATTGAGAAGGAGACATGCCAAACATGGCTTTGAACGAAGTTGTAAAATGGGCAGGGCTTGAGAAGCCTACGGAATAGGCAACTTCTGAAATTGGCATATTTTTCTCTTTGAGAAGCTTGGCAGCGATGGTGATGCGCTGGTTGCGTATCAGGTCGCGTGTTGTCTGGTTGGTCAGTTGTCGCAATTTCCTGTGGAGGTGTACACGGCTGACGCCTACCTCCGAAGCGATCATCTCGACACTTAATGTTACATTGCCGATATTGTCGTTGATAGTCTTCATGACTTTCTCAAGAAGCAGTTCGTCAGGGGTCTGCGCATGGAGTTCATCGACTTTGCCTTCCTGCTGCTGGTTGCCTGAATAGATGTTCTTCAATGATTGACGACTCTTCAGAAGACTTGCCACAGTCTGTTTCAAAATACGGATGTCGAATGGCTTGGTGATGTATGCGTCCGCACCTATCTCAAGTCCATGTATATACTCTTCGTTCATGGTCTTTGCGGTGAGCAGGATGATCGGAAGGTCATTGAACTGGATGTTCTGCCTTATTTTTTTGCAGAGGGTGAAACCATCCATCTCTGGCATCATGACGTCGCTGATGATGAGGTCTGGAGCTTTCTTCATAATGAATTCGAGGGCAGAGACACCGTTGTCACAAGTATAAACCTTGTATTTGTTCTTCAGTTCTTCCTTTAGGTATGAACGGATTTCGTCGTCGTCTTCAGCTATGAGAATCACTTTCTTTGTCTCGTACTCATCTGGATCCGCATTGCATTTATTGTCGATGATTACTTCTGATTCAAGGAGAGACAGCTCTTCCTTGATTAGTTCTGGAGCCGTATGCTCTTGGATTGTGGTGACATTTTCCGACATTTCATCTTTAGTCAGATGAGCATTGCCGAGAGGAATGTTCACGATGAAACGGCAACCAGGAGCATCGTCAGGGTTGTTTTCAGCCTTGATGGTACCATGATGGAGCATGACAATCGAACGAGTCAGATGCAGACCGACACCAGTTCCTGTGCCGCTCTTCTTGTTTTTTGCCTGGAAGAATCGTCCGAAGACCTTGTTCAGTTCATCGTTTGGTATGCCAATGCCTGTGTCGGAAACGATGATTTCAGCCGCATTGCCATTTTTTCCGTCGTGGTTGTCGATCTTTGACAGATAGATGTTGATCTCTCCTCCCGAAGGAGTGTATTTCACCGCATTTGACAGAAGGTTCATGATGACCTTGTCGAAATATTCCTCATCAATCCATGCGTTGAGAGTCTCTATGCCTACCTTGTGAAAAGCCAGCTTGACGTTCCTGTTTGTGGTTACTTCAATGAAATTGCTTATCAGATTCTCAATGTAGTTGCCAAGTTCGGTCTCCTTCATCTTTAGATGCAGTTGGCCATGTTCTATCTTTCTGACATCCATGAGCTGGTTGACGAGCAGCATGATGCGGTTGGCGTTGCGCTGCATGAGTCTGTAGCTGCGTTGGCGCGATTCGTCGGTGTCGCTATTGATCAGCTGCTGCAGAGGGTTCATGATCAGAGTCATAGGCGTGCGCAGTTCATGCGACACGTTGGTGAGGAACTGCAGTTTCTGCTCGCTGTTTCTTTCCGACTGGATGTGCTTGAACATCTTGTGTCGGAGGATACGGCGATTGCGGATCTGAATAATAATAAAATAGGCTACAGCCGAAATGGCGAGCATCAGGAGCAGTATTGCCCACCAGCTTTGCCACCATGCTGGTCGTATGAAAATGCTGATTTTCGTGACATCGCTTTCTATCGAGCCATCGGTAATCTTTGTGCGGAACGAGTAAGATCCTGGAGGCAGGCTGCCGAACGATACTGTGCTGATGCCTTTGCTCAAGGCTATCCATCTCTCGTCGTTCATCGAGTAGTAGATGACCTTTTTGTCAGAGTTGCTCAAGTCATCCGAACCGATCTCGATTGTAAAGGCATTGTCGTTGTGTCCGAATGAGAACTTTTCCGCCTCATAAACAGGCTTGTCCATTATCTGTCGACCATCGGAAAGAGTGTTGGTGGTGATTGGGCGTCCTGCGATGTAAATATCCGATATCCTTGCCTTCCATTTGTGGCTGTTGGTTGCCACTTCTTTAGGATTGAACCATGTCACTCCATTGATGCCGCCAAAATACATGTCTCCGTTATCGGGGTTCTTGTCGGCTGCATTCTTGCTGAATTCGTTGCCTTGTATTCCGTCTTCGATGAAGAAATGAATCTGGTTGAATGATTCGGCATGCATGCGTACTAGACCTTTTCCCGTACCTATCCATATTCGCTCGAAATCATCGCCTTGTACGGAATAGCAGATATTGCTTGGCAGACCTTGCTCGCTGGTCAGCATTATTAGTTCCTTGCCGGCCAGTCCTTTGTTGTTGCCTCCCCATCGTGCCAGACCATCTGATGTGGCTGCCCATATCGTACCATCTTTTTCCTCATAAATATCGTAGATGATGGTCGATGGCAGTACCTGTTCGTTAGAAGCACCGAAGTCATCAAGGCTTATCTTCCATAGACCAGCGTAAGTGCCGAGATATATTGAATTGCTTTTTGCAGAGTAGAGGATGCAGCCTATCCAGTTGTTGACCAATGTGTTGAGGTTTTGGAAGTGCGACAGTTTGCCTGTTTTAAGGTCAAAACACTGCAAGCCTCCGCCCATAGTGGCAATCCACACTCTCTTCTGGTTATCTTCAGCAAAGTCGTAGATATTGCTCACAGGTTCATTGTTGCGTTCCACCACTCCTGTGAGTTTAGTGCATTCAAGGGTATTGGTGTTCATGCGGATTGCTCCAGAACCGTATGAGCCGATCCATAGAAATTCTTCTGAATCCTCAAACATGCCGATGATGATATTTGGAATGTTGGGATTGTCTTTTGGAGAAAGGTGCTTCGATGTTTTGTTTTCCTGATCAATGATGTAGATGCCGTCATTGTCGGTGCCAATATACAGTTTGCCGTTGCTGGCTCTCTTGACGGCGCTTACGCAGCATCGACCTATGATGTCCTCGTAATGATAGCCGATGTTCTTGAATGGACTCTTCTGGGCTGGAACAAGATATACACCATGCTGATACATCGCTAACCATAGATTGCCATGGGTGTCCTTAGTGGCAGAATGTATTTTCGATTTGCCCGATTCTGCAAAATCCACAGCATAGTGATAGTCGGTAATCTGTCCTGTGACGTTGCTGAAGCACTTCAATCCCTCGCCGTCGGTACAAATGAATGTCTCTTCGTCGTTATTATAAAGGAATGCGCGCGCGGTATATTTTTTGTCATCGATACGTTGGAAATCGTCTTTCTCTGGATTGAATATCAGAGTACCGTGTTTAGCTGTTCCGATGAGGATGTTGCCCTTCTTGTCTTCGTAGAAGCTGATGCAGAATGGATCGGTACCGATGTTGGTCAGGTATTTGTGTACGGTGTTGTCTTGATCGAGGCGTAACACTCCACTCGACTCTTTGGATATCCAAAGGCGCTGCTGACTGTCTTCGAATACCTTCTCGACCGATGCTGTAGGAAGCGGTACATCAAGGTAGCTGACCACAGGATGACCATCGTCAGCAATGGTTACCTTGCCGAGCATGTTGCCTGAAATCATTATGTCACCATTTTGAAGCTGAATGAAATTGTTGATCAGATGGGTGCATTTCTCACCCGACTCGAAGGTTGATACCTCTGAGAAGGAGTCGGTGGCAGGGTCGTAGATCTGAATGCCGTAGTATGTGCCAATAAAGAGATTGCCGTCTCTGTCTTCAAAGACATCGCGCACATAGTTGCTTGCCAAGGAATGGGGGTCGGAGATGTCGTGAAAGTAGTTTCTCAGCTTCACTCCGTTGTACTTGTTCAGACCATTTTCGGTCGCAATCCACAGATTACCGTTACGGTCTTGCATGACATCGCCTATCAAAGTGCTCGACAATCCTTTGTCGGACGAAAGCAGCTGGTTGAACTGTGATTGAGCGGTGGCGTAGCCTATGCATGAGATTGTCAATGCAAAATAAGCGAACCAACTTCTGATGGCAGTCGGTTTTATTGAATAGGTGCAGAGTTTCATTTTTGTTACCTTGTTTGCGTGTGTGTATCTTGTAATGTGCTGCAAATATAAGCATTCTTTCGCAAATGTAACATAAAATCCTTTAATTTTCGTCCATGTTACCTATAGATAATTGCATTTTTGACATTTTAGAGCATATTTTAACATGAAATAAACAAATTGTTCTAAAAATGTAAGTCCTATTTAATAAAAAACATTAACTTTGCGCCGCGTAATTTACATTACCTTGCATTACCTTGTAGTGAACAGTATATGCAAAATTACTTTACCAATAACTAATTATTTACAAACAAATGAAGAACAAAGGAAATCAAATTCGGATCCTCTTCTTGCTGCTCGTGGCAGTCTTGATGAGCACAGCTACCGCTTTTGCTCAGAAGACCACAGTGAGAGGTACGATTGTCGACAACTTTGGTGACCCAATCACCGGAGCTGCCGTCGTCCTGAAAAGTGATCGTTCTGTCGGTGTCGCTTCCGACATTGACGGAAACTTCGTTCTCCAGATTCCAGACGCCAAGACTGCCGTGCTTGTAGTCACTTTCGTCGGTATGGAGACTCAGGAAATTCGTGTTAACGGAACCAAGAATCTCAAGATTACTCTTCAGGAGAATGTTGAGGTGATTGAGGACGTTGTAGTCGTTGGTTACGGTCAGCAGAAGAAAGCTTCTGTGGTCGGTGCCATCACACAGGCCACTGGTGAGACCCTCCAGCGTGCTGCCGGTATCAACAACATCGGTCAGGCACTCACTGGTAACCTCCCTGGCGTTGTCACGATGTCTTCTTCTGGTATGCCAGGTGACGAAGAGCCACAGATCATCATCCGTGGATCTTCTTCATGGAACGGCTCAGACCCTCTCGTGCTTGTAGATGGTGTAGAGCGTAAGATGAGCAGCGTAGATATGTCTTCTGTTGCCAACATTTCTGTCCTGAAGGATGCGTCTGCAACTGCAGTCTATGGTGTGCGTGGTGCCAATGGTGTTATCCTCATTACTACCAAGCGTGGTCAGGAGGGTCGTGCTCAGATCAATGCTACGGCCAATGCTATCATGAAGATTCCTTCTAAGCTTCCTGGCAAGCTCGATTCTTACGACGCAATGGTGATGCGTAACATCGCTGTCGAGAACGAGTTGAACATCAGCCCTGGTTCTTGGCAGTATGTCAAGCCAATGTCTTTCATCAAGAACTACCGTAATCAGTCGGGTTATGATGAGTTGGGTAACTTGATTTCAGAACGTTATCCTAACGTAGATTGGCAGGATGCACTCTTTGATAAATATTGTATGTCATATAATGCCAACCTCAATGTTTCGGGTGGTAACAAGTTTG
The DNA here is from genome assembly GCA_004557315.1 of Bacteroidales bacterium. Taxonomy (GTDB): domain Bacteria; phylum Bacteroidota; class Bacteroidia; order Bacteroidales; family UBA3663; genus Liminaster. Next base: position 17,260 of record SFEH01000033.1, read on the forward strand.
TCCGCTACTTCGCTTCTGTCGATTTCGTCAGCGAAGGTGATATTTATAAGGACTTCGGTTCTTTCCGTGGTTATGAGACAGGTTACGACTACAAGCGTTTCAATGTTCGTTCTAACCTCGACTTCTCTATCACCAAGACTACTACTTTCAAGGTTAATATCGCTGGTTCAAACGGTATTCGTAAGACTCCTTGGAGTAACTCTGTAGAAAATGAATGGCAGCAGTCTCAGAAGTGGTCAGGTATCTACAATATCGGTCCTGACGTGTTCATCCCTCTCTACGAGGATGGCTCATGGGGTTTCTTGCCTCACGGTACCAATGTGTCAAACTCTGCTGAGGGTGTTGCAACAGGTGGTGTGATGTATCAGACAGCTACACAGATCACAACCGACTTTACACTTGAGCAGAAGCTCGACTTCATTACCAAGGGTCTTAGCGCTCGTGCTTCTATTTCTTGGGA
>SFEH01000161.1 GCA_004557315.1 Bacteroidales bacterium
ATCGCAAGTCGTTTTCTCGCTTTGACGAGAAGCACATCATTGCATACCTCAATGAAGAGGTTATCGAGAACTACAAACCAGAGGATGTCAGCGAAGACTTCTCTCCATTAACTGCTTACGCATATACAGGCACAGAGGCAGATGGTGGCACGCTTTTAGAGGCGGAGTCTGATGACCGCAATACGCTCGTCAATGCACTCCTTCGTACTCGCTACTCGCTGACTGAGGAGGAGGCAATCAAGACGCATCAGATTCTGCTCATGCAGAATCCTGATTGCGAGAAAGCCGAAGAATACAAGAATGAGTGGGATGTTTTCCTCGTTGAGCGAGAGTATGCCATCACCACTGTTGACGCTTGGCTGCAGGAGCAATAACTTAGTATCTATAACTGTCTGAGGATGGTGCTTTGGCGAGCATCATCCTCTTTTTTTGTCTCAACATCATGTATGCTACAATGGCTATTTTTGTGCTGTTTTTCAAAAAACATGAGACATGAAAATATTTATTGACAACGGACATGGCGTGAATACGCCTGGCAAGTGCTCTCCAGATGGGAGCATTAAGGAGTGGGCATACTGTCGTGAGATTGCGGAGCGAATCGTGAAGGCTTTGCAGTCAGAGGGGTGTGATGCTGAGAGAATAGTGACTGAGAAGACTGACATAGACCTCGCTGAGAGATGCAGGCGAGTGAACAGCTGGTGCAGGAAGCTTGGTGCCAGGAATGTGCTGATGGTGTCGGTGCATCTGAACGCTTCGCCTCCTGTGGATGGTAAGTGGCACGGCGCTACAGGGTGGAGCGGATGGGTTAGCTCTAATTCGTCTGCCAACAGCAAGAAACTGGCTCAGCTGCTGTATGCGGAAGCGGAGAAGAGAGGGCTTCAGGGCAACAGGTGGGTTCCTGACTGCAAGTATTGGGTGGCTGACTACTATATTCTGAAGAACACGAATTGCCCTGCAGTATTGACAGAGAACCTTTTCCAGAACAACAAGGACGATGTGAAGATGCTGCTTTCGGAGAAGGGCAAGCAAGCCATCGTTGACTTGCATGTGGCGGCTATAAAGGAGTACATCAATGGATAAGGACAATCTGATGACTGTGCAGGAGTTTAACCTGCAGGTGACTAAATGGGCGATGAAGGTTCGTCGTGCCGCAAAGCAGACTCTCGCCACTCAGACGCATTCGTCTGGACAGCTTGCATTTCACCTTGCACAGTTCATTGACAAACTTGGTTCGCAGGAACCAGCTTACAAGGTCAAATTTCAGTTTGGCCGATATGGTGTTTTTCGCGCATACGGAGCAGGTCGTGGCTATGTGATAGTCAATGGTCAGATAATGCGTGGTGTAAGAGTTCGTTCTGAGCGAGAGATAAAGCTGAAGGTTTTCAATGCGGTGGCAAGCCGATATGTTCAGAAGGGCTTTACTACGGCACAAGTGAACAGTCTGAAGCTGTACGAGACCGGCAAGGACTCAATAGTTCGCCATCCTCTAGACTGGATAGACATTCACATCGAGCAGTCTATTGGCAACCTTGCTGACAATGTGCAAGAGTATTATGGCGACGAGGCTGTGCGTCAGATAGCAGAAAGTTTTGGTAAAATGAAAATCGTAAAAAAATAATATGGCAGATAATAAGGACGTGAAACGTGGCATTGTTCTGTACCTCGACGGCAAGGAGGTGAAGAACAATGCTGTCAGCATTCGAGCTGAAATGCGAAAGGTCAAGAAGGAGATTGACAACTGCACCATCGGTTCTGAGGAATATGTGGCAGCCACTCAGAAGTATCAGCAATTGAATGCTATTCTTGCAGAGCACAAGAATAAGCTGAAGGGCATCAACGACCAGCTGAAGGACAACAAGGTCAAGGCTGTGGAGGCACAGGGGGCAACCAAAAACTGGCTGAAATGGGGCATCGACAAGTTCAATGCCTATAGCGTGGCCATCCTTGGTGCTGTTGCAGCTCTGACTGGAGTCACTATGAAGCTGATGGCGTTCAAGAAGCTCGGAAGCGAGAAGCAGGAAAGCCAGGCTAACCTCAAGGCTCTGACTGGTCTTGATGATGACTCTATAGCATGGCTGACTCAGCAAGCAGAGATTCTGTCAACGACAATGGAGAAGAGCGGTCTCCGTGTGCGTAAGTCATCGAGAGAGATTCTTGATGCTTATATGCTCGTTGGTTCGGCAAAACCGGAGTTGCTGCAGGACAAGGAGGCTTTGAATGCTGTCACCATCGAGGCGATGCGATTGGCAGAGGCTGCAAAGATGAACCTCAAAGATGCGGTTGATGGCGTGACGCTCGCCCTCAACCAGTATGGCGATGGCGCTGATCAAGCGGCTCGATATGTCAATGTACTCGCCGCAGGTTCTAAGGCAGGTGCTGCAGGAGTGGAGGCACAGACGGCTTCCATCATCAAGTCGGGTGTGGCTGCTTCGGTGGCAATGGTTCCTATCGAGCAGCTTGTCGGCTCTATCGAAACGCTTGCAGAGAAGGGTATCAAGGGCGAGATTGCCGGTACTGGACTCAAAACATTCTTCCTAAAACTTGAAGGTGGGGCGAAGGATTGCCGTCCTTCGGTCGTTGGTCTGCAACAGGCTCTTGAGAATCTTCAGGCAAAAAACATGTCTGCCACTGAGATGCAGAAGATGTTCGGACTGGAGGCGTACACCGTAGCTCAGGCAATGATCAGCGGTGCAGCCTCTGTGAAGAAGTACACGGAGGCAGTGACCGACACTAATGTGGCAATGGAACAAGCTGCCATCAACAGCGAGACTGATGCTGCAAAGCTGGCTCAGCTGAAGAACAAGATGAATGAGACTGGCATAATCCTTGCGAAAAGGCTTGCTCCTGCTTTCTCTATGTTCACCAATTGGACAAGCAAATTCGTGCAAACTATGCCTGCTATGCTTGATTTCCTTCAGGAATATGGAATATATATTCTTGAATTGGCTGCGACGTATGCTGTGCTATCATTGCGAGTAAAGGCTGTGACAGCAGTACAAGATGCTTACCACAAAGTGTTGACGATTGGCAAGGGAATACAAACTACATATACAACAGTGATGGTTCACATGAGATTGGCGATGAGCGGATGCACGACTGCACAAATAGGAATGACAAGAGCAATTGTAAGTAGCAATGCAATTCAGAGAACGGCAATAGCTGTATCATCGCTATTTCGTGCTGCTATGCTTGCGCTCACAGGGCAGACGGCAGCTGCAACTGTTGCTCTAAAAGCATTCCGTATAGCAATGGCATTCGTGAATCCTTGGACTATTGCCATTGCAGCTATAGGTGCAGCAACCATTGCGATGACAGCGTACTTCAAAGCTCAAAACAAAGTTGAAGAGAAGCATAAAGCATTGAACGCATTGAAAGAAAAGGTTGCAGAGAAGTATGATGAAGAGTCAGCCCATATAGAGGTACTTAACAACAGGGTTCATGACAACAGTCTGAAGATTGACGAAAGGCGCGAGGCACTGAAAGAACTTAAAAGTATTGTTGAAGACTACAAAGGCGACCTTACCGATGAGG
>SFEH01000162.1 GCA_004557315.1 Bacteroidales bacterium
TGAAGATGCCGAGGAGGTCGATCCGTTGTCAGGAGCACGCATCTTACTTAACAAGACCGCTCCTGTCTTGTCACCGCTTGAGGCGACCGTGGTTCAGGAGCAGTACATCCTTGGACAGGGTTATGTAATCGTGTTGCAGTGTGTCAACGAATATGTGGTCGTAGTGTCGCATCTGTCTTCGTCGATGGTCAGCGAAGGACGTCAGATCAAGGCTGGCTTCGTGATAGGCCACGCAGGAGCCGAGAAGACACAGGACGACCGATGGGTGTCGATACGCATCTGGCATAAAGGCAAGCCTATCGACCCTTCAACAGTCATGCAATTTTAAGTGAATATGAAAAAGCAAATAGCAATATTAGGTAGTACAGGCAGCATCGGCAAGCAGACCCTTGAAGTCATTGCTGAGCATCCTGATTTTTTTGAAGTCTATGCAATCACGGCTCATCGCAGTGCCGACCTCCTCATTCAGCAGGCACGCGAGTTCAAGCCAGAGGTTGTGGTGATTGCCGACGAGTCGCTCTATCAGAAAGTCTCGGACGCATTGTCAGATTTGCCTGTCAAGGTGTGGGCTGGTGCCGATGCCTTGTGTCAGGTAGTGGAGGCAGAGCCTATCAACATCGTCGTAACCGCCATGGTGGGGTTTGCGGGCTTGCGTCCTACGGTCTCGGCTATCAAGGCGCACAAGACCATAGCCCTTGCCAACAAGGAAACGCTCGTAGTGGCAGGTGGTCTCATTGAGCAGCTCGTTGCCGACAATCATGTGTCGATTCTCCCAGTCGATAGCGAACATTCGGCAATATTCCAGTGCTTGCAGGGCGAGATACATAATCCGATCGACAAGCTCATCATCACGGCAAGTGGCGGTCCGTTCCGTACTTTCAGCTACGAGCAGATGCGCGACGTGACAGCGGCACAGGCACTGAAACATCCAAACTGGGATATGGGAGCCAAGATCACCATCGACTCGGCATCGATGATGAACAAAGGCTTTGAGGTAATCGAGGCTCGATGGCTGTTCAATATGACTGCTGACCAGATTGAGGTGGCTGTCCACCCACAGAGCATTGTCCACTCGATGGTGCAGTTCAGCGATGGTGCTATAAAGGCTCAGCTTGGCTGTCCTGACATGAAGGTGCCAATAGCGTACGCATTGAGCTATCCTGACCGTATGGCTTCGCATATCAACGGCAAGCTGCGCATTGAGGATTATGCCCATCTGACCTTCGAGCGTCCTGACCTTGACAGGTTCCCTAACCTGCGTCTGGCATTCGAGACATTGGCACAGGGTGGCGACCGTACATGTGTGCTCAATGCAGCCAACGAGGTGACCAACGAGGCATTCCGTCGCGGACAGTGTAAGTTCCTGCAGATGGCAGAGATCAACGAGAAGGTGCTCGACATCATGCCTATTGTGGCAAGGCCTTCGCTCGACGACTATTTCGCCATCGATGCAGAAGCACGCATCAAGGCAAAGGAACAACTTCATTTATATTAATATATTAAACAAATTGCAAATATTGGCGTGAGTATTATTATTTTCAAGGCTTTGCAGTTTATCGCTGCATTGTCGATTCTGATTTTCATACATGAGTTGGGTCATTTCATGTGGGCCCGTATCTTTAAGGTAAAGGTTGAGAAGTTTTATCTTTTTTTCGATACTGAAAAGTTCGCGCTTCTGAGATGGAAGCCAAAGGGAAGCGACACTGAATATGGTATTGGTTGGATTCCGCTCGGAGGCTATTGTGCCATCTCGGGCATGGTAGATGAGACACATAGTGCCGATGACCTCGGAAAGGAGATTCAGCCGTGGGAGTTCCGCGCCAAGGGAGCTTTCCCTCGTTTTATGATAATGTTTGGTGGCGTGCTCAACAACATCATACTTGCCTGCATCATCTATATCTGCATGGCATGGCACTGGGGCAGCGATGTACTCGAGTTGCGTAACCTTGAGAACGGAATGTCATATAGCGAGTATGCACAGTCGATTGGTTTCCGCAATGGTGACATCCTCTGGTCGGTCGATGACGTGCCGGCAGAAGACGGCAACTTCCACAATGCACTTCTTCTTGGCAACAAGGCTGTGGTGAAGCGCAATGGCGAATTGGTCGAGATTGCATTGCCTGATACCATCGGTCAGGTGTTCCTGCGCGACCAGAAGCAGCTCGCCCTGTTTGCCTCTCCTCGTTATCCTATGGTGGTGGCAGGCTTGCCTTCTGACGACAGTCCGGCAGCCATGGCAGGAATGCAGGTAGGCGACAGTATCGTGGGTGTCAATGGCAACAAGGCTGTCTTCGGAGATGAGGTGCGCCCATATTTCGCTGAGTTTGCAGGCGACAGCATTCAGCTCGACTTCTACCGTGGCGACTCGCTGATGACTGCCAGCCTCGTAGTCAATGCCGACTCAACCATCGGCATAGCTCTCCGTCCAGCTATCTCGGCCGATGCCCTCACACATATCGACTACACATTCCTTGAGGCCATCCCTGCGGGTATTCAAAGAGGCTGGGATATGCTCTATAACTATGTGCGTCAGTTCAAGCTCGTCTTCACCAAGGAAGGAGCACAGTCGCTTGGCGGCTTCGGCACCATGGGCAGCATCTTCCCAGAGACATGGAGCTGGATGATTTTCTGGAGCATCACGGCATTCTTCTCCGTTGCTTTGGCATTCATGAACATCCTGCCAATCCCGGGACTCGATGGCGGACACATACTCATCCTTCTCATCGAGACTATCATACGCCGCCCGATCAGCGACAAGGCAAAAGACGTGGCTCAATATGTAGGCTTCGGCATCGTCATCGCTCTCATGGTATATGTCAATGCCAACGATATCTGGAAGTTCATCATCAAGCCTTGGCTTGGATAAATCACATAGGTCATGATTACTATTGTACTTAAACATAAGAAGGAAGAGTCGATCAAGCGATTCCATCCGTGGGTGTTCAGCGGAGCTATTGACAAGATGCTCGATGAAGAAGGTGCTGAAGCCCAGCCTGAGGAAGGAGACTGGGTCGAGGTGGTGAGCAAGGCGGGCGACTTCCTTGGCATAGGTCAGTATCAGATTGGCAGCATCGCTGTGCGGCTTTTCACTTTCGGCAATGAGGAGTTCGGCGAGGAATTTTTCCTGCAACGACTCCAGGCAGCCTACGACCTGCGTAAGTCGCTCGGACTGATCCGTCCCGACAATAATGCCTTCCGCCTTGTGCATGGAGAAGGCGACGGATTGCCAGGACTCATCATCGACGTATATGATGGCACAGCTGTCATGCAGGCTCATACCCAAGGAATCCATTACATACGCGAGGCCTTGGCAGAAGACCTGATGCGTGTGGCAGGTGCCGACATCCGCAATGTGTATTACAAGTCGGAGACTACGCTTAGCTATAAGTCGGAGGCTCGACAGACAGCCGAAGACGGAGTGAATGGCTATCTGATCATCGATGGTAAGAAGGTCGAAAACCGAGAGGAAGGCAAGGCACTCGAAGCATCGATCAGCGATGTGGCTATCGAGAATGGACTGAAGTT
>SFEH01000163.1 GCA_004557315.1 Bacteroidales bacterium
AACATTATGAACATTATGAAACTTACAAAGGCATTGCTCTGCAGCCTTATGGTCATGACTCTGACCTCATGTCTTGACGATGACGACAAGTATGAACTTTATCGTCCTACAGCATTGGTGACTGTACGTCCTGTAGCCGATAGTACATTCGTGCTCCAGCTCGATGACAAGACAACCCTCTATCCGACCAACATGAAGAAATCGCCATTCGGCAGCAAGGAGGTACGCGCCCTCGTCAACTATACAGAAGAGAAAGGCGCAAGCGAGAATCACGTCTATGTCAACTGGATTGACAGCATCCGCACCAAGATGCCTGTGCCAACACTCCACGAGAAGGACGAAGAGACCTATGGCAAGGATCCTATTGAAATCATGCGCGACTGGGTGACAGTTGCCGAAGATGGCTACCTCACACTACGTGTCCGCACTATCTGGGGCTATACCAACAGCAAGCATTACATCGACCTCGTTTCAGGTGTCAACCCAGAGAATCCTTACGAGTTTGACCTCCGTCACAATGCCAAGGGCGACACCTGCGGCACAATGGCAGATGCGTTGATTGCCTTCAACCTCAACGAACTCCCTCGCGAGAACGGCAAGGAGATAACAATCAAGGTCAACTGGATCTCATTCAGCGGAAAGGAATCCACAGAGTTTATCCTACCAGAAAAGGTTTCTCCTGCCTTCGTGAACTTCGACCTGGGCAGAAGCGAACAGGTAAAGTAACTCTTTATCACAATCTCATATATTAACAGATGATCAACAACAGCAGCGAGGAGGCATTGGTCGGTCAACTTCGTTCGGGCGACGACAATGCATTACGTCTGATGTACAGCAGGTACATCAGATACCTCACTGCTGTTTGTTCGCGTTATATTTCGGGTGATGAAGACGTGCGCGACGTCCTTCAGAACACTTTCCTGAAGATTTTCTCGTCTCTGGACAAGTTCGAGTTTCGTGGCGAAGGATCGCTCAAGGCATGGATCTCGAGAATACTGCTCAACGAGATTATCACATTCGAGAAGCAGAACCAGAAACTTGACTTCGTCGAACTGAACACTGAGACGATGGACACACCCGACGAAGACCCCGACTCGTTCGACATTCCTCCCGAGGTCATACACAAGATGATAAGGGAACTGCCCGACGGCTACCGCACCATCTTCAACCTCTATGTCATTGAGGAAAAGAGCCACCGAGAGATTGCACAACTTCTTGGCATCAAGGAGAACTCATCAGCCTCACAGCTCTATCGAGCCAAGGCGATGCTTGCCGAGAAGATTAGAAATTATAAATCAGATCAATAAGCAAACAGATGAAAGAAAACTGGACAAAAGACATCCACGACAAGATGACGGGGATGGAAATGGAAGAACCCGCGGGACTCTGGGACGACATCTGTGCCGCAAGAAAGGATGCCAAGGTCATAGCAATGCCTCCTAGCAAGCAGGCTGGCCGCTGGTCATGGATGAAACTTGCTTCATCTGTTGCCGCTATGACAGCATTGCTGATTGCTGTAGGTATGTATCTGTTTATGCAAAACGAGAGCTCTGTAGTGCCTCCTCAAATGGCTAATATGACAGAAATTGCAACCGCTCAGCAGCATAAAACAACAGCTCAGCAGCATGAAACAACAGCTCAGCAGCATGAAACAACAGCTCAGCCTGCTTCTTTTACATCAACTACCCCAACTGCAAGAAAGAATCATACAAATAGAGCGAACATTATTGCCAAAATTGATGAAGCAGGAAAAGACGAGGTTGAAACAAATCTGGTTGATAACGCAGTAGTTGCTGACAAAGACCGCAAGGTTGAAATCAATAATAACGACAATAACGTTGATAAGGAAGAGAAGGAAGACAAGAATGTCGAGCAAACAGAAAAGCTGACTTCGCTCGAAGAGTACGATCCTTTCAAAGGTATGCCTTTGGCGCAGAACAATTCCAGCCGTCGTTCTCGCCTGTCGTTTGCACTTCATTCCAATGGTGCAACTGGTTCGGAAACCAAGATTCAATACACCTCTGGACCAGCCTCTTCAAGCTATGACCCGAACGCCAGTGCCAACTGGAGCGGCAATCCACTGCTTGGCATCCTCCTTCTGAACCGAGGGTCAAACTGTGTAACTGACTATAAGCACCATCTGCCAATACGTTCAGGCATCCTTCTCTCCTATGCCCTCAACGACCGCTTGAGTTTAGAAAGCGGACTCAGCTTCACACAGCTCAACTCTGATTTACGCGATGGCACTACCTCCAACTATCAGTCGGGCAAACAGAAACTGAGCTACATAGGCATTCCTGTCAATGTCAACTACAATCTGCTTTCTTGGCAGAAGTTCAGCCTCATAGCCTCGGCTGGAGTCTTGGCAGAACAATGTATAGCAGCAAGCAGGAAATGGCAATATAGCATCGACAACAAGCCCACAAAGACTGAGAAAGAAGATCTTGGCACCAAGCCTTTCCAGATGTCGGTCAATGGTTCGCTGGGCATACAGTACAACCTCTCGCCTGTTTTCTCAATTTACGCAGGTCCCGGTATCAGCTACCACTTTGACGATGGCACGTCGATCGAGACGATATATAAGGAAAAGCCAGTCAATTTCAACATCAACTGTGGAATAAGAATTAATTTCAACGAAAACAAATAACAAGACATTATGAATAAGACATTTGCAATCATGGCAACAGCACTTGCATTGGCAAGCTGCAGTTCAAACAAGAACGTCAAGCCTCTCGACATCACCGGCCAATGGTCGATCGTAAGCGCGATGGGCAAAAGCACTGAAGGCGGTGAGCGTCCTGCATTCATCAAGTTCGACGAAAAGGGCGAAATGAACGGCAACGCAACAGTCAATCACTTCTTCGGCGGATATGAACTCAAGGACAACCAGATCTCATTCACCAACATCGGCATGACTCGGATGTGGGGATCAAGCATGGAGATCGAGACTGCCATCTCTCAGGCTCTTGACCAGGCTGCAACAATCCAGGCCGAAGGCAACAAGATGTATTTCTTCAACAGCAGCAACGACACAATCATGACGCTTGTCAAGGAGTAAGCAAAGACACAATAAAAAGAGCAGTCTCTGAAAGGAACTGCTCTTTTTATTGTGTTTAGCCCTTATGCAAATAGGTCTTCCATCGTTAACTCTCTCTGCACCATATTATAATAGCTGTTATGTGCGATACCATTTGTTGTTATCATGACGAGATGAATGGTGCGTTTGTCCTTCGAAAGATCTCGATATGCGTCAATTTTGTTTTGCAAGTCAGTAGCACAATCATTATCTATGGAGAAAGTGCTGACAGAATGCTTCATTTCGCAAATATCAGTAAATCCGTCAGCCCGCTGCATAACCAAATCAATCTGGGCACCCCGACGTTCTTTTGATCCACGAACAAACCACGAACACACATTTGTCTGTACACCAGAAATACCAAGAGCAGTTTTAAGTTGAGGTACATGTTGGAGACATACACGTTCAAAGGCTAACCCTTTCCAAGTGTTATGAGATGTCGAA
>SFEH01000164.1 GCA_004557315.1 Bacteroidales bacterium
GCGCAAGTAGTCTTCGTTGACAGCACCCACGGCATCACCCTCATGCAGCACCGTTCCATTGACAAAGCGGACAGTGCCTTCAAGACCATCGATGCGCTCCACGATGAAGTTGTTACGGTACTCGTTCAGCTCTCCGCTATGGTCGTAGAGATTGAAGCCTTCGCCCACCACTCTGCTTGTCTGCCTGGTGCCCGTGGCAGTCTTCACGTCGAAGCTGATACGAGCCTGTGGATTGCCCTTGCTGATGATTATTTCCTCCAGATACACATAGCCATTGGTGGCTGTAGAACCAATCTGTTTGATACCTTTCACCTCAATCTTCTTCACCAGTTTCTGGTTGTAGGCGTCAATGGCATCCAGCCGGAACATCATGTTGTAGATGTCATCCTTCCTGTGCGTAGCACTATAGAGCAGGGTGAACAGGGGCTTGAACTGCGCCAATCCCTTACGTGTCTTGTTGCCCTTGTCCACGCCCAGCACACTCTGAGGCTCATCGATGATCATGATCGGGTGACACTGGCTGAGCACGTCGATAGGACGGCGGCTGCCAAACTCATCACGCTTGTCGAAGATTATGCGTGCCGCCTTATCAGCCCTTGCGCCCTTACTCTTCTCCTCGTTCATCGACGTGTTGAAAGCTTGCGTGTTGATAATCATCACGTGCATACCGGCATCGCTGGCAAAGGCATCAATCTTCGAGAGTTGCTTGGAGTTATAGACGAAGTACTGCATGCGCTTGCCATTGTATTCCTGGGCAAAGTGCTCCTGCATACTCTCAAAGCTCTTCAGCACACCTTCGCGTATGGCGATGCTTGGGACCACCACCACGAACTTTGTCCAGCCATAACGCTCGTTCAGCTCATACATGGTCTTGATATAGGTATAGGTCTTACCCGTACCCGTTTCCATCTCGATGGTGAATGCCATGCCGACACCCTGCAAGTCTTGCAGGTAATCGACAGGCTTCAAGCCCTGCTCGGTCTGCACGGCACGCACATTCTCGCAGACGGCTTCACGTGCGAGAACGACATGCTTGTTGCCGAAACCAGCGAGATTAAAGAAACCCTTGTTCTTGCCTTGGTCAACGGTATGGTCACTCAGCCCGTCACTCTTCGGCTGCCCCGTGAAAGCGTTGGCTATAGCACGTGCGGCTTCGGCTTGGAATCGCTGATGTTTATATCTTATCTGCATGGCTTAAATCACTCTGATGTTTTTGACCACCTCCTGGTCGCTCCAGTCCATCAACTGCTTGAAGGTCTCGTAGATGTTGATTTTGTCGGCATCGCGCTCAAAGCAGCTGTCGCGGAAGATGACTCGCAGAGGTTGCTTCTCGGCCATTGCTCTCACCACATTGTCTGTCACTTTTTCGGCAAAGCAAGCCACCAGGTCACCCTCGTTGACGGTGTAGATAATCTTGCCATCCACTTCCTCCGTAGTCATAGGCAATGATAGCTGTACGCCCCAGTCGAGCATGCAGCCGAACAGCAGGTCAAGGTCTGTGCGGTCGCCCTTTATGTTATTCAGGAAGAGGTCCAGCTCTTGCTGATTCCACTCTTTTGGAGTATGCTCCACCTCTTCATAGTTGCTGCTATCCACACGGAATACTCGGAAGCCTGTATCGAGGTCTTGTGTGGTCAGAGGATTCTCCTCCTTAATTTTCTTGCCGGCACGGCGGATGCGTTCTTTACCTATTTCGCAGATGTTTTTGTAGCCTGCTTTATGGGCTTCGCTGTCATCGGGAGTTTCTTCTGGAAGCTGAACCAGAATGAACTTGCGGTTGCCACCGTCTTCGGAGTTGAGTTGCATTACGGCATGGGCTGTAGTTGAACTACCACTGAAAAAATCGAGAATAGTATCATTTCTATCAAGTGACATTTGTTCCAAATATCGTATCAAGCTTAATGGCTTGGGATAATCAAAGAACTTACCATCGAAAATATCCATTACTTCTCTTGTTCCTCGTGCAGAATTAGCGCCATCAATTGATAGTAGGTTTTGATATGGCAGTGTTCTAACAATAGGCTTGTCTTCATTATTAACCTTTTCATACTGTTTGAAATATACAGACCACATATTATTAGATTTCTTTATCTGTATGAAACCATTATCTATTCCCCATTTTACCTTTGATGAAGACCAACGCCAATTCCAATGTTCTTGCTTTATATTACTATTACCAGGAAATAGCATTGTACCATCAGGCATTTCTATTGAATAATTCAAAGCCTCAGAATAATGACTCCCTGTCATTCTTCTGTCCAATTTATTCAATACATATCCTCCACGTCGCTCATAATACTCATCCTTGTTTGAGTACTTTTCATTATCGGTAATAGATTTATTTAAGAATGAGCAGGAAGTACGATCCTTACAAAAGAGAAGTATGTTTTCTGTGACAGTTTTTACATCATCTCCTGTATTTGAACCGGGAGTTGATTGCCAAATTAGATTAGCGACAAAATTATTTACACCGAAAACCTCCTCACCAATTTTTTTTAGGTTTGCAATTTCCTCATCGCCAATACTTATAAAAATCACCCCATCCTCCGACAACAAAGAACGAGCTATCATCAACCTCAAATAAATCATCGAACACCAATCCGAATGGTAACGACCATTGGAGTCCGTATTCTTAATAAAGCGATTACCCAGTTCATCCACATTTCCTGCTGCCAAATTTTCCTCAGCCTGCGAACGAGCAAAGTCATCGTGATACACAAAGTCATTCCCCGTATTATACGGCGGATCAATATAAATCATCTTCACCTTACCGAGATAAGATTTTTGCAGCAGTTTCAGCACTTCGAGGTTGTCACCCTCGATATAGAGGTTTTGTGTAGTGTCCCAATCCACGCTATCCTCCTTGACAGGACGGAGCGTCTTGCTGATAGGGCGCAACACTTCGGCACGAGCCGCCTGCTTGCCCACCCAGTTGAACTCGTAGGCTTCCGGAGCATCTTCTACAGCATCATCGCCCAGCAGCTGGCGCAAGGTGTCGAAATTCACCATACGCTTGATTTTACCCGTCTTGGGGTCAGCTGCCTCCGTGAAGCACGAAGGAGCAATCTGATAGAGCGCATCAAGGTTGAGCTGCGCTACATCGGCTGACTGTAAGCTTAATCTTTCAGGACTTTCCATAGTTATATATCTTTTTATTGCTTCAATTGTTCACTGTATTGTGTATTTTTTATCGGAGTTCACGAACTTCGTTTCCTGTAATTCACTTTGCCATTGGGCAATCTTTTTCTTTATGCCTCGTGCCGCTCCGTTCAGCTCCATCTGACGGTTCAGCTGGCGTTCGTTACGTATGCGTTTCTGGAGGCTTTCCACCTCTCGCTTTGCTTTGTCTATCAGTCCTTCCAGCTCCACTATACGTTTGGTATCTTCAGCCTTCGTTGTGCCGAATCCGGACACCTGACCGGCCATTGCCTCATAGAGGGCATCCATCGTCTGACCTTCGAGTGTCAGCAACAGCCGTTCGGCTGTCAGCCAGTCCGTGGCAAAGGTC
>SFEH01000034.1 GCA_004557315.1 Bacteroidales bacterium
TGATTATTGATTATTGATTACTGATTACTGATTGCTGATTATTGATAAATGGGCGATGAATCAACGTACCTGCCCTATGACCCCCTATGAACCTCAATTATCAATATAAAAACTATTTAATAAGAATCAAATCGAAGAACATAAGACGTGTCCGAAGAGGTTCGTCGGATTCAATTTTGCGATAATCCTTTTCCTGGTCTTCTGTACTGAAAATGAAATCAAATCCGTTTTTCTTGTAGAATGCCAAAGGTATATCAGAATTATAAGCGTCAACAATAAGATAGCGGCAACCTGTCTTGTTAGTGGAATCAACAAACCATGACTTTATGAAATTCATAAGTTCTGTTCCTATATGGTGTTGTTGAAACTTGGTGGAAATGCCCAACCTTCCAATCAAAACAGCAGGATAAATAAGATCCTTCTTAATGTATGTAACATTTTTGGCTACTTTTTTCTTACGAGCATTGGGCAGAAGCATTGTGAATATGCTCGCATTTGAAACAGTAAAAGCGCACAATAGCTCTTTCACATTTCCTTTCATTTGAAAGCAATATGTCTTTCCAAAAAGATCTTCGGCGTATGCAATAGAATCATTTTGAAAGAAGTCGTCCAAATCATCATTCCCGCATGTGAACTTGTCCGATTCTTCCAAAACTTTCTTTGATAGCGGCATAAAAACCGCTTCCTCTGCCAAATATCCCATACACTACTCAAACTTTGCGTTTGCCAATATCAATTTCATTTCAGCACGCTGTTCGGTAAAATCGATGGAACCTCTACGCTTCATTGCGTCGTCAGCTTTTCTGACGAACGCCTCTGCTGCTTCACCTGTGAGTACAGGGACATTACTTATTGCCATTGCCATAACCGTCAATACTTATGTTTTTTCTCTGCAAAAATAGCAAGATAAAACCAATCTTCCAAATTTTCTATTGGTTTTCTGAAAATAATCATGGATTATATGCTATTTTGATTACTGATGATTGATTACTGATTACTGATGATTGATTACTGATTGCTGATTGCTGATTACTGATTATTGATTACTGATTACTGATTACTGATTGCTGATTACTGATGACTGATTACTGATTACTGATTACTGATTGCTGATTATTGATTATTGATTGCTTATTACTGTTCTGCCAGTTCGAGGAGCTCGATGGGGTAGTCGATTCGGGCACTGCCGAGGAAGTTGATGGTGATGGCTATCATTGAGGAGCCGTTGGGTTCGCGGTGCAGGTGGCCTTCCATGCCGGCTAGGCGGCCGGATTTTACTCGGACTTTGGTGCCTAAGTGGAGCTTGGTGGGGTCGATGGTCACGGGGGTCTCGCCATCGCCTACCATGCGCTGGAAGGCTTCCATCTGGTCGGATGGGATGCGGGCAAAGTCGTTCCTGCCGTCCTTGTTAATCCTTGCCCGATCCATCAGGAAGTGGTGGATGAACTTGGCTCGGCAGGCTATGTAGTAGCGATCGGCATCGGAACAGCGGATGAAGACGTAGCATGGACATATTACCCTGTCAACCCAGACTCGCTTGCCTGTGCTCGGCCACTCATGCATCTCGCGCTGGATGGGAACGTAAGAGATTACTCTCTTCTTCTCATCTACGCTCTCATTGTATTTCTTCTCCTTGTTAAGGTCTGCAATGAGCTTTTCCAGCTTCTCTCGGCTGGCTTTTTCTGTATTGGGGGTCACTACGGCTATGAACCAGTAATTCTCTCTCTCGTTGGCCATGTTGCGTCTGTTGGGGTTGGGTTTATTCAACGCCTACGGCATCGGCAAGTTTGGTGAACTTGTCGATACCAATGATTGTGACAGATGTATTTCTCAGTGCCAATTTATGCCATTTTTGGTATCTGTCTTGTTATCAAAAATGCCTCACTCTTAATAAGAGTGAATCATTTTGGTGCAAATATACTTTTTTATATTAAATTATAGTCCCAACTCTTAAATTTATTACACTTTATTAACAATAATTAACTATTTACTATTCTTTTGCTTTTAGTGTTTAGCAAAATGGCGTCTTTGGCAATATCCATTTTAATGATTTTCAGCAATTTGCAAAAACTAACTTGCCCTGAAGACTATTGAATGCAAATCAACAATCTTCAGGGCAAGTATTATAGTGAATAACAGGAATCAGGATCAGAACTTGCAGTCACCCCAAGTGAGGTACATAGCACCCCAAGTGAAGCCTGAACCGAAGGCAGCGAGCATGAGGCGATCGCCCTTCTTGAGCTTGCCTTCCTGACATGCCTCGTGCAATGCGATAGGGATAGAAGCAGAAGAAGTGTTGCCTACGTGGTCGATATTGCAGATAATCTTCTCTTCTGGAGCATGACAGTGGTCGCGCACAGCATCGATGATGCGCTTGTTGGCCTGATGAGTGCAGATCCAGTCGATGTCGTCAAGTGTGAGATTGCCTTCCTCCATAACCTCGCTGACTGCTGATGTCATGAAAGTGACAGCCTGCTTGAACACGAACTTGCCATCCTGGAGGATGTAGTGCAGTCCTTCGTCAACCATCTCGTGGGTAGGGACATTGGCTGAACAACCTCCTCGGCGGATAAGATGCTCATGACCATAGCCATCGGCATGTATCTTGGCAATCTGGACGCCATATTCCTCGCTTGGCTCTACGAGAGCTGCTGCACCACCATCGCCAAAGAGAGCGCAAGTGGTGCGATCCTTGTAGTTGACAAACGATGTGAGGTTCTCTGCCGAGCAGATCACGATCTTCTTGTACATTCCTGCCTTGATGTAGGCCTGTGCCTGCTGGAGACAGTAAAGGAAGCCTGTGCAAGCCGAGAGAATGTCATAGCACATTGCATTACGGATATCGAGAGCATCGGCAATGACACAAGCTGTAGAAGGGAAGATGTAATCTGGCATTGAAGTAGCACAGATGAGACACTCTACCTCTTCTGGCTTTGTGCCTGTCTTCTCAAGCAGATCCTTGACAGCAGGGATGGCAAGACGGCTTGAGCCTGTAGGCTCGTTTCTCAGTACATGACGAGACTTGATGCCTGTACGTGTAGTAATCCACTCATCGTTGGTATCGACCATTGTTGCGATCTCATCGTTGGTGAGAACATATTCTGGAAGATAATGCGAAATACCTGTAATAGCAGCGTTCATATATTTTATGTATTAATGAGTCAAAAATAAAAATTGCCCAAGGCCAAGATGACTTGTCGATGGGCAATAGATTGATTCTTGTAGTTAGACTGCAGCCTCTTTCTCGATAGCCAATTTGCCACGATAGTAACCACACTCAGGGCAAACTGTGTGTGAGAGATGCCAGCCACCACAGTTAGGGCATACAACTACTGCAGGAACTACTGCCTTGTCATGCGTACGACGCTTTGCGGTACGCGTGTTTGATTGTCTTCTTTTAGGATGTGCCATTTTAGAATATATTAATAATTAATCCTTCTGAATAAGATTCTTGAGGGTATCCCAACGAGGATCTGTCGGTCCTTGGTCACTGGTGTCCTCAAAGTCATCCTCATTGCCAATGAAGTCCTCGTCATCTGCATCGACTGCAAGATGCTCGCTCAACTTCTTCGACATGCCCTTGTTGCAAAGGCCGTAAGGATGGACATGCTTGATCGGTATTGCCAATGTAACGAATTCATACAGGAACCAGGAAATGTTGATGCAGCCTTGTTCTTCAGGAACAATCACGATGTCATCGCCATCGTCCATGAATTCCTTGCCAAAACGCACTATCAAGTGTCCTGTTGTTTTGACTGGCTGATCCATTTCCTCCAAGCAACGGTCACACTCGACAACAACCTTTCCTTCAAGCTCAAAGTTAAGTTCCGATTGTTTCTGTGTCTTATCGACTGTCACTTTACACTTAATATCCCCCTTTTGAATCTCCTCCTCTCCAATCATTCCGAAGAATTCATTGTCGAGGTGATATTCAAATTCGCTCTTTCCAATCGCCATCGATTTGAGCTGAATATTATATGAATCGAACTTACTCACCGTAAAGAATGCGTTAATCGGCTGCAAAGGTAGTCATTATTTTCTAATGTTGTACCTATTTTAGCCATAATAATTTAAAAAATCAGTAAAAAAAGTCTATTTTGTCTTCTAAAGATATGTTTATTCGATATAAACAGGGGCAAAAACGCAGAAAAGATTGTTGATAACTCCTACAATTCTATTCTGAAAACAGTGCCTTTTCCCATCGTAGAGCTCTTCACGGCTATCTTTCCGTGATGGTATTGCTCGACAATTCTCCTGACCAAGGTCAATCCCAATCCCCAGCCTCTTGTCTTGGTGGTGTAGCCTGGTTCGAAGATGGTCTTGAACATGGTTTTAGGTATCCCCTTGCCATTGTCGGCCACCTCAACTGCCAGTCGCCGATCATTGTCGGCTGGCGGGATAAGGGTGATGGTTATCGCGCCTTTTCCTTCGGTCATTGCATCGACTGCATTCTTGCAGAGGTTCTCGATAACCCAGGCGAACAGCGGACGGCTCAACGGATGGATGACTGGCTCGGCTGGCAAGCATGTCGAGATGTCGATGCGCTGCGAGACGCGCTTCTGCATATACTCGACCACACTGTCTATGACCTCGCCAACGTCTTCAGGCAAGAGCTTTGGATCTGAACCTATCTTCGAGAAACGGTCAGCCACGATGTGCAGTCGGCTCACGTCCTTGTCAATCTCGGATACAATCTCTGCCAACTGTTCTACAGGTACCTCACTCTCCATGCTCTTCAGATACTCGGTCCATCCCATAAGCGACTGGATAGGAGTGCCAAGCTGATGAGCTGTCTCTTTCGACAATCCTACCCACACACGGTTCTGCTCATACTGCTTGCGGTTCACTATCATGTAGTAGAACAGGAATGCAAATACAAGAATGACCAGTAGCTGGATGTAAGGGTAGTAGTGAAGCTCCCGAAGCAAGACCGACTCATCGTAATAGAGATACTGCTTGTATTGATCTGATATGTTGATCTCGAAGTAATTGTCAGTAGCTGTGAGTCTCTTGATTTTTGAAGCTATGAAACGTGCAGTGTCGGCTGGGATAGAGAGATTGTTGCTGTCGATGAGCGTGCCGTCGGACGAGGTGAGAAACACTGGTATGGTGGTATTGCCCTCGATGACCTTGAGCTCAAGACTCATATCGGCATCGGCATCAGCAATGATGAGATTGCGATAGGCTTCTGCCCATGTCTCAATCTTTGCCTTTTCCTCGGCTTCAAGCTGACGCGCCAACCTATTGGAAAGATATAGAAACGCACCTATCAGCACCACAGATGCCAAGAGGAAAGCCCATGTCAATATGCGTTTCAGCCTGTTGTTCATTGCTTCATTGACTTGAATCGGTTATGCGAATATCTTATACCAAACAATGTGAAATACTGAAGCTTGTCGTGGCTCGTAGGCGCATGTATCTTGTCGTTTGGCAGATAAGAGAATCGTGGCTGAATGAACAGCGAGATGCTCTTGGTGATGTTGGCATTGATCTGTGTTCCGAAGTTATAGCCTACACGTGTCTGCGAGTTGAGAATTGAACTATTATGTATCACAAGGTCGAGACCTGCAAACAGCTCCATGTCCACACGTCGCTTGTCGTCTTCGCCAAGAATATGGTTGGTCAGATTGAACACGTATTCAGGCGAGAGGCTCATCCAGTTGTAATATGTTCCGTCGGCACCCTGATTCTTCTCTGTGCCGAGATATCCGATTCTGAATCCGTGACGTGGTGTCACATTCATACCAAAAGCTCCACCATAGACGAGATTGTCCATATTGAAGAACGAACGGCGGAAGCCCGAATTTGCCTGGACATACCAGCGGAAGCGGTTGGCAAGGATGTCGATGCGACGGTCGTTGCTGAAGTCATACTGTATGCCGAGGAGACCCGACAATGGGAGCTTGGCATCGAACTTGTTGAGTTTCTCGACACGTCCGCCCGCAGAGATCCACGCACGCTTGCCTATGCGATACTGAAGCTGTGAAGTGGCTACAATGGCAAAGTCGTTGTTGTGATGGTTGGTGAGATGACCCATCTCGACTCCTCCGCTCACGTTCCAGTTCCAGCGGCTTTCGACAATGGCAGGAGAGAAGAGACGCAGGAAATTGAACACCATTTCGGCTCGTCCGCCATAGTAGGACACGAACATAGGATTGTCGGTGTCGTTGATATTCTGCTCTTCGCTCAACAATTCGCCAGAGAAGACCGAAGCCTGAACGCTGAACAGATTGCCCAACTTGCGGCCTATGGCAAAGTCGAATGAACCTATCTGGTGACCTGATGTCAGGCTCGACAGCTGTGCACTCCAGTTGGTCTGGATGTACCACTTCTGCATGGGATGCCACTGGTTGTTGCGCTCGATTCTGTTGATCTGCCTGATATTCTGCATAGGATGCCAGTTGCTGACTTTCTCCTTGAGGTCACGTCCAGGATGCCAGTTCTCAAACGGACGCCATTGCTTGACCCTGTAGAAGAAATCATTGAGACGGCGGAATTCCTTGCCATGCCACAAATCAACGTATGCGGCATCATTATTCTTAGTATAGAAGCGATCATGAACGTATCTGACACCGAGCATAGTGGCATACTGCACCTTGTCGTGGCTGGTAGGAGCAATGACCTCGTCGAATGGCTGGATGCTGAAACGAGGCTCGACATAGAAAGCAAAGTTGTCGGTGACATAGGCATTGAGCTGTGCACCAAGATTGAATCCTAACTTTGGCTTCTTGTGCATCATGATGTCGAGACCGGAGAAGAACTCAATGTCGAGCTTACGGCGGTCGTCCTCACCAAGCAGTCGGTTGGTGAAGTTGAAGACATATTCAGGCGAGAGGCTCATCCAGTTGGTGAGCGAGCCATCATCAGCCTTCTGAATCTTTGTGCCAATGAACTCTATGCGTCCACCATGCACTGGTGTGACATTCAGTCCGACAGCTGCTCCATACGACAGCTCATCCATGTTGAAGAAGGCATTATGGAAGCCCAATCCTCCCTGAACATACCATCGCCAATAGTTATAGAGCAAGTCGGTTCGCTTCTCATTATTGATGTCATACTGCAAACCAAGATGAGCCGACAAAGGCAGTTTCGCCTCAAACTCCAAAGGCTGCTGCACTCTTGCTCCTGCCGTAAGCCAAGTACGCTGTGCAAAGCGATACTGTACCTGTGAACCTGCCACAATGGCTATATCCTTATGATGATGATTGGAGAGATGTCCGATCTCTGCTCCACCACTGAGATTCCAGTTCCAGCGACTGTCTTCGAGCGTTGGCGACCACATGCGAAGGAAGTTGAGCACAATCTCTGCTCGTCCACCGAAATATGTAACGTACATTGGATTGCTGATCTCGTCATAGTCGGCTTCTTCGCTCTGCAATTCGCCCGAGAAGATTGAAGCTCGCACACTCCACAAAGGTCCGAAATTGCGTCCGACCGACAAGTCAAACGAGCCAAGCTGATGACCTGATGACAGGCTTGCCACCTGTGCGCCAAGCAGCGACTGGACATACCAGTTCCGGAGAGGTATCCAGCTGTTGTGAGGCTGACGTGTGCGTTTCTGATACAGATACACCATGCCAAGATTGAGATCCCAGCGTTTCTTCAAGTCTGAATCAACCTTTTCTGTCTTTGTATAGTCCTGAATGATCTGCAGACGAGGTTCCATGAACAGCTCCCAGGTAGGAGTGATGCGTCGTGTGAACTGCAGGCCAGCCTCGGCACCCCAGCTGAAATGCAGCTTGTCGTCACTCTTGATCTTGTCCAACTGGAAAAGAGGACCGAGCACGAGCGACATATCTACATATCGACGGCTATTTTCGCCAAGGAAAATATTGGTGCCTGAAAGCAGAATATCCAAAGCAGCCATGTACTGACGGACGTCCTGCTTATGATTCTTGGCGTATGTGAAACGGGCACGTGCTGAAGTCAGCGGATTGGCTCTATAGCCCACGCCAATGCTTGTGCCATAGTTGATATTGTCGGAATATTTGAGTCCTTCTCCCTCATATTCTGATTTTGGTATAGGCAGCAAAGCATCTGCTCCTATCTCGAAATACCAGTTCTTCTGGTGCAAAGGCTCTATTGCCTTCCTTGGAGGCACATTTGCCAGCATCTCTGAGAGCTTGTAGTTAAGTCCGAGATGTGCTGTCGCCATAGCGTCAAAGCCGTCGGTATTGTCGGCTGCATCATAGGCATCGGAATACAAGCCAAGACGAGGCTCGATGAAGAAACTGGTGTGAGGAGAAAAGACACGAGCCAGTCGCAAGCCGAGATAACCGCCATAGTAGAACTGCTTCTTGTCGGCCGCATCGCTTATTGCTCCCATCTCCAATCCTGTAGTGGCAGAAACATAATATCGGCGGCGGAGATCCAGACCATAGTAGAAATTGGTGAGATTCCAGATATAGCCAAAATCTGCACCAAAACGGCGGAAGCGGTAATCGCTATTGTCGCTGTTGGCAAACGAGAATCCCGCACTCAATGTGCTGTAGGTGTTGAGATCCTTGTTGAACGACATTCCGAAATTGAAGAGGTTGTGGTCATAGCTTGCTTTGTCCCACATCAGCTCTGGATTGACAGTGAAGGTGAAACTCGTGTTGCTGTACCAGCTTGGATTATCGAAAGTGTCGCGGTCAATTCCACGATACCATGACGCTATCATGAAGCGTGGCACATCGATGACACTGTCTTTATATGATATATGTGATGCACGAAGAGCGGCTACTGATAGCATCAGCAGTACAGCAATGACCATGCATCTGGTCAAAATCATATTATATTGTTGCAGACTTCTAAACATTGTCTATTGTTGCAGACTTCTAATATTATCTATTGTTGCAGACTTCTAATATTATCTGTTGTTTTCCGACCATCGTCTCACATACTCCTCGACAGCCTCAAGATAGATATCTATACCTTTCTGTTGGAGGTCAGGTGTACGATATATGTCGCGTATGTATCTGTCACCCTGGCAGATGCCAATCATCGACTCATTGTTGATGAACAGATCGACAAGTGCTTCGCGTGCTTCCTTGATCTTTTCAGGCTTGTCTTCGCTCAACGACATTTCGGCAAAGCGAGCCTTGGTGATTGCCTTGAAATAGTATTTCTCCGGACGGTCATCAGGCAGGGTCTCAAGCACTGAAAGACTGTCGTTGCACTCGGTGAAATACTGAATGACGTTAGGGTCGCTGTATTTGCCTGTATTGAAATAAGCATCATGAGCCAATGCCATGTTGATGACATAGAAATTGACGATGTTGGTGCTTCTGATTCGGTCGGCAAGCGCACGGTCGGTGAGATAGGCTTGCTTGTTATAGCACTCAAGCAGGTCGGCAAGACGTGACGAATGATACTTCTGTTCAAACTCTGGCGAATAATTGGTGACTGCAAGAATCTGAATCAGCGAATCGGCTGTCTGAAGCGAAGATGTTGTGCCTTCACCGATGAGCATCTGTATCTGATTGAACAACACAAAGTCGGCATTGACATACTTATATGCCTTTGGAACTTCCTGATTAACAAGATGTCCGTGGCTATAAGAAGCACTGTTACCCTGCTGCTTAATGTCGATATATGGCTCAAGGATGCTCTTGTCCCACTGCTTGTTATTGATGTTATCGACAGCAATATAATTGGCAGCTATAGGGCGTATCAGGTCGTACCAATGTTCGCTGTTGGCACGGTTCACGTCTCTTGTCACCTTGAACCGGCGGTTAGGATTATGGTTGATGACGTCGTTGGCAAGCTTGAGCTTCTCTTCGTGCGTAACATTATCGGAATTGAGCAATGTATAATAATAGTATGCGCCATAGATGTCGCCATTGCCTCCCGAACGATAGATATTCAGGATGGTCTCTTCGTTTGGTTCAAGAAGAGCAGTATAGACAAACTTAAGGTTCACCTTTCGCAAGCTTTCGAGTGCTGCTGCCACATCCTTATTGCCTTCAGTATAAGCAAGCTGGGCATTATCGCCATTCATGCCTACGATATTGCCCACATCGTCCCACGAAGCCACGGAGTCGATATATACAGTCTCTACTCTGTTGATTCCGCAGTTGCTCTTCACCCAGTTGACAAGGCTCACCGAACGGCGGTGTGCAAGTTCAATATTGCTTGAATACTGTCCTTCAGGCGAAGATATACCAAGTATGGTGATAGTGTCAATGCGGTGAGCTGTAGAAGTGCCGTAAGTCCGTCCCAATATCTCATTGGCAAAGTCACGAAGGCTGTCGAGCTGCTGCTTGTTCGTACCGAGCGACATGTCGATGTTCCATCCGCCCTGGGCAAAGGCAAGATGTGCCTCACGATCGACGGTCTGTGGTTCATCGGCTTTCGACCTTGGCTTGTAGTTCTCGCGATACTTGCCATTGATCACAGGCGGACAGTCGGGATAGGCAGGCTCTGCACCCATGACAAGGAAACGCAGAGGACTGGTGCGCGAACATGTACACTCGGTCATGGTCGTATCGGCATTCATGAAATCATGCAGATAGTTGACATGACGCAGGCGGTAATACAAGTCGGTATCAGGCATCTTCCAATACAGTACCGTTGTGTCGATGATAGGTTTCTCGCTCAAGAAGAGAGAGTCGCGACCTAATGACATCTGCTGGAAAATGTTGCGGAACTTCTGTCGTTTCTCATCTTTCAGTCGCAATCGGTTTCCGCCATTCTCCCTGCGGATATATGTCAGGTTTCCACTGCCTGTGAGCTGCTGATAATCCTCGTGCAACTTGAGCTGGCTATAGAAAGCATCGGAAATCCAATATTCAGAATAAGGCGAATACTGTGCGCGGATGGCATAGATAGGAGGAACGAAGCCTTCGACCACGTTCTGTGAACTGCCTTTCAGTCGTCGGCCATTCTCCATGTATTCGCGCAGTCGCTCGAAGGTCACTACGTCGGTGCGCAAATTATAGTATTTCTTGACTGAAGCAGTGTCGTCGTAGGTTTCTCCTCCATCGGCAGGCAGGTATTTCTCGAACAACGGACTGATAGCCCAGAAAGTCTTGTACTTGGAGAGATAACGGTTGAAAAGGTTATAGTCGAGACGGAAATTAACAGTATCGACACGCACTTCATAGAAGTCTTTCTCAATATTCTTGATCGAAAATGCCTGCTGTGTGAGGTGTCTGAATGTCTCAAGTGTGTCACGACGCACATCACCTCCCATTCGGCGTTTCAGCAGCATCTGGAACTTCTTTCCTGGGAAGACGTATGGATTCTCGCGATATTTCTTCTTGAAATTCACGTCAAGATGTCCTATTACGTCAATGAGTTTCTTAGAACGCACACTGTTCAGAGCGCGTTGTGATGATGAAACAGAGTCGGCGGCAATGCGGTCGGCAAGCTTGTTGTAATCCTCATCGAACGTACAAACCTCGACATATCGGTCAACCACCATGCGCTTGGTCGAAGGACCACTGATATTGAATGTCTCGTTGAATCTCAATTCATTGCCCACCTGAATAGCCGATTGTTCGAAATCTACCTTACGCTCAAAGCGTTTCACAGATTCGGCAATCTTCAGTTTACCGGTATAGTAGATAGGACAGTCACCAACATCGTTGGTTGGTTCGAAATTCTCAATCCATTCCAGAGGGAACAGTTCCTGAAAGCTTGGGCTCTTGACGATGATGATTGCCAATTCTTCGGTCGTGAACATATCGTCTTTCTTTTCCCATTCGGCAATTTCTGTGTCAAAACGTGCCTTCAGTCGTTCGCCAATGGCTCTTGCTGCCTGCGAGTTATATGTATTGGTGACGTTAGGCAACAGACAGTAACCATCGGTATGGTCATAGAAATTGAAGAACGACTGCACTTCATCCTGATTCTGGTTGTTGGTGATATCGTTCATGAGCAGTTCGCCCCATCGCAGGAAAGTGACATAAACCACCACATCGCCAGTCAGCTGGTCAAGACTGATTCCCATTTCATTCATCGGACGACCATTGTCCGAATCAACAATCTGCAGGAACCTGCCGTTTTTGTCAACCATACTGGTGGCATCATATATTTTAAATGAGCGATTCTCCTGTGCCAAGACTGACACAGAAGCCATGATCAAAAAGAATAATATGACAAGAATCTTATTCTTCATTGTCTCTCATTGTTTTTCTCATTATTTAATAATGTATGATATGCCAATCTCTATGTTGGTAGGAGAGAAGCTCGTTTTGTGGCGCGAAGCTTTCACCTCTTCTCTCTGGTCACTGACTGAAACAATGTCTTCATACAGGTAGAGCATACCAATGCCGTAACTGACTTCGATGTTAAGCTTATCACTTAATGGATAGCAATAGCCAATATTAACACCTAAGGGCAGACAGTCGCCTTTGCGCTTGCTGTCCTTGATCTTCATCTCATACCTTGCCGGTGTGGCTGTCACTCCACAGAACAGGCTGTTGAGCGGCTCTCGTCCAAACCAATAGCGATAGCCAAGCTGAAGTGCTGTGAAATTGGCATTCTTCAACCAACTGTCGGCAGCACTCTTGTAGAAGATTGCTTCAATCGAACTACATTCACTGACACACAGGTCAACACCAATATTAGGAGCAAGCATAGCCCAGCCCGCAAGGTTAGTCTTCACGGCTATGCCTTGTGCTTTTGCTTCTTTCACCCCAAATACAGATAAAAGAACTATGACGATGACAGTCAGTTTCTGTTTCATTGCTTCAATTTTTCTTATCTTGCGAACCTTATATAATAAGGTATCTTCAATATCGAGTTGATTTCAGGATGCAGCTGTATGCGGGCATAAGCTCTGTATCGTCCGTCTTCCATCAGCTGATAGTCGTCGTCCATGCAGAAATCGAGGAACTGGAACTCCTTGAATGTATAGCCCGAAGCCTTGCGGAATGCTTCGATGATCTTTTCATGAGTGATATCCAGACCGCTCGGATCCTGTGCCTCACCACGTATTATTACCTCTGGCCACTTCTTCAACTTCACCCATGGATTGATCTTGAACTTCATGTCCTTGGTTGCCTTTTCAAGTCCTCCTCGGTCGTTGACCACATAGGTGATATTGGCAATATAGGCTGCCTGAAGATAGACAGATGCTGAATATCTCTGACGGAACTGATTCTGTCCTGTACCTATCTCAATCATGTCAGGACTGACGTTGATACCGTCTTTCTTCAATGCGTCGGCAATCTCCTTTGGCGTGATTTCCGGACTGAAAGTGTCGCTGCCTGCCCAGTCTCTCTGGAAGGTCAGACGATGTCCGTTGATGCGGTTATACATCGACAGACCCATTGCCTCGCCACGGAACTGAACCTCAAACTGCGAAACGACAGGGTCGGTATCGTAGTTGAGCATAACCTGTGGATGGAAAGCCATGCTGATCACATAACGCGAACGACGGTTGATGCCCTTTTCGTCGATCGGACGAATCACACCTACGCCTACGCGCTGTGAAACTCCCTTGAACTGCTGCAGGCTGATGGTCTTGCCCCAGATGCGCGAGAACAGAGTCATGACTTCGCTCGTTGGTATGTAGCCATCAATCTCGTTACGATCCTGCGACTTGGCTTTTGCCTTTGCATAAAGCACAGGAATACCCTTTTCTTTTCTGTATTTCTGAACAGCATCGACAAACGACTGCTTGGTGGCTTCTGCTTCCTGACGGCCTTCAAGATCGACTCTGAAGCGGAATGTCACGTCGGTTGTCTCCACTTCATTCTCGTCATATTGGCTCAACGCTGTCTTGAAACGATAGGTGATTCGATAATCGTCGAGGCGCTTGATAGGGAAGATGGTGTCGTTGACAAAGTTGGCTGTAGCAAGCGGCATGCCCGTCTGCTTCCTGATGGCCTTGATGACTTCTTTCTTGCCGATGGTCGATTTCAGCGTCATGTCGTCATTGATCTTTGGCACGGTAAGGAACAGCTTTGTGTCGGTCGAATAGTTCTCGGTGATGCTGTCGATGAGTGCCAGCATCTCGCGGTTGTCGGCAATATCTGCCTTACGGCTCTTCTTTGACCTTGGCTGCCAGTACTTGCGGCTGATGCTCACCTTTCTGAACGTGAGTCCAAAACGCAGTTCGGCTACAGGCTCAATGCCTTTGTTCTTCGCTATTACTACAGGTGTGGCAGCATTGGCATCATACACATTATTTATTTTAGTCTTGACACCCACATTTCCGCCCACGTGGAATTGCCAGAAATGGTGGTTGTGATAGAAAGCAGGGAACTCATATCCTGCTGTCAAACCTCCCGACCAGCCATCGAAATCCCAGTATTCGCCAAACAGACCCACATAACTTCGTCCCTTGATCATTTCAGGTCGCTGCAAAGCCGACGACTCCATGGCACGAGCAGTAGCCTCGAGCGAACGCTGCTGTCCCATCACCACATTCTCAAGCCAGAGTGCAGGGCGAGTCAGTCCTCGTCGCTGACTCGGATGTTCGTTCCAGCGATAATGCCAGCGGTATTCCACTCTTCCTGCCCAGTTGTTATTCCTGATCCAGGCATAATTGTCTTTGGCAATGTATTTGAAGTTGAGGAAGAGCGACTGTCCGCCAATGAGTTTCTGATTGCCAAGGTCAATATCCACGCCAATATTAGGCGCAAACAATGCCCAGTCGATGAAGTTGGTAGAAAAAGACAGGCGGCTTGACACCGACCCAAGTGTGTCTTTCTCCAAAGATATAGCCTTATAGCGGGTTTGAGCATCCGCACTGATAGCCGAAACCACCAGCGCAAAAACCAAAAAGACAAGTCTCAATCCCACCTTCATTGCTCGAAAAAAAACAATTATTTTTAATTCCGTTAAAAATAAGAAACGAATCAGTTGCGAACCACCAAGAACACCTTGTCAGAAGGTCGGATCTTCTGTGCCACAGGAATAGAGAAGCGCTCGCCCTTATGAACAGTCTCAACCACCTGGTAATCGACCTGAATCTCGTCGAGCACCTGCTCGATGACACCAGTAGTAGGACCAATGATCATTATCTTGTCTCCCTTGTGCAGCTCCTTTGCCTCGCACAGGAAGTCGCCAATGCCTATGCGCGAGAAGTAGCCCATGGTCTTGGCTACATATTCCTTATGCTCTGATGCAACAGAACCATAGTGATGGCTCCACTCGCCAAGTCGCTGACCAAGGTAATAGCCATTCCAGAAGCCACGGTTGAACACCTTGCTCAGTCGGCTGTCCCATTCGGCAATCTTCTCATCGCCGTATGTGCCATCCTGAATAGCTTCGTATGCCTCGCGATAGCACTCCACCACTGTCTTGACATATTCTGGTCCGCGTGCTCGGCCTTCGATCTTGAAAACTTCAACACCTGCGTCGATAAGTTTGTTCATAAAGTGGATTGTCTTCAGGTCTTTTGGCGACATGAGGTATTTGTTATCCACTTCAATCTGTATGTCGTGATCCTGATCGTCGAGCAGATAAGCATCGTAGGCATGACGGCACACCTGTGCGCAACCACCTCGGTTGGCCGAACGGTTGTATTCGTGCAGGCTGAGATAGCACTTGCCTGATACTGCCATACACAGTGCTCCATGGGCAAACATCTCAATGCGGATGAGCTCACCCTTCGGACCACAAATGTTCTCGGCAATGATCTGCTCGTGTATCTGCTTCACCTGATCCATGTTCAGCTCGCGTGCCAGCACCACAACATCGGCAAACTGGGCATAGAACCTCAATGCCTCGATGTTTGAGATGTTGAGCTGTGTGGAAAGATGAACCTCAATGCGAGGCTTGCGGTCGGCACGATCCCAGCCACGGGCATACATCAGGGCAGCAACGTCGCTTGCAATGATGGCAGTGATGCCAGCCTCGGAAGCAGCATCGATGATATTGCGCATCTTCTCAAGATCCTCGCCATAGATGACGGTGTTGACGGTGAGATAACTGTTGAGATTGTTCTCATGACAGATGTCGGCAATGTTCTTTAAGTCTTCGATCGTAAAGTTATTGGCCGAAGCCGATCGCATGTTCAGTCCCTGGATGCCGAAGTACACCGAACCAGCGCCAGCCTGAATGGCAGCGGCAAGCGACTCGTAACATCCCACTGGAGCCATTATTTCAATCATACCTGTTTTCAACAATACTTATTAATATTATATTTATTGTTTTCGAAAAAAAAATTTTTTAATCAAAACCTATATACTTATGATAATATACTGTTGATAATGTTAATAACTTTTACCTCTTTTTTTTATCAAAACGGGAACATAACTTATTAAGGACTTATCAACTTCTACATCAATTAAAAAACTATTAGTTTCGAAGAGATTAGAATAGTTGCAAGATGTGTTATCAACTTTTCAACAATTCGATAATTTTGGACAAAGTTAATTATTTTATTCGAATTATGGATGTAGATAAGTCCTTTTTTTGCAATAATAAGTTTTTTATAAATAATTAGTAAAATATTTTGTCATTTCGAAAAACTAATTAAGCCAACAATATTTGAGATTTCCAAATTTTCTACTCATTATTTTTTCATTTGTTTTCCACTTGATTTTTCAACTTTATCAATAGTTTATTAACAAGTGATGTAGAAAACTCAATTTTCATTTGGATAATAGATAAAGTTGTAGTAAATTTGCGCATATGAAAAAACTTACAATGCTCGAAATGGGTCGCATCAATGCCGAGGAATTCAAGGCTGCCAAGAAGATGCCACTCATTATTATACTTGACAACGTGAGAAGTCTGAACAATATTGGTTCTGTGTTCCGCACCTCCGATGCTTTCCGTGTAGAGAGCATCTATCTCTGTGGCATATCGTCACCTCCGCCTTCGCCCGAAATACACAAGACGGCTCTTGGTGCAGAGGACAGCGTGGATTGGCGATACTTCGAAGATACTCACGAGGCAGTGGCTGAACTGCAGAAGGCAGGTTACAAGGTTCT
>SFEH01000165.1 GCA_004557315.1 Bacteroidales bacterium
ATCAGATACTGGAAATGGCTCAAGATATTCGGTAAGAATGATCGGCTACATCTTCTTTTTCATCTTGGAAAAACTGGGACTGTTCATCAGCAACGACTCAACCAAGAATTGCAATCAGAACAAAATCAAGGAGTTCCTGTCAAAATTGACAGGTTATAAATTCGAATCCTTCAACCAAAAACTTATTCCCGACTTCAACAACCAATCCACAACAAAAGTGTTGCACAATATTGCCAACGAACTCGAATCATTTTTGCCAAACTTGAGCAAAGAAATTAGAGATAGGGCTGAATATGGGTAGGTTTTAGTTAAAAATTATTAAATTCACGACATACTACTGGGTACGTACCAACTGCGTACCAGGTATCTATATTTCATCTTTGTGCCGTGGTTGTTCCTCAAATGGAGCAGCCACGGCATTATGTTTTCGTGCAATAACCATCAGCAACAGCCTATGCCTGAAGTACAGTACGGCAAGGGCATCGGACTCACCAAGGCTCCTGAAAACTCTGACACACATACTCTCTCGGCCGAAGAAGTCAACTTTCTTGAAAAGAGAACAAGCTGCCTCATTACTACCAAGAAGACCTACCACCAGAAGGAATATCTCCTGAAGGTGAAAGGCATCCCTACTCTGACCGTCGGCGACATTCATCTGATACAGTCACAGGCGAAGCAAGGCAAGACAACCCTTGTCTCGATCTTCGTGGCTGCCATTCTTGCTGGCCGTTGGGCTGCACTGGAATACGCATTGACGAGGAAGGCGAAAGTCATCATCTTCGATACCGAGCAGTTTGAGTGCGACACTTTCCGACAGTATCGCAACATGATGCGACTGGGTGGAATGGAAGAAGAAGATCTCGAACGTTTCTCTATGTATAATCTCCGTGCGTTGACCTACGAAGAACGAAATGCCTTCATCCATGCGAGCATCCTCAGGGAGAAGCCGCTGATGGTGGTAATCGACGGAATACGCGACTTGATTTCCGACATCAACGACCCCGTGAAATGTCCGTCGTTAGTTCAGGATCTGATGAACCTTGCCACCGATTGCAAGTGTGCTATACTCGGCGTGCTGCACAACAATCCGGGCGAAGGCAAGGCACGTGGCTGGCTGGGCACTGAATACATCAATAAATGCGGATATTCTTTTGAACCACAGAAGAAAGACAATATCGTGACAGTGAAGAATGTCGTGTATCGTGGCGCACCCATACCCGAATGGCGCTTCACCTTCGACAGCGAGGGGTCGCCAATCATCGACGAATACTTCCTCGACTTCATAGATCAGAAAAACGAAGAGCGGAAAGCGCGCGAGGCTGAAGTCGCTCAGGAGATAAAGGAGAAAGAACATCTGGCAACGGTGATAGATGTTCTTAAAGAACAGAACAATATGCTAACGCGCAGTGAACTTGTGAAGCAGATTGCCGACATGAAGATCGAAGGTTTCGGACGCCAGAAGATCTATGAGCTGATAAAGACTCAGCTGACATTGCCTGGTGCCCCTTTCCACGAGATTGACGGAAAGATGGTGATGGCAGAACACTTTGTCCAGAATGAACTCAATCTCTTCTGAACACTGATACATATTCACATCTGCATGCCCCTCCTCAAGTCCATACATCCACGCCCCCCTTTAAAGGGGGCGCGTATGGATGGACATAGGAGGGGGTCTATGAACACAAAAAAACATGGCACTATGGAACTGACTAACAACAACACTAAACGTCGATTCGAACTGAAGACATATCGACGCCGAACTGACAAGCCCGACTGCCCGGCTTGTGGCATGAGTCACCGTTTCTCGGAATACATCGACGTGCTGACAGGGCTTCCGGTCGGACCAGGCATCGGCAAATGCGACCGCATCAACCACTGCTGCTACTGGCTGACACCACACGAGTATTTCGCAGCCAATCCAGAGCAACGCGACAACTATTTCGCAGAGACATCGACCATTAAGTGCGAGCCCGTAACCGAGCCTCAGCGAGAGTATCTGCCCGACATAAACCTGGCGCCTTACATGGTCACCTTCTGGCGAAGCAATTTCGGCCTATGGCTCAGCCAGATTGCACCTTCGGCAGAAGCGCTGGAGCGAGCAGTAAAGACCTTCCAGCTCACGGCATCGGTCACTGGAGCGATTGTCTTCTGGTATATCGACGAGAACAAGCGCAAGTGTCAGGGCAAGATGATGTGGTATGGAACCGACGGACACAGGCGAGGAGGTGCAAGCACCGTAAGCAGCGAAATGGCAAAGCATGGACTGATGAAGGAGAATGTCAGCATGAAGCAGTGCCTCTTTGGTGTGCAGCAGATTGCCGACCGACCCATCGACACCGTGTATGTGGTGGAATCGGAAAAGACCGCCATCATCATGACGATGCTGCATCCCGAACATATATGGCTGGCAGCAGGTGGATGCTCGATGCTCAACCACCAGACCCTCAGCCCATTACATGACCGCCGAGTGATGCTGATTCCCGACAGCGGGATGTATGGCAAATGGAGCGAAGCTGTTAGACTGAGCCGACTGCGCTTCTATCATGTCAGCAACATGATGGAACAATACGAGGCAAACACCGACATTGCCGATATCGTGCTTGGCGAAGCAAGGTTGAAAGGCGAAGAAAACCATCAAGGTTAGCGGCAAAAAACACCGTACTTAGCAACCGTAATCACTATGTTTATTCATCAAAAACATCATACTTATGGACAAGAACAAATCGACTGATTTTGAGATCAGAGCTTATTCAAAGAAAGAGTTGGCACTATGCTATTTCCCTGATTTAGACGCTAAATCGGCTGGGAAACGGCTGATGAGATGGATTACCAGAAACAACGAACTGATCGGAGAACTGAAGAAGACAGGCTATAGCGGAAATTTCCGTTCGTTCAGCCCACGTCAAGTGAAGCTGATTGTTGAGTTCTTGGGCGATCCATAAGTCCGATAGACAAAAAAACATGCAACATGTCCCCATAGGTGGACATAGATGGACATAGGTGGACACTGAGGGGTGTCGGATGTCGTATCTTTGCAACGTCAAACAACAACAAGCGAGTTTGACAAAAACAAGAATATCAACCTCAAAACAACTTGCAGAATTATGAAACATCAGCTCTACCTCTCTACCTCGCTCGTCCTCTTCGGAGTCGTGCTCATCGTGTGTTCGTTCATCGTTCCGCCAACAGGAATCATCGACCCAACGGTACTGACTGCCTTCGGCGAGATTCTCACCTTCGCAGGTGCAATAATTGGGATCGACTATCGTTACAAACGATAACATAAGGTCAGATCACATACAATTAGTATCAAATCAATTAACACTTTTATTTAGCTGAAATATATGAGAACAATTTCTATGATCGTCGTTCATTGCTCAGATACAGAGGATGGCAAGAACTATACAGAGAAAGACATCGACCGCTGGCATCGTGCACCAGCATCGGGGTGTGCTACATTGGCGGCAAGCGCGATGGAGTCTATACCGACACCCGCACCGAGGCACAGAAACAGGCAATGCTTGCCTTGCTCAAGGATCTGAAACGTCGCTTCCCCAATGCCATCATCGTGGGTCACAACACGCTCAACAAGAACAAGGCCTGTCCGTGCTTCGACGCGTATCAGGAATACAAGAACATCTGAGGTTTATGAAACGTACAACATTGATGCCGGCATTATTGGCTCTTCTCATCCCGCTGCTCTGCCTTTCATGCTCCGGACAGCAACATGCCATCCAGACTGTCGGAGAGACACACAGCGACACCGTCTATCTGACCAACG
>SFEH01000166.1 GCA_004557315.1 Bacteroidales bacterium
CGTCGCGACAACCCCGACCAGCTCGACCACATGCTGCAAAAACCTTCGGTCGAGGCTCTCGGACAACTGATGCAGAAGCATCTCTTCCTGATGGACATTGGTATCTGGATCCTGTCGGACAAGGCTCTGCGCCTGCTTATGAACCGCAGCCTCTGTCAGGAGAAACAGGACGTGATGAACGGTGTAGAGGCAACTGACATCAACTTCTATGACCTTTATTCAGACTTTGGTCTTGCTTTGGGCAACAATCCGAAGATTGCTGACAGTGAACTCAATGCGCTGAAAGTGGCTATCCTGCCTCTGCCTGATGGCGAATTCCACCACTATGGCACAAGCCGCGAGATGATCAGTTCGACTCTTGCCGTGCAGAACAGCGTCATCGACCAGCGCGTTATCATGCACAAGGGCATCAAGCCTCATCCTGCGCTCTTCGTCCAGAATGCCGATGTGAGGATCAAGCTCACTGCCGACAATTCGGAAATATGGATCGAGAACAGTACGGTGGGCAGCAGATGGACGCTCAGCCGACAGAATATCGTGACTGGAGTGCCAGCCAACGACTGGGAGCTGCATCTCGCTCCAGAGCAATGTGTCGATGTGGTGCCTATTGGCGAAACAAAGTTTGCAGCCCGTCCATACATGATCAACGACACGTTCAAAGGCGAACTGCAGTCATCGCCCCTCTTCCCTATCGTCGATAATACCGACGACCTTGGCAATGTGCTCGACTGGATGATGGGCAACAAAGACAATCTCGGTGGAAAGGCGGTTTTCGAGGCTGCACAGAAAGTTAGTGCCGAAGACCTCTCGACTTTCGCCAACCTGCGACGTCTGGAAGCTCAACGAAAGGCGTATCGCTCAATGAACTGGCCAATGATTGCAAAGAACCACGACAAGAGCGTGTTCTATCAGGTGAATCTCAACGATGCTGCCGAGGAGTTCAGGACCTTTGGCCTTCCTGCGCCTGAACCACTCGATGAAATGACCGACCGCCTGACTCGCATCAGCGATGCAATGTTCCGCAACCGACTGACTGGCGAGCAGAAATACGAGGACGAGTCCTTTGCACTGATGCGCGAAGGACTGACTGCGACCGCACGCACGCTACAACAGCCTCGACTTGCCGTGTTTGCCGACCAGATAGTATGGAGTCGCAGTCCTGTGCGCATAGACCTCGCAGGCGGCTGGACCGACACTCCTCCTTTCAGCCTGATGGAGGGCGGCAATGTGGTGAACATCGCCATTGAGCTCAACGGACAGCCTCCGCTTCAGGTCTATATCAAGCCATCGAAAGAATACAGAATAACGTTGAGAAGCATCGATCTTGGTGCAGCCGAAAAACTCGACACTTACGAGGAGCTGAGACAGTTCAACAAAGTGGGCTCGCCTTTCTCTATTCCTAAGGCAGCTCTTGCCCTTGCTGGCTTCCAGCCTGAATTCTGCGCCACTAAATACCTTACGCTCGAAGAACAGCTGAAGGACTTCGGCTCGGGCATAGAGATCACTCTGCTCAGTGCCATTCCTGCTGGGTCGGGACTCGGCACAAGCTCAATACTCGCATCGACCGTGCTCGGTGCAATCAATGATTTCTGTGGATTAGGATGGGATCGCTACGACATCAGCAACCGCACGCTCGTGCTCGAACAGCTCCTCACTACAGGTGGCGGCTGGCAAGACCAGTATGGAGGCGTGCTGCATGGAGTTAAGCTCCTTCAGACCCAATCGGGATGGCAGCAGCAGCCATTGGTGCGCTGGCTCCCTAACAACCTCTTCACAGCACCTGAATACTCAAAGCTTCACCTGCTCTATTACACAGGCATCACTCGCACAGCCAAGGGCATATTGGCTGAAATAGTGCGCGGAATGTTCCTCAACTCAACCGAACACCTCGAACTGCTTGAACAGATGAAGTGGCATGCGCTCGACCTGCACGATGCTATCCAGCGCAACGACTTCGAGGCTATGGGACGACTGATAAGAAAGACATGGGTGCAGAACCAGCGTCTCGACTCTGGCACCAACCCAGAATCGGTCAAGGCTATCACCGACAAGATTGATGACCTGTGTCTCGGATACAAACTGCCTGGAGCTGGCGGTGGAGGCTATCTGTATATGGTGGCAAAAGATGAAGAGGCAGCTGCCCGCATCAAGAAAATATTATCGACAAACCCTGCCAACGATAAGGCAAGATTTGTCGATATGACGCTCAGTCACAAGGGACTGGAGATAAGCAAGAGCTGAAGCTTGTGGGTCTTGGCCTATTGGCATCAGATAAAGAACATGGTCACTCCGACCACCGAAATGACAGCACCGACAATCTCGAGTGCTGTTATTTTTTGCTTGAAGAAAATCACAGATGGCCAGAGGATGAGCACAGGGGTGATGGACATCAGGGTCTGGGCAACGCCCGTGCTGGTATAGAGCGTAGCCATGAGCGACAGGCTCACGCCAATGAACGGTCCTGTGAGGGTGGCAAGCGAGGTGAAGAGCATGGCCTTGCCATCGTGCAACGAATTGACAAGCTGCTTCTGCCTACGGGTGAACAGCAAAGCTATGATGAAGCCTGCAAGACCTGTGACGGCACGGATGAATGTGGCTGCAAACGGCATGGCAATATCGGTATCTGTAATGCCAGCCGCTATCATCGACTCTTCATAGTGCAGCAGACCTACCTTGCTGAGGACGAGGCCTATGCCCTGCCCCATGCCAGCGCCAATACCGAAGAGCACACCTCGCAACGGCAACTTGAAATGCAGCTTACGGCTCTTGTTTCCGTCCTTGTCACTCTTGCTCAATACCGACATGCCGATACCAGCCATGACTATTGCCATGCCAAGGATGGCAAGCCAAGTCATCTGCTCGCCAAGCAATATCCAACCAAATATTGCAGCTGCAGGAGGCGCTAGAGTCATGAACAGCTGTCCGAAGCGAGAACCGATGACGATATAGGAGTTGAAAAGACAATAGTCGCCAAGCACATAACCCACAAATCCCGACAGCGAGAGCCAGAGCCAGGCATCGGCATTGGCATAGCGAGGATAAGGAGCACCAAGCATCAGCCATAAGGTCAAACCAAGGAACAGCAATGAGAGACTCATCCTCACAACATTCATCACGATGCTGCCCATACGCTTGCTCGCCACCTCGGCAAACATGGCTGTAGTCGTCCAACTGAGGGCGACAATCAGAGAAATTATTTCACCTTTGTACATAATTTTTGCAAATAATCATAACCAAACACATTATTGGGGTGCAAAGTTAGTAAAAAATTCAGGCTTTTGACATAAATATGCAAAAAAAGAATTATCTTTGTGCCAAAATTATTCCAAATCTTAAAATTATCAATAGTTCGTTAAAAAATTAAGTACTATGCCGCATTAGCGACACCATAATATAAGAGATCTTTGAAATCATTGGTATTTAATAGTTTGTTTGG
>SFEH01000167.1 GCA_004557315.1 Bacteroidales bacterium
TATAGTCCTATATAGTTGGCTCACACCTTGTCAAACGCCATGTTCAGGATCGCGAACATGACGTTCGGGTTCGTGAATCTTATGACACCTGTTTGCAGGTCCTCGACGATGCGCTTTATCATCCATTGCATGATCAGCATGCAGTTATCCGAACATTCCCGAGTGTTCGGCGTAAAAGCCATCAATCCTTTCCGAGAGCCTTTATACTCTGTATAGATCGTCATCTGATTGTTGTAATACGCTCTGTAGTATTGGCCTTCGATGTAATAGATGTGCGAGTATGGTTTAGCTCCCTTTGGCACCTTCGGAACGATCAGTCCGATGAGGTCGTCCTCTTTCTCAGACGCATAGTTCCCCATCCCTCCAGCCTCATAGACATCATTCCATGGGTTCCCTTTGTCGATAGCCTTCCTATAGCCATCGCAGCGCTCTATCAACATGCGCTTTTCCGGATAGAGCGTGACCAATTCCTTTGATGGATATATCCTGAACTTGACGAAATAAGGATTCGCGGCACTTGTGAAGTTTGATAGGCAGAATAACCTAGCATCCGTTCTACCGCTGAACACCGTTTTGGTCAGACTCATTATTCCCTGCGCTGCCATCGGCGGTGAATTCGTCGAACACGATCATGATCACACGCGGATGGGCTCCGCCGCGTCTATTGGAGAACGTGCTGATGGATTGGAATTTTATGATCTGCTCGGCCTCTTTGTCCTTCGACTCGAAAACACCTTGCTCACTGCATATCCATTCCTCAGGAGCCCATCCATGCTTTTTTGCATCGTTCAAAAAATCGGCATGGAACGAGGGATCCTTCAATTCGACTTGCTTATTCCTAACCCACATAGTCTGTAGGTTATAATGGATGAAAAGGTCGCATGCCAAGCGCAGCATGAGGTCGGTCTTGCCGATCCTGCGTTCACCTGTCAACCAGAAAACATAATAATCGTCAAAATTAGGGATGATCGAACGTTGCCCGTTGAACCATCCGTCGTTGGATCCGTAGAACTGAAGGAGTGCCTTTATCGGGTTCACTCCTTCAGGAGGAATGAATGTCATCTTATTGACCGTCAGGAGAATTATAACCCATCATTTTCATAACGTTATCAACTGATGGTTCGTCTACCGGCGCTGTCGGAGGTGTGACAACGCCGATAGACGGTTGCTGGACTTGACCGGCTAATGGGTTTTGTTGATGTGAATACATATCCGCCGAGGCTTTCTGGAATACATATCCGCCGAGGCTTTCTGTTCTGCCGGTTTCTCTTGAGAGTAATTATTCGCGACAAAAGCGTAAAGTTCTTTATTAGCGGCTATCAGGTCGTTGTTCAGTTTCTCGATCTGCGAGAGTTTGGTCTCGAGCTTATCTATCCTCAAGTCAGATAAGCTCTTGATGACCTGCCCGCTTTGTGATGATTCTATTACCTTTTGTGCTTCTTTGTTAGATTCCATATCAATACCTCGTTATTGTAGGGTAGCCCGACAGACGAGGCTATCGGGCTAATGGTCTATTAGGGAGTATTCCTACGCGGAGACAGAGGTTTTCTGTTACTCCTCCGAGCTATGACCATCATAATAACGCCTCTATTGTTATTTTAACTTTCTTATTCTAAATGATAGATTATCGCTCAATGTATGCGTTCTACCTTCAAGGATGACGCCTCCAGAGACCTTCCGAGGCATTAGTTTTAGTGTATTGACATGATCCGGATCCATGCCATTGTCGATGTAGAGCTTCCGCAGCCAATCGCTCCTGATCCGATAATCAGACTCTCCAAGTTCTATCCTTTGCAGGATCTTGCTAGGGTCATCCAACAGTTCGACCCACATTCCGATAGGGACATCCGGATGTTCGATGTGCTTCCTTTGCGGCACGCCTGCGCATGTGACTGCTATATCGTCGAGGGATTGTACAGGTTGGCGGAGGATCTCGATGTAACGCTTGAATCCTCCCTCGTAGATCTCGATGGGGTAGGTCTCATGACCCCACGTTCCGCGATGATCCCCATAGACGACCTTATCGGATTGCGGTCCCTTATGGATGACGCTATCCGTGTCGCAGTGGATGACATCCCATCCAACAGCGTCCACATGCTCCAACAGACGCCTGCGCGCATGAGCTGTCACGAACACCGCCAGCGGTAGATAGTTCTCCACGTCCTCGTTGACCTCCTGCGAGGTCCTGAACACATAATCTCCTAGATCATCATCCCATTCTATCGTCGTCACCTCATCGGTGAAGGCCAACGCGAAGCGACCATAGACCATGTTGATGTGATTCTTCGCATTGAGATATTCGACGCTCCCTTTAGGGGAGCTCTCCTTTATCTTGGTCCAATGATCGATGTAATCCTTGAACACTCCTGCTTTTTGTTTGAAAACCCAATAGCATGTCGGATAATCAGGGTCGAATTCCACATTATAGAATCTTTGCAGCAATTGTAAATCTATGTTGGTCAGACTCATTTCGTGAAATTCCTTACATTCTTCGACCGGTTCACCCGCACTCAATCCCTCGGCCATATAGTCGTTGGCGTTCTTGAACGCAAAATAAGGTAATTTTCCTTCTTTTAGTACGAATTTGATTCTTACCTCGGCGATGTATAGCGCCTGATCCGACGGTTTTTCATAAGTCAATGTTGGGAGTCCATATGGCAGTGGATCATCAGACATTACGGCTCCATACATATTGTGCACATCGCCATGCGTTATGCATGGCAATGTGCATGCGAGCAATGATCCATCATTGCGAGCAATGCGCGCACACACTTGTGCGCGTTCCTCATCACTCATTGACTTTAGCGCCTCGTTCGTCACATGATGCCCGCGATTCTCGTAAGGGCTGATATTAAGTCCGCCCATGTACGATTTGCGCAGTCTCCCGTCCAATTCATAGGGAATGTGTGGAAAATAACGCTGCCAATTCCAGCTGTCCTTAGGATCGTTGCCCTCACCGACTATCCACATCTTGAGCGCATGGAATGAATCTCCGGAGGCTGTCGCTCTCGTCGATCCGGTGTCATGGAGACGCTGCATAGCGACGGCGACGATCTCCGCGTCCCTGATGACATATTTCCAAGTCTCCGGATCGTCATAGTCTATATGCTTACTCCAACCCTGTATGAAGTCCTCACCTCCCGGAGGGATGAGTTTAGGAAGATCTATCGACTTACCGAGACTCTTCAGATTCCCCGGGATCTTCTTCGCAGAGTCCCTGATCTCGATGTAACCTTTAGTGTCGGGATTGGTGATCCTGATTATGACGACCGAACCCATGCGACGGATGATCGTGAGGTCATAGCCTGCATCGTTGGCATCGTGGAACGCACGGCGTAGGAATTCGCAGTCATAGGTTGCATTGTGAATGTACCAAATATGAGGCTTATTCGTCTGCAATAATTCATTCATTTTGACGCATACGGATTCTATATCCCTACCCGTCCACACTTGCCTATCCTTAGCACGGACCAGGGCCCATTGGACTATCCAAGCCTCATCAGCACCGTTATTATCGGTCTCGGTGTCGAACCCGTAGATTATGGGCTTCGCTTTTCTGCTCATGCTCAAGGATACCTCCTTGAGCATGTGAGCAAATCCTCGATTTGCGAAAACACGATCTCACTGTCCGGCTGCAAATCTCTTATATTCTCCGACGAACCAATCTAGATCAGAGATCTTGGAGTCATCGACCGAATAATAACCGTCCTGTAGATTGATGCCCTCGTAGTTGTAGAAAACATCGAAGGCCAATGATGATGCTGTGTACATCTTTGCGAGAGTGTCTGGATCCATCGCCATTATCTCGTTGCGGTAGGCCTCGGGCGCGCCTATCCTATCGATCATGGCTATCATCGTCTCCTTCAGATGATTCCCATCCACGCGTCCGTAGCCGGCTTGGCGTCTCTTATTGTCGATGGCCATCGTCACCTGACGCTTGGCCGTCGACTTGGCCAGATCGACATAAGCTAATTGGGATCTGCGGCCTTCGACGCCTATACGCGTGGCCGATTTGAGACGGCCTTTGTTGGTAAAACTAAAACGATTTGACAAATTAATAACCTCCATCAAATGATTTGACCCAAGGCTTACGCCTTGGGATTGATAGAATGAGTTTATGATTTATAACACAGAGCATACACCGGTATGTTCTTACACCCAATATATCCGCAGATATGGATCACACCATCGTCGATGAGGGCGTGGAAATGGCGGTAACTCCTGGTGTCCATTCCTATAGCTTTAATGATATCAAATCTTGTACCCATGTGATTGGTTTCCAACCACCGGATGATCTTCTGCTGCGATGGTGTACGGAATCTGTCAATCATCCGCATGTTCATCACCGAGGATCTTGGCTAGCTCATTATCGTGCGTGGTGTATTCATATACACCTAACAGGACCCTTACGACCTGATTTAAATTGTCAAGCTCATCTTTCTTTTTGATGTAATCGACACCAGCTATGGATTTATCATCCAAATAGACGATATAGATATTATCTATTTCCTTCATTCTTCGACCTCCATCAAATTCTGCAACTCCTCATCCTGATTGTATGC
>SFEH01000168.1 GCA_004557315.1 Bacteroidales bacterium
ACCTGTTGGCTCATCGGCAAGAATCAGTTTTGGTTTGCCCACCACGGCACGGGCAATGGCTACACGCTGCTGCTGACCACCAGAGAGTTGCTGAGGATAGTGGGTAGCACGCTGAGAGAGGTTGACCTTACGAAGGATTTCCAACACTCGCTGCTTGCGCTCTGCCTTTTGCACCTTGAGGTACTTGAGCTGCAGTTCGATGTTCTCCTCCACGGTCAGTTCGTCGATGAGGT
Source organism: Bacteroidales bacterium (assembly GCA_004557315.1). GTDB lineage: Bacteria > Bacteroidota > Bacteroidia > Bacteroidales > UBA3663 > Liminaster. The sequence goes on from SFEH01000168.1 coordinate 234, forward strand.
TGAAGCTCTGGAACACGAAGCCGATACGCCCTTTGCGATACTTGGTGCGATCCTTCTCTTTGAGGTGTCCCACCTCTTCGCCTCCAAGGTAGTAGTTGCCACTATCGGGATTGTCCAACAATCCAAGAATATTCAGGAGCGTTGACTTGCCACAACCCGAAGGTCCCATGATGGTCACGAACTCGCCTTCCTTCACTTCCAGGCTTACGCCATTCAATGCTGTTGTCTCCACATTCTCAGTGCGGAATACTTTCGAGAGATTTTCAATCTTAATCATAATTGTATATTGTTTTAATTTTGTTTATTCTGTTTTGATACTTTCTACGGGATTACTTGCGGCAACTATTCGTACGTATGTCACTGAGATTACAACCACAAGCGACAGTGTCAAAACTGCTGTTAGGATAAATACCCACCACGGAAAACCCACATGCACCATGAACTGCTGCTGCCAACGCTCTGCCACTATTGCTGCCAACACGCAACCTACGATGACCGAAGGAACGGCAATCAGCATAATGTCCTTGACGAACAAGCCTTGAATCTCTGAGAAAAGAGCACCGCTTATTCTTCGTATGGCTATTTCCTTACTGCGACGCTTTACCTCATCAATGGTATAGCCGATAAGTCCGATGATGGCTATGAGCAACGTCACTATGCCACCAATGAGAATAGTATTGCGGGTATTGAGCGTTTCCTTGAAGTCATCCAAACGCAGATACCGGAATGGACGAATCTCCATATCTCTGTTTGGCACAGCCTTTTCTATAACCTTCTTCGTCTTTGCTACAGCTTCAGAGGTGAGGTTGTGATACTTGATGATGATGTGGTTGAATGCCTGGCATGTCAAGTCGGGATTAATGTAAAACGCTGCCATAGGCATTGTCTCAAAAAATTCTTCTTCGCCGGCATATAGTCCTTGTGTTATTGGTTCAAAGACACCCGTGATAACCGATGTGGCTTTGCCATCGGTATGTTCTGTCACCATGATTTCCTTGCCGATAACATCGTCCCATCCAGTGTTTGCCTTGAGCATCTCCTCAAACTTGGTATCAATGAGCACCTCATCGTCATAGAATTTATCCTCAGTGAAAGGCTTGCCCTTGACAATCTTTATGCCCATGACATCAAGCCAATGAGAATCGTTCCAATAGGCATCGGAGATATTGAACAGTGCTTGCGTGCTACCAGGTAGTTGCACATTGTTGCCGGAATACCTGCCGAATGGATTCTGATTGCAGAATGTGGCATCTGCAACATCCGGCACGGTGCGGATTTCTTCCATGAGACTCTTCTTCTGTGAACTCTCCAATCCGCTGAGATTCACAATCGCGGTATGCTCACAGTCGAATCCAAGATCGGTGGTCACAAGTTGATTGTACTGCATAGTGACAATACTAAGCAACACGCCAAGGAATGCTACTGCCGAAAATTCTATAGCAAGCAATGCGCGCTTCCACATTCTCTTTCCAGCCACATAGTTCCGGAATACCGTTGCCACAGGGATGCGGTTATACATAGCCGCAGGGATAATGGCATTGAGCAGGAAGACAAGAATAACTACAGTGGTTGCAACCAACAAAGGCTTTCCTGCAAACAGATCAGCAACTGATGTACCTGCGAGAGTCTCTACAGTGCCCCTTGATGCGTACACCAAGAGTATGGCAATGATACAAGCAGCAACAGTATGCACGAGAGATTCCGCCGTCATCATGCTATACATATCCCACGTGTCGCTACCCATACATTTGCGCAGGGCCATCTCTCGGCTCCTGCTCACAGAGTTGGAGATGACGATGAGCAGATAGTTCAGAACTGCGGTAAGCAGAAGTGCCAACGCCACAAAGGTAAGAACCAGCATCATGTTTCTTGAATCGCCACTCTCGTTATGATAGTCTTCGTAAGAATGCACAGTAAAACGTATCTTGAATCCAGCCTCAAGCATTTCCTCTGTTGGCAAAAAATGCTTGATGAAGCCACCCATACCCTTGTTGACCTGCTCAATAGCCGATTTGTCAGTTAGCTTTATCATCGACATATAGCGGTCATTGCCAGCGACACCATCCGACTTATCCAACATTCCGTACAGGCTGATGCTTGACAGAGACACCACTACGTCTGGACGATAGCTGGTATTGGCAGGATAGTCCTCAAAGACACCAGATATAGTGACGGCAACATTGTTCACATCATCTTCAAGGGTGAACACTTTGCCCAACACACTTTCCGCAGCACTTGCAGGGGTATCGTTGCCAGACAGTTTCATTGCCATGGAAGATGATATTACTGCATTCGCCTTCATGCCGAGAGATTCGACAAGACTTCCTGCCAGACACTTACGATCAAGGATTTTGAAGAAACAAGAATCAGCAAGTATCACACGCTCCACATTTGCTTTGCGCTTGCTATTCTGAAGTATCACTTTCGTGTCGCTTGTGAGGGGAGTCCATCTTGAAGCCTCCTCAATACAAGGGAAATACTCTTTCATTCGTAGGGCAATACCGCCCGGAGTCTTCTCGTGACTTTGTTCCGATCCATTGATTGTCGCGCTCTCAGTCACATAGCATATCCTATCCGCCCCTTCAAAACAACTGTCGTATGTCTGCTCGAAGCACACCTTTGTCAGAAGGACCAAGCTCACGGAAAGTCCTAATCCCAACGAGAGAATCTTGATGCCATTCCTGCGTCCCTTGGCAGGCAACGCCCTGATGGCAGCTAAAACATAATTTATAAAGTCCATGATTTGTATTTTTTCTGTTTACACTTCTACTTATTATTCCGTCTTGATGCTCTCTATAGGATTTGCACAAGCTGTTTTGAGAGTTTGACTCAGAATGCTGAATACGCTTATCGCAAGAGAAATCATCGCGGCGGCAATCAGCACCCACCATGGGAACGGTATTCTGTTATAAAAACCTTCAAGATAGTGCTGCATCAACTTTATGCTTATTGGAGTTGCAATCACTATGGCTATGAGCGAGGCAACCACGAATGGGCGAGACAGTTTGAGTACAGCTTGATGTGTCTCTGCTCCAGCTATCTTGTGCAAGGCAATTGACTTCTTTTGTTGCTCGGCGTAATAGATGGACATGGCGAAGAGCCCAAGAGCGGAGATAAGGACAGACAATCCCGTAAAGATGCAGACAAGTGTCATCGTGTTGCGTTCTCCTGTGAGCCCGTTACCTTGATTAGCAATCCTGCACATAGATCATTTTTGATCATCACCACATTATGAGAATCATCCACCGGTGTGGTTAGCGCATCTCTTGATCGGTAATCAGCGATGATACCGCAACATTGGTATTCTGGTACACCTTCACTCATGCATCCTAAATCCCTATTCTGTTCAGTAATGCCATAACGCTTTTTTGCATCTTCTGTGAACCAACAAGTTCCATTAAGCGGAGCAGAATATTGTTCAACGACTTTGAATCCTAATAACTTGAAACTTGTTGAATCAAGAGAGGACAAGGATATCCATGACGTCTTTTCATTTTCTTCGAGGCCGTTATGGGAACAATTAAAAGGATTGTGTATATACCTGCCGACTTCTTCAACACAGGGAAGACTTCTCAGACGTTTGGCGAGTTCGTTTGGTGCATCCATATCTGGGAATCCTAAAGTGTACGTATACAATTCAATCAGGTTTTCGTTGTTGTATCCGCAAGGAAGATTGACAAGATGCCGCATCTGGATGGCCATGGTCAAGGCGACCGCTATCAGCACTGTGCTTATAACGTTCTGACACACGATGAATACTCTACTAAACACCATCTTGTTACGGAAGCGGAAACTGCCCTTAACTACATCGATTGGTTTGAATCGTGAGGAAATCAATGCAGGAAGAGTTCCTGAAATCAACGAAATAATACAGATGAGCATTAAGGCAAGAATGGCTGAAGTACAGTCAACTTGAAGTTGTATGTCAGTAGTGAGCAGCTCATTCATTAATGGTTTTAGGCAGTATGCGAGAACACAACCAAGAGCAAAACATCCAAATGTGAATACAAAGGACTCGCGGATATAGCGATGCATAATGCCCATCTGTGATTCTCCCATAAGCCTTCGTGTTGCCATCTCTTTCGCCCTTTTTCCTGCTTGCGCAACCGTGAGGTTGATGTAATTGAAGATAGCGGAGACGAGCAGCACTAATGCAACGACGAGCAGTATTTCCACAGTCTTCTTCTTTCCAACCCTGATGTCGCCCCACGACTCAAATCCGCTGAAATAGATGTTATCCAGACGGGTAAGAGAAGAACCATAGAATAAGTCACCCTGTGATGCATCACGCTTGTAGAAGTCCCAATAGCCACAATACTTGTCAAGGAGCTTTAGGGCGATGCTGTCAGGGGTTGCACCATCAGCTAAGGTGACAAAAGTTTGAGTCGAGCCAAACTGATCCATCTTTGACACAATGCCTTCCATGACACTCATGCACATAAAGACATCACAGTAATTGAACACGTCACACGGTCCGAAGTCCTCTATGATTCCTGCGATAGTATAGTTTTTGTCCTTTTGGGTGATGGTACGTCCAATAGGATCCTCGCCAGCAAAAGCCTTCTTGGCAAAGTTCTCCGAGATAAGGATTTCATCAGCAGATGTTAGAATTCTATTCTTGTTGCACCCCGTCAAGCGATAGTCAAACAGCTGTAAGAAGTTGCTGTCCACAGCCACAGCCTTCACCGAATAGTAATTGTCACCAATCGTAATGTCTTTGTCTTCCAGATAAGCAATTCTTGTCCATGACTTGATTTCCGGAATCGAGGGGAAGAACTCCTCTGCCGTGCCGAGCGTCATGCCAAAACTGTTTTCCTGACCGATAGCATAGAGTTGCTTGGAAAGTGGTTGCTTAGTACCTACGCCGAATTCTGTTCTTGCGTAAGCTGCAAGAATGATGATGAATCCGAATGCAAGAGCCAATCCCAACATCTCAATGGCAGCATAGACTTTGTTTCTTGATAAGAATGTAAAATAACTTTTCATTTTGTCTTTTTTATCTCAGTTTCAATACTTCATTATCCTTAAATACTTCATATCCACTTGTAATGACTCGTTCGCCAGGTTCCAGTCCTTCCTCCACCTCATAATACTGAGGATTTTGACGACCGATGCGGATATTCCGACGGTAGGCTGTGGTACCAGTCTTATCAAGCACGAATATCCAATTACCACCTGTGGTTTGGAAGAAGGTGCCCTTAGGTATGAGGACCGCTTGCGTGGGTTTGCCTAATTCAAGGTTCAGGTAATAGGTTTGCCCAGAGCGGATATTGC
>SFEH01000169.1 GCA_004557315.1 Bacteroidales bacterium
ATGCTGATATTCACTGTTCCGTCGTATGGATAGCCTGTCTGCTGCTCTATCTGCACTTTCTTGCCACCTACCAAGAGATTGGCAGTATTAGGCAGGAAGAGGTTGACATAGAGCGACTGGTCCTTGACGGCATAGACATAGCCAGGGAGTGAAGGAATGAAGCGCGAGATGTTGGACGGACAGCAGGCACAGCCAAACCATGCCTTGCGTGCATAGTCCATATCGCTCGCACAAGCCAATGGGTTAGGGTAGAAGAACGCATCACCTTCGAGTGAAACGCCCGCTATGAGGGCATTGTAGAGAGTGCGCTCCACCACATCGTAATACTTCGATTCTCCGTGGAGGAGGAAGAGACGATGGTTGACATAGACATTGGCAATGGCAGCACATGTCTCGCAATAAGCTTCAGCATTTGGCAACTCATAGTTGTCGCCGAAAGCCTCGCCATTGTGACGTGCGCCCACACCACCGGTGATGTAGTATTTCTTTGAGACGATATTGTCCCAAATATTGTCGATAGCCTTCAGATAGGCACTGTCGCCCGTGATGGCAGCCACATCGGCCATACCAGCATACATATAGCCAGCACGAACTGCATGACCCACAGCCTCGTCCTGATCAACTACTGGGATATGAGCCTGACTGTACATATCCTTGCGAGTGGTCTTGCCTCGGCGGTCGAGGAAGTACTTTGCCTGATCGAGATACTTGCTGTCGCCCGTAGCGAGATAGAGCTTTACGAGTCCCATTTCGGCAATCTGATGACCTGGAACGCGATCCACCTGATTCTCGCCAAGACCCACTTCGCGACATACGCAGTCGGCATAGCGGATGGCGATGTCGAGGAAGTTGCGCTTGCCTGTTGCCTGATAGTGAGCCACTGCACCCTCGAGCATATGACCGAGGTTGTAGAACTCATGGCTCAATTCCTCTACCTTCTCCCAGCGCTTGGTGCCTGCCCATGAGTGAGGCTTGCTTGGTGCCTTGGTGAGAGGTGTGAAGAGATATCCGTCAGGTTCCTGAGCACTGCCGATGACGGCAATTACGCTGTCGAGATACTGTGTGAGCGGACGACCCTTGTACATTGCCTTTGGATAAGTCTGGAGCAGATAGCTCGCACCCTCGATGGTCTTGTATGGGTCGGTATCATCGAAAGTGAAAGTCCAACCCTTATCAGGAAACTCCTGAGTAGGATCCATCAGATGCTTGTGGGCATTGCTGAAATTGGTGTAACGGCCTGTCTCCTCACATTTCGAGAAGGCAAGAGGGATGGTCACTTCACGGCTCGCAGTGAGACGCTGGCCCCAGAAACCTTCGCCCACCTTGACCGATGTGAACGGCACAGGCGTGATAGGATACCCTGGGACTTGGCTTTGAGCCATCATGTTGCCTGCCAAGAGAGAGCAGGCAACTGTGTACAAAAGTCTTTTCATTGTTATGATGTTTGATAGGATAATATTTGAAGATTCGAATTCTGTTACTTCTCCATCTGCCACCAGTCGAAGTTGAAGAGATTGCGTTTCTGCTGCTTGGTTCCCTTGAAGACAAGGTAGAGGTCATGCACGCCACGCGCATTCTCAAGCTTTGTAGAGAACTCCTCATACTTGAACTTGGTGTATGGCACATCAATAGTGCCAGCAAGAGGTCCATCGACATTGTCTAAGCGCACTTCTATGCTTCCGCCATAAAGGTTTGCTGATACAGAAGCGGTAAACAAGCTTGCACCCTGACCCATGTCAACGCCCTTGATCATGATATACTCACCCTCATCAATGTCAGTTACAAAAAGCGTAGGATTCCATGGACCCGAAGGGTTCTGACGAGTAGTCTTCAATCCATATCCCCAAGCCATTGTCTCTGCTTCGACTCGTCTGAATGGGTCGAACGTGCCCACTTGGTTCAGTTTGGCATCGAGGAAATATGGCAGTTCCTGAATAGTGCCATCGGCATTGTATGTCATCTCTGCAGCAGACACACTTCTGCGTTCAGCATGTCGGCTCGACTCCAGACGGAAGATGTCGTAGTTCAATCCGAAGCAGTAAGACTTGCCTTTGAACTCGATGATACCAGGATGGTTACCTCTGGTCTGAGGCGTATGATCCATGATATGTCCTTTATGCTCCCATGGACCTGTCGGGCTCTTGCTCATGGCATAGCCAATGCCCTCAGGACAGCAGGTTGAGGCAAAAGCCAGATAATACCATTTCTCGCCCTTGGCATTTCTCCTTGACCAGAACCAAGGTCCTTCCTGATAGTCTTCTATGCGGTCCATGGTCATGATCTCTCCAGATGTCGAAATCATGTCCTCATTGAGTTTTACGCAATAAGTATGAGGATTGCCCCAATACATATATGCCTGACCATCATCGTCAATCCACACCGTAGGGTCGATGTCATACCAATGCTCCGATCTCCACACAAGCGGCTTGCCAAGTGGGTCGATGAACGGACCATAAGGAGAATCGGCAACCAGCACTCCTATGCCATGACCATGAATCGGACAATACATATACCACTTGCCGTTGCGTTCGATGACCTGTTCAGCCCATGCTCCGTTGTCACCTTTATACCATTTGAAGTCCTTCAGCGAAGCCACCGCACCGTGGTCTTGCCAGTTGACCATATCGGTCGAAGTGTAGAGCAGCCAGTCCTTCATCTTGAAGCCTTCCGAATCGTCTTCGTCGTGGGTGGTGTAGAGATAGACAGTGTCGCCATGCACATAAGGTGCTGGGTCGGCTGTATATTTGGTCTGGATAATAGGCAGGTTCAATTTGGCTGCCGACTTGTTCTGACCCATTGCTGTAACAAAAGGCAATATTGTGATGCCTAATGTAAGGAGTGTCGATGATTTCATCGTGTTTTGAGATTTAAAAATAATGTAATGAGAGTGAGTAATAGAAATTTATATTTCAATCGCACTGCCGCTGTAGCTCACTTCCTTTGCTGGAGCAGCTATGCCATTCTTGATGATCACGACATTGAACTTGCGCGATGTGAGCATTCCGTCGTATGAGCCCTTGCGCTCGCCGATGGTGAGCTTCTGCGCCTTGTCGTCCCACTTGAATCCGATAGTGGTGAATGCGCCCTTCTCGTAGTTGTAGTTGTCGAATTCGTCTTCATAGAGCGTGAACTCGCCATCTGCACCTGCATAGACGCGTATTTCAAGATTGTCCCACTTCTTCTCGGTGGTGTATTGTACATCAGGACCGATAGGCACGATGCTGCCAGCCTTGACATAGAGAGGGATGGTGTTGAGGTGTGTAGGGATGGTGATGGTCTTGCCACCATTAATCAGCTCATTGCTCCAGAAGTCATACCACTTTGCGCCCTTTGGCAGATAGACCGTTGCCGACTTTTCGGCTGTGAAGTCGGTGTTGAGATAGTTGGCCTTTTC
>SFEH01000170.1 GCA_004557315.1 Bacteroidales bacterium
CTTTATGCTGAATTGTTGCATTCGATGGCCAACAAAAAAGAAGAATACGAATCATTGTCCAAAGAGCTTGGATTTACCTCTCCTCTTATCAACGGAATGATTTCTATTCCTAAATGGGAACGTCAGCTCGATGAGATGATTGCCAATACCAATGTCTCAGGATCAGCAAAGAATAAAGGCAAGGCTTCAAATGTGAAGCAGGCACGTGTGGTTTATAATATGTGGGCAAGCGCCAATCTCAAGGATTTTTCGTTCACCCCTCGTCTGCAGAAATCATCGGATGGCATCAACTGGACATCAGGACGCAACATTGCTCTCAAGAATTTTGGCGCATCTACAGATGGAATGACCGATGTGGACATTCAGGTTTCGCGCCATGTTAAGAAATCAGCAAGTGGCTGGTATGGAGAAACATTTTACACTCTGCAAGGCAAGGAAGTGCTGATGCTTCTTGTAGGTCATCCTCATGTTTATTTGGAAGGTAGCTATTCTGATCAGCCTGTCCAGATTGTCAAAGAAGACCTTCAGATTTCAGTTGAGCGCAAGAAAGACAGTTTTGTGTTCAAGGCCAATGTGGATATTTCCGACGATGTGCCTATGGTATGCGTCACACAGGAGAATCTGCTGACGTTCAAGATTGTCAAGCTGACCACGTCTCAGCGTGAGCTTATCAAGATGTTGAGTGTAAATAATTCGTTCCCTAAGGAGGCAGAAAACAAGATTGCCAAGCTATTGGGAAATATCAGTCACACCACTACTGTGCTCAGCGACATGATCGACCAGAACCAGACCGATGTGAAGCAGGTTGATGCCGACGATGTGCTCACTGTGAGAATGCGTCCATCGGGCGATGGTCTTCTTGCCGATGTCTCTGCCCGTCCTTTTGGTCCCAAGGGTCCAAGCTTCATGCCTGGAAGAGGAAGCGATACGGTTTCTGCTGTAGTTGAAGGCAATCCGCAGCGCACACAGCGCAATCGCACCAAGGAGAAACAGCACTGGGAAGCCATCAAGCCTTTGCTGTTCAATTATTCCGACGAATCGCTCGACGACTATACTTTCCAGTGCAACAGTCCTCTCAGCGGTTTGCAGCTGCTCGAATCGCTTCATGATGCTAAGGAGCATTGCAACATCGAATGGCCTGAAGGCGAGAAACTGCGTATCGCCAAGCGTCTTGAGGCTAAAGACATTGCCCTGACGGTGAAAGGTGCCAAGTCGTGGTTTGAAGTGGATGGCGAGATCAAGGTGAGCGAGAATAAGATAATTCGAATGGCTGAGCTGCTCGAAGCACTCAGAGACAGCCAGGGTCACTACGTCAAGATTGGCGACAACGAATTCATAGCCCTTACCGATCAGCTTCGCAAGCAGCTGGCCGTGCTTGAGTCGATGGCTAATATCCAGCGCAAGAAGGTGCAACTGTCGCCGTTCTCGACCAGTTCGCTCGATGCTCTCGACAAGGCTGGTATCAGCATTGAAGCTGACAAGGCATACAAAAGCTTTGTGAATAAATTGCAGGAAGCATCAGGAAAGAAATTCATATTCCCTAAGGGACTGCAAGCCGAACTGCGTGACTATCAGCGCGAGGGAGTGCGCTGGATGGCTCAGTTGGCTGCATGGGGTGCTGGTGCCTGCCTTGCCGACGATATGGGTCTCGGCAAGACTATCCAGACCATAACGCTCATGCTGGCACGAAAGAATGAAGGTGCATCGCTTGTAGTGGTGCCTACATCAGTATCGACCAACTGGCGTGCTGAGATTGAGCGTTTTGCTCCTCAGTTGAATGTGATTTTGCTTAATGTGCCTAATGTTGACCGCGAGAAGGTGATCAAGGAGGCAGGCAATGGCGATGTGGTGATTTCAACCTACGGACTGCTCGTGACTGAGTCTGAACGACTCACTTCGCGCGAATGGAATATGATAGTGCTTGACGAGGCTCATACGATCAAGAACAAGGAGACCAAGATGAGTCAGTCGGCAATGCAGCTTCAAGGCTCTTTCCGCCTGCTGCTCACTGGCACGCCTTTGCAGAACCACCTTGGCGAACTTTGGAACCTCTTCCAGTTCAGCAACCCTGGTTTGCTCGGCTCTAATGCACAGTTCCAGGAGAAGTTCATCGTCCCTATCGAGAAGCTTGATGACAAGGAGCGTATGCGCCAGTTGAAGCGCATTGTCACTCCATTCATCCTGCGTCGCACCAAGAACGAGGTGCTCGACGAATTGCCTGAGAAGAGCGAGATAACCATCACTGTTCAGCTTTCTGACGAGGAGATGGCTGTCTATGAAAACCTGCGCCGAGAGGCTATTGCTACGCTCGAAAATGGCGAATCTACGCCTATGCAGACTTTGGCTGAGCTGACCAAGCTCCGTCAGGCAGCATGCAATGTGCGACTCATCGATGATAAGCTGCGTCTTGAATCGAGCAAGCTCAGCACTCTGCTCTCGATGGTCAACAACCTGATAGGCAATGGTCACCGAGCATTGGTGTTCAGTCAGTTCACAAGCCATCTTGCACTTGTTCGCGAGGCTCTTGACGCTGCCCATATCGAATATCTTTATCTCGATGGAAGCTGCATGGCACGCGAGCGTGAGAAGCTGGTTGAGTCGTTCCAAACAGGTACAATGCCACTCTTCCTCATTTCTCTCAAGGCAGGTGGCACTGGTCTGAATCTCACAGCTGCCGACTATGTGTTCCATCTCGATCCTTGGTGGAATCCTGCCATCGAAGATCAGGCAAGCGACCGTACTTATCGCATAGGTCAGACACGTCCTGTCACTATCTATCGCCTGATTGCTCAGCAGACCATCGAGGAGAAGATAGTGCGTCTGCACAGCACCAAGAAATCGCTTGCCGATTCTCTTCTTGCAGGCACAAACTCAAGCCACAAGCTGACCAAGGAAGAGATTCTCCAGTTGCTGTAACAAAACAAACGGGGCAGAAGACTTTTGTGTCTTCTGTCCCGAAATTTATAATAGTCTATGTGGTTGACCTTGTCAAATGGAAGTAGATTGTTGTTATATTTCAGACATCAGTCGGTTATCCGATTTCAATCTGACGCTGAGCCTGCTTGATCTCTTCCTTTGATACCTTTGGAAGAGTGATTGTCAGCACGCCATCTTCGACTTTAGCGGCAATCTTCTCTTTATCGACATCGTCAGGCAATGTGAATGTCTGCTGGTAGTTAGAGTAACAGAACTCACGGCGCAAATAATGCTCTTTCTTGTCTTCCTTGTTCTCCTCCTTGTGCTCAAGCTTGTTCTCGATAGCAAGTGCCAAGTTGCCATCAGCATCGATATTGATGCGGCAGCTCTCTTTAAGTCCCTCGGAATGGATTTGAGTACGGCAACGGGTATTTTTTATCGACAGGCACTTAGGTGTCATGGACTTCCCTTTGAAGTC
>SFEH01000171.1 GCA_004557315.1 Bacteroidales bacterium
CTAACAATTTCAACGAACTATGGAAAAAGTAGTGACAATCACAAAGGTGCAGCCGCTCAAGGAGCGCAGCTACATCAACGGACATGGTGACAATGAGATTTTCGTGAGTCGCGGATTCGTGATGACCGATGGCATCGACACCTTCTATGCTGAGGCAACAGGCGAATATGCCCGTCAGCTCCCAGCTGAGATCGACACAACAGTTTGCCACAGCGTGCAGCTCCAGATGTGCAGCCGTCCTTATCAGGATCGCGAGGGTCAGACACGTTACAGCAACGAGATAAGAATAGTAAAAGTTTCATGAACGCGAATAAAGAGAAGATAAAGAAGATAAAGGAGATAAAGGAGATAAAGACAAATGATTTTTGTCAAAGATAATATCTCTTCCTTTATCTTCCCCAAAAGGAAAAGTATTATGCCACAGGAACAAACGAACATAAAAGAGCGCACGAAACAGGAGCTCAAGGAGCCTGACATGTATAAGGTCATCATGCACAATGACGACTTTACGACAATGGATTTCGTTGTCATGGTGCTCAAGACTGTGTTTTACAAAGACGAAGCCACTGCACATAAGCTCATGCTCACCGTCCACAAGCAAGGCAAAGCCCAGATTGGGCTCTACACACTGGACATTGCCGTGAGCAAGTGCCAAAGGGCTATGACAATGGCTCGCAAGGAAGGATTCCCGTTCTTGGTGACTTGGGAACCCGACCGATGATAATCGACGAAAAAGATATGATGAAGAAAGACAAGAATACAGAACAGGCTTTTCAGGATGCCATAACATTCGCCATCGAAAGCCGAAAAGAGTTTCTGACTCCTGAGATGCTGCTGTTGCATATCCTGAAGCAAGAACAGGGTATTGACCTGCTGACCAGATACAACAGCCTTTTGTCGGACGTTGGCAGGGAACTGCTCAAGGCTATCGATACTGTGGAGAGAGTCCCTGAGAGCATCAAGGATTATCATCTCATTGTCTCTCAACAACTTCTGGAGGTGATAGACGAAAGCGAGAAGAACGCCATGAACGCAGGACGCGTGCAACTCGAACTGCCACATGTGCTGTTTGCCATACTCGACCTCCCCGACTCGTTTGCCAAATATATCCTTTGCAAATATACCACTTCAGACAAGGCCGAACTGTTGAGTTCCATTGTAGATATATACAACTCTGACTTGGATGACTTGGATATATACTTCGATGAGGATATGGACGATATGAACGATACTGATGAGAAGATCGAGAAGGAAGAGAACTGGCGCAAGCTCGTGACATGTGTCAATGACATGCTCAAAGACCACAATCCGCTCATCGGGCGTGAGGAGGAACTCGACCGCACCATACAGGTACTGTGCCGACGCGAGAAGAACAACCCTCTGCACGTGGGCGAACCTGGTGTGGGCAAGACTGCACTCGTCTATGGACTTGCCGCAAGGATAGAATCGGGCAATGTGCCTGATCGACTGAAAGGCGCGCGCATATATCAGATGGATATGGGCTCGATGGTGGCTGGCACATCCTACAGAGGCGACTTCGAGAAACGCATCAAGTCGGTAATGGAGGGCGTGACCGAAGAAGGCAATGCCATCGTCTATATCGATGAGATTCATACTCTTATAGGATCGGGAACGGGTGGCGACGGCTCGCTCGATGGTGCCAACATGCTCAAGCCTTATCTCGAAAACGGAGTGGTGCGATTCATCGGTTCGACCACATATCAGGAATACAACCGCTTCATACAGCAGAAACGAGGATTAGTAAGACGATTCCAGCAGATCGACATCCCCGAACCTTCGGTCGATGAGACGATAGCCATACTCGAAGGACTGAAGGATAAATACGAGTCGTACCACAAGGTGAAATACGCCGATGGCGTGTTACGCTATGCTGTCGAGGCAAGCGCGAAGCACATCAACGACCGCTTCCTGCCCGATAAGGCCATCGACCTGATAGATGAGGCTGGCGCTTACCGCGAGTTGCATCCGCTGATGCGCAAGTACAAGCAGGAGATGCGCAAGGCTGGAAAGCAGACGGTCGATAAGGATCTCATCAACGATGTCCTGGCACGCATCTGCAAGATCGACCCAAAGTCGCTCCACGAAGAGGACAGTCAGAACCTCGAATCTCTCGATGCTCGCATTTCAGCACAGATCTATGGTCAGGACAAGGCTGTGCGTCAGGTGGTTGAGGCCGTACAGATGGGCAAGGCAGGTCTGCTCGAAGAGGGCAAGCCTATAGCCTCACTGCTCTTTGTGGGCCCGACTGGTGTGGGCAAGACCGAGGTGTGCAAGGTGCTGGCAAAGGAACTTGGCATAGAGCTGGTGCGATTCGACATGTCGGAATACACCGAGAAGCACACCGTGGCGAAGCTCATCGGCTCGCCTGCGGGCTATGTGGGATACGAAGACGGAGGTTTGCTCACCGATGCCATTCGCAAGACCCCAAACTGCGTGCTCCTGCTCGACGAGATAGAGAAGGCTCACTCGGACATATATAACATAATGTTGCAGGTGATGGACTATGCGCGACTCACCGACAACAAGGGACAGAAAGCCGACTTCCGCCATGTCATACTCATCATGACATCCAATGCTGGTGCGCAATATGCTCATCAGGCATCGGTGGGCTTCGGCTCATCGGTATCATCGGGCGAGGCAATGCTTTCGACCGTCAAGAAGACATTCAAGCCAGAGTTCTTGGCTCGACTGTCGGGAACGGTGGTGTTCAACGACATGGATCGCACGATGGCAAGCTTGATTCTCGACAAGAAACTGCGTCAGCTATCGGCTCGTCTGGCTTCGCGAAAAGTGACCATGGAACTGACCGACGACGCACGCGAGATGCTGCTCGACAAGGGATACACCCGCAAGAATGGCGCACGCGAGATGGATCGTGTCATCAATCAGATGGTCAGTCCGATGCTGATGCGCGAGATATTGTTCGGCAAATTGAAAAAGAATGGCGGCAACGTCATAATTGACAGAAACGACAATGGTTTATTTATTAGATGAAAAAGTAATAGGGTTTCCCGATCCTCGCAACGGTGAGGAGGACGGACTCTTTGCCGTAGGTGGCGATCTCTCGGTCGAACGTCTGCTCCTCGCCTACTCCTATGGCATCTTCCCTTGGTATGCCTTTCGTCCGGAAGACAACCGCAAGGAGAACATCAACCCCAAGACAGGCAAGCCATACATCGAATGGTGGTGCCCGATGCGGCGATTCGTGATCTTCACCAACGAGATTCACATCTCACACTCGATGCGTCAGGAGCTGAAGAAACTGGAGAGTGGAGAAATCTCTGTGACCTATAGCACTGCGTTCGAACCGGTCATCGAAGCATGCAGTTCCGAAAGCTGCGGCACCGATCGCGAGAATCTGG
>SFEH01000035.1 GCA_004557315.1 Bacteroidales bacterium
CCTCGATAACCTCATTGCCCAGGGCAAGTGCAAGGAGATGATCGTGGTGATGGACAATGGCAACTGCAGCTATAGCTTCGGTGCAAAGAAAGGCGAGAGTCGCGATGAGTTCGGTGCTTCATTCACCGAGATCCTCCTCACCGAGACCATGCCTTGGGTCGAGAAGACCTTCCGTGTGAAGACTGGTCGCGACAATACCGCCATGGCAGGACTCTCATGGGGTGGAAAGGAGACCTTCGACATCACGCTCACCCATCTCGACCGATTTGCTTATATAGGTGCGTTCAGCGGAGCCATATTCTTCATGCCAGGCACCAAGCTCGAAGACCTCTATGGCGGAGCTTTCAAGGATGTAGCCAAGTTCAACAGCCAGGTAAAGACTCTCTTCGTGGGCTATGGTACCGACGAAAACCTCGGCTCGGCCTTCCTTCCAGCCTTCGATGAGGCAGGTGTCAAATACACTCGCTACATCTCTCAGGGTACTGGTCACGAATGGCTCACATGGCGTCGTTGCCTTAAGGAGTTCCTGCCTCTGATATTTTGATTTTATATAAAAAACGCAAACTCTATTTGTCAACATTTGGGGCAAATAGAGTTTTTTCCGTATATTTATCTCCACTATAATCGCGTTTTACGATTTTTTACTATATTTGCACTGCTGAAAGGCAAATTATAACAGAATCTCTTTTTACACTTTTGTAAAATATTAACACATTAAAAAAATCAAATTAAAAAATGACTAAAGTTGCTATTAACGGTTTCGGCCGTATCGGTCGTCTCGCATTCCGTCAGATGTTCGAGGCTGAGGGTTATGAGGTAGTTGCAATCAACGACTTGACAAGCCCAGCTATGCTTGCTCACCTCCTCAAGTATGATACTGCACAGGGTGGTTTCTGTGGCAAGTTCGGTGAGGGTAAGCACACTGTAGAGGCTACTGAGAACTCTATCATCGTTGACGGCAAGGAGATCAAGATCTCTGCTGAGAAGGACGCTGCTAACTGCCCATGGGCTGCTAACGACGTTGACGTTGTACTCGAGTGCACAGGTTTCTATACATCTAAGGAGAAGGCTTCTGCTCACCTCGCTGCTGGTGCAAAGAAGGTAGTTATCTCTGCTCCTGCAGGTAACGACCTCCCAACTATCGTTTACAATGTAAACCACACTACTCTCACAGCTGACGATAAGATTATCTCTGCTGCATCTTGCACAACTAACTGCCTCGCTCCAATGGCTAAGGCTCTCAACGAGTACGCTCCAATCCAGTCAGGTATCATGTCAACTATCCACGCTTACACTGGCGACCAGATGATTCTCGACGGTCCACAGCGTAAGGGCGATCTCCGTCGTTCACGTGCAGGTGCTCAGAACATCGTTCCTAACTCAACAGGTGCTGCTAAGGCTATCGGTCTCGTTATCCCAGAGCTCAACGGTAAGCTCATCGGTTCTGCTCAGCGTGTCCCAACTCCAACTGGTTCTACTACTATCCTCGTTGCTGTTGTTAAGGGTCAGAACGTAACTAAGGAGGGTATCAACGCTGCTATGAAGGCTGCTGTTACTGAGTCTTACGGCTACACTGAGGATCAGATCGTTTCTTCAGACATCATCGGTATGAAGTTCGGTTCTCTCTTCGATGCAACTCAGACTATGGTTTCTAAGGTCGATGACGATACTTACCAGGTACAGGTTGTTTCTTGGTATGACAATGAGAACTCTTACACTTCTCAGATGGTTCGTACTATCAAGTACTTCTCAGAGATCTAATTCGTCTCTTAGATACAAAAATAGAGGTCGCAGTTTCCTGCGGCCTCTTTTTTTGTAGGTGTTAAGATGTTAAGATGTGAAGGTGTTAAGGTGTTAATGGTCGATAGTAGAGATCAATGTCTATTGTAATACTTTCTGTAGTGACTGAAGTAGCGACAAATAACATCTTAACATCTTAACATCTTAACATCTTCACATCTTCACATCTTAACACCTTCACATCTTAAGACTGAAGTAGCGACAAATAACATCTTCACACCTTCACACCTTAACAAGCGCAGCGCCTTAACACCTTAACACCTTCATTTCCTTCCTAAATACCTCAATATCCTCTGATTCATCTCTTCCTTGTTCTTGAGTTGCGACGGAGTGAATTTGCCGTCCTCGCCGGCTGCTATGCGCAGTGTCATCTCGTAGAGTCCGTGGTCTTGTGCCTGGATAGCATATTGCGCCTCCATGACCTGACGGATGCGTGAGAGCTGTTCGGAGAGGGTAGAGGCCTTGTCTTTGAGTGTATTGAGCGTCTCGATGATCTCTACGAGTCGCTCGTGCGTCTCTGTGTAGCTTTCCTGCAGCAGCAGGTGCCACACTATCTGGCGATACAGGCTGCTTTCCAGTTCCTTGGGCAAGACCTGAGTCTTTACCTGCGAGAGTTTCGGAGCTTCCGCATCAATGAGCATGTTGCCGCGGCCGGTGATGAGCCAGTCGGCGTTGAGGTTAGGGTATCGCCTCACGATCTTCTCGATGGTGGCTGTGTTGAGCCCCTGATGCTTCTCTATGGCCTTGATGAGCAAGGTGCGGGTCAGTCCTGCCTCTTTGTTCATCTGGAAGGCTGTGACGCCCTCGTGCTGCATGAAAAGCTGCAGGCGCTCGGTGATATCCATTGGCTGATGTTATGTTATTTTGTCAGGGATTGGTCAATAGCGGGTAATTCAATTCTGGATAGGCTCGCCAAGAGAGGTAGCGATGACCTTCTGCGACTCGTGTAGCAGACGGTCGATGCCTGCTTCGTTGCCTTCTTCCTTGGTCACTGCCGGGATAGGCTTATGGATGGTGAGGCGCATCTTGGTAGGATGGATGGTCACAGAGCCCTTGCGGAGCACCTTGTATGGGCCATCGAGAGTCACAGGCACCACTGGCAGCTTGAGCATGGCAGCGATGGTGAAGGCTCCCTTCTTGAAGCGATGGAGGTGGCCGTCGCTGCTGCGCGTGCCTTCAGGGAATATCACCACCGACTTGCCGTTCTTCAGGGTGTTCATTGCCTGACGCACGGTGTGGATGATGCCCTTTGCACCCGATTCATCTACCCAGATCTGTCCTGACTTGTCACAGGCCTTGCCCATGAACGGAATCTTCTTGATACCCTTGCGGAGCATCCAGCGGAAAGGCTGTCCGAGGTAGCCAAAGAGAAGCAGGATGTCGGCTGCGCCCTGATGGTTGGCAACAAAGACATACGACTGTTTTGGGTCGAGGTTCTCGCGGCCTTCCACCTTGCAGGGACAGAGAGCAAGGGCAGCTGTCACACGAGCCCAGACAACGCCAGGATAGTAACCCCAGAAGTCACTGTTGCCGAATCTGCAGCCAAGCATGGTGGTCACAGCAGCAAGAATTGTCACGACGATGAACAGCGGCACGAAGATGAGCCATTGATAGAGAAAGTACAGAACAAACATGTCTTTTAGATGTTATTTTTGCATTTTTTACTTCAATTCGGCACAAAGATAAACTTTTTCTTTGGTAAAAGTGCACTTTTTCTTGATTTTTCGACCAACATATCGAAAAAATCATTTACTTTGTACCGCATTCTTTACAAAAATGTATTGAAATCTATTATTAAAACACAATATCATTATGAGAACATTGAAACTCTATGGAGGAATCATTCTGATCCTTATCGCAGTGATTGTATTGGCAGCTTCATTCTTCACAGGTGCCCTCACTTCTGCTGGCTCGGCTAACGCCATTCTTGCAGGCTCGCTTCTTGCTGTAATCCTCGGCATCATCCTCATCGTTGTCGGTGGCAAGTCTGCTGATAAGATCGGAGGCAAGTAATTCGCTCCAGAACTTATTCCGGACATAGAACATCATTCGGTTTGCCAGTCACGGCAGCGGATGATGTTCTTTTCCGTTCTTATCCGTGAATCACGCTATTTCTGTTTCATATGCGATGCACATTATGCAAAATTCTTTATTTTTCTTTAATTAGTGCTAAAATGCAAGAGCCGATAGCGGAAGGTTGAGAAATTTTTGCTATCTTTGCGCAGTTTTTATATATTAGATAAGTATTAAATAACGTCGTTCATGACAAAGAAATCATTAGCTGTTCTGCTTTTCTGTTTTGTAGCTGTTGCGCCTTCATTCGCTCAGAAATTCACTAAAAGGGAACAAGCACGCCGTGAGGCTCGCGAGAAGTATTACTTCTGCGGTAACATGTTCACCCTGACCGCAGGATACAATCATTCCTGGCTCACTCCAAGTGACGTGACGCTCAAGTCGTCACAATACGGAAAGTCAGAGAAGATGACCAATACCAAGGATGCGTTCAATATCGGCTTCCTCTGGGATCACGCTTTCAAGAAAGCCCACCTGTGGAGCATCCAGTCAGGCCTGTACTTCACGGTCAAGGGTGGTGAACATCTTTACTATTATGACAATGGTCTCGGCTCAGGTCCGCAGCTCAAGGAGGAGCAGACCGAGAAGCTCACTATCCAGGGGCTCGAGCTCCAGTGCCTCCTGCGCCGCACCTTCCTCATTTCCTACGATCAGCGTGTGACGCTCAATGCCGGTCCTTACATAAGCCGCGTCCTCAACAAGCCTGAAGGCATCAAGGGGTGGGATATGGGTGCCATGGTCGGCGTAGGCTATGACTACAAGCACTGGTCGGCTTCGGTCTCTTACCAGCCGGGCATCTTCCCAAAGATTGCCGACAATAGCAAGACCCGCCAGGCCAACATCATGTTCAATATCGGTTACAGATTCTGGAAAAAGTAATTAAAACAATAAAACATCACATGGAATTCGCCTTTTCTCCATTGACTGCAGTAAGTCCTATCGACGGACGTTACCATGGCAAGACTGAAATCCTCTCTGAGTATTTCTCTGAATACGCTCTCATCAAGTATCGTGTGCGCGTCGAAATCGAGTATTTCATTGCTCTCTGCGAGCTCCCATTGCCACAGCTCGCCGACATCGATTCAAGCATGTTCTCACAGCTCCGTGCTGTTTATCAGAACTTCACTCCAGCCGAGGCACAGAAGATCAAGGATATCGAGAAGATAACCAATCACGATGTCAAGGCCGTTGAATATTTCATCAAGGATGAGTTCGACCGTCTCGGACTCGACAAGTACAAGGAATTCATCCATTTCGGCCTCACCAGCCAGGATATCAACAATACCAGCGTTCCTATGTCGGTCAAGGAATGTATCCACGAGGTCTATCTCCCTGCCGTGCAGGAGCTCGTAGATCTGCTTGCCGACTATGCTGAGCAGTGGAAGGACATCCCTATGCTCGCCCGCACTCACGGCCAGCCTGCTTCGCCTACACGCCTTGGCAAGGAGGTTATGGTGTTCGTCTATCGTCTCCGCCAGCAGATCGAACTGCTCAAGCAGGTGCCTGTCTCTGGCAAGTTCGGTGGTGCTACAGGCAACTTCAACGCTCACCACATCGCTTATCCTGACCGCAACTGGCGAGAGTTCGGCAACAAGTTCCTCGCCGAGAAGCTCGGCATCGAGCGTGAGGAGTGGACTACCCAGATCTCCAACTACGACAACCTCGCTGCTCTCTTCGATGCCCTCCGCCGCATCAACGTCATCATCCTCGATCTCGACAAGGACTTCTGGCAGTACATCTCGATGGAGTACTTCAAGCAGCAGATCAAGGCAGGTGAGGTAGGCAGCTCGGCTATGCCTCATAAGGTTAATCCTATCGACTATGAGAACTCTGAAGGCAACCTCGGCATTGCCAATGCCATCCTCGAGCATCTCGCTGTCAAGCTCCCTGTGAGCCGTCTCCAGCGCGACCTTACCGACTCTACCGTATTGCGCAACGTCGGCGTGCCTCTCGGCCACATGCTCATCGCCATCGCTTCGACTCTCAAGGGACTCCGCAAGCTCCTTCTCAACGAACAGGCCATCGCTGCCGATCTTGACAATGCTTGGGCAGTCGTTGCCGAGGGTATCCAGACTATCCTCCGCCGCGAGGGCTATCCAAAGCCTTACGAGACTCTCAAGGCTCTCACTCGCGTCAATACGGGCATGAACGCTGAGACTATCTCTTCGTTCATCGATACGCTCAATGTCTCTGATGCTGTCAAGGCAGAGCTCCATGCTCTTGCTCCAGGCAACTATACTGGCATGTGATTCGAATATCATCTTTACTATTAAAATATCATCATTTTTACATATTTTAAAATAAAACGTTTTATTTAATTTATTTCAGGCCGTGAGGCTATTATCATTATGGAAGAAAATCAGAACCCACAGGCATCTCAGCCTCAGAATGAAGGCAATGATGCGCAGCAACAGCCACAGGTGCGCCGTCGTCCTCGCATAGGCGAACAGCGTTTCCGTGATTCAGGCAATTATGAGAGTTCACCACGCCCATCTTATTACCAGGGTGGTTATTCTCCTCGTCCTCGCCGCGAGTATTCGCGTCCTAACAATGCTGGTGGCAACTACCAGCCTTACCAGCGTCCTCAGCGTCCTAACACCGACTACAGCCGCTATCAGGATGATCAGCAGCAGGACGTAAGCCAGAGCGCTCCATCACGTCCACAGTATTCACGCCCACAGGGTGGCTATGGCCGTCCACAGCAGGGTGGCTACGGTCGCCAGCAGGGTGGTTATGGTCGTCCACAGCAGGGTGGCTACGGTCGCCAGCAGGGTGGTTATGGTCGCCAGCAGGGTGGCTATGACCGTCAGCAGGGTGGTTATGACCGTCCACAGCAGGGTGGCTACGGTCGCCAGCAGGGTGGTTATGGCCGTCCACAGCAGGGTGGCTATGGCCGTCGTCAGCAGGGTGGCTATCAGGATGGTGGCTATGGCCGTCCACAGCAGGGTGGTTATGGTCGTCAGCAGCAGAATGGCTACGGACGCCGTCAGCAGCCACAGCGCAAGCCTAACAACCAGCGTTACAACCAGCAGCGTCCTGTAGAATACACCGACGCTTTCGTTGATCCAAATGAGGAATTGCGTCTCAACAAGTACCTTGCCAATGCAGGTGTTTGCTCTCGCCGTGAGGCTGATGAGTACATCCAGGCAGGTAATGTCAAGGTCAATGGTGAGGTAGTGACAGAACTCGGTACAAAGGTGACTCGCAAGGACACTATCCTGTTCAACGATCAGCCTATCTGCCTCGAGCGCAAGATCTATGTCCTCCTCAACAAGCCAAAGGACACTGTGACTACAAGCGATGACCCTCAGGGACGTCAGACTGTCATGGATCTCGTGCGCAATGCAAGCCAGGAGCGTATCTATCCAGTAGGCCGTCTCGACCGCAACACCACTGGCGTGCTCCTTCTCACCAACGATGGTGACCTCGCCAGCAAGCTCACTCACCCTAAGTTCGTCAAGAAGAAGATCTACCACGTATGGCTCGACAAGGATGTCAATCCAGAAGACCTCGCAAAGATCTCAGCAGGTATCGAGCTTGAGGATGGCCCTATCCATGCCGATGCCATCGCCTATGCCAACGAGAAGGACAAGAACCAGATCGGTATCGAGATCCACAGTGGCAAGAACCGCATCGTGCGCCGTATCTTCGAGTTCCTCGGCTATCGCGTGACTAAGCTCGACCGTGTTTATTTCGCTGGTCTCACCAAGAAGAATCTCCCACGCGGCCGCTGGCGTCACCTCACTCAGCAGGAGGTCAACATGCTCAAGATGGGTGCGTTCGAATAAATCGTTATTTTTTTTAGAAGATAAAGAAAATTTAGGAAGATAAAGAAGATAAAGAAGTTAAAGGAGATAAAGACAAATGAAGTTTGTCAAAAGGAATATATCTCCTTTAACTCCCCCAAAGAAGCGACAATGCCACTATTGTCTTTATCTTCTTTAACGTCTTTATCTCCTTTAACTCCCCAAAAAATAAAAAGAACTACTATGTTCGGTAGAGAAATTATCAAAGGTCTCATTGCTGAGGCTAAGCTCGACCGTGAAGTCACTGTATGTGGCTGGGTGCGCTCTATGCGTGGCAACAAGGTCATCAAGTTCATTGCGTTGAACGACGGTTCATGCGTGAGCGGTATTCAGATTGTTGCAGATACTGAAAAGTTCGACGAGGCTACGCTCAAGCGCATCCAGACTGGTGCCTGCCTCAAGGTCACAGGTCAGCTCGTTGCAAGCCAGGGTGGTAACCAGTCGTGCGAGATCCAGGCTTCTGCCATCGAGGTGCTCGGTGACAGCGATCCTAACGAGTATCCGCTCCAGAAGAAAGGTCACTCGATGGAGTTCCTTCGCGAGAAGGCTCACCTCCGTCCTCGTACCAACCTCTTCGGCTGCATCCTCCGCATCCGTCACAATATGGCAATCGCCATCCACGAGTATTTCCATCAGCACGGATTCTACTATTTCCATACTCCGCTCATCACAGCAAGCGACTGCGAGGGCGCTGGTCAGATGTTCCAGGTCACTACCAAGAACCTCTACGACCTCAAGAAGGACGAGAACGGCAGCATCATCTATGACGACGATTTCTTCGGCAAGATGACTTCGCTCACAGTGTCGGGTCAGCTCGAAGGTGAGCTCGGTGCTACAGCTCTCGGTCAGATCTATACGTTCGGCCCTACCTTCCGTGCCGAGAACAGCAATACCCCACGCCACCTTGCAGAGTTCTGGATGATTGAGCCTGAGGTTTGCTTCTACGATATGGAAGACCTCATGGCGCTCGAAGAGGACTTCATCAAGCACTGCGTGCGCTGGGCTCTCGACAACTGCCGTGAGGATCTCGAGTTCCTCAACAAGCTCATCGACCCTACGCTCATCGAGCGTCTCGAAGGCGTGCTCAAGGAAAGCTTCGAGCATCTCCCTTACACCAAGGGTATCGAGATCCTTCAGGAGGCAATGAAGAACGGCAAGAAGTTCGAGTTCCCATGCAACTGGGGCGATGACCTCGCTTCTGAGCATGAACGCTACCTCGTTGAGGAATACTTCAAGAAGCCTGTCATCATGACCAACTATCCTAAGAAGATCAAGTCGTTCTATATGAAGATCGATGACAAGAAGCCTATCTTCAACGGACAGGAGATGGAAGAGACAGTGCAGGGCACCGACGTGCTCTTCCCACAGATCGGCGAGATCATCGGTGGTTCTGTGCGCGAGGAGTCATACGAGAAGCTCATGAACGAGATCGAGACTCGCGGCATCCCTATGAAGGATATGTGGTGGTATCTCGATACCCGCCGCTTCGGCTCATGCCCTCATGCTGGCTTCGGACTCGGCTTCGAGCGTCTCATCCTCTTTGTCACAGGCATGCAGAACATCCGCGACGTGATTCCTTTCCCACGTACTCCTAAAAATGCTGAGTTCTAAGAAATTTCAGATAATCAAGTTTTTTGCAATAAACAGACTCGCACGTCGGGTCTGTTTATTTTTTTTATCGTCTAATTGCCATTTTTCGCATTTTTAGTGCAATATAGTGCGAAAACTCGCATTTATTTTGTCTATTTGAGGCAAAAACACTAACTTTGCGACAATAACCAAATTCTAATATTAAAGTTTTCATGATCAGAAAAATTCTTATTGCAAACCGAGGAGAGATAGCGATACGCGTCATGCGCGCATGCTATGAGATGGGAATCCGTTCGGTCGCAGTCTTCAGTGAGGCTGATCGTACGAGCCGTCATGTGCTCTATGCCAACGAGGCGGAGTGCATTGGTGCCGCTCCTTCCAACGAAAGTTATCTTTGTATCGATAAGATTATCGAAGTGGCCAAGAAACATAAGGTCGATGCCATCCACCCTGGCTATGGCTTCCTGAGCGAGAACGCTGAGTTCGCTCGTCGCTGTGAGGCTGAGGGCATAACCTTCATAGGCCCGAATCCGCAGACCATGATCGATATGGGCGATAAGATTCAGGCTCGCCGCCACATGATTGCTGCCGGTGTTCCTGTCGTTCCTGGTACCCAGGATCAGCTCAATTCGGCTGAAGAGGCTGTGGGCGTGTGCAAGGCTATCGGCTTCCCTGTGATGATCAAGGCTTCGATGGGTGGTGGTGGCAAGGGTATGCGTCTCGTTCACCGTGCCGAAGATGTTGCCGAGGCATACAACACCTGCAAGTCTGAGGCTATGTCGGGCTTTGGCGACGACACCGTCTATATCGAGAAGTTTGTCGAAGGTCCTCACCATATCGAGTTCCAGATCCTTGGTGACAAGCATGGCAACGTGGTGCATCTCTGCGACCGCGAGTGCTCAGTGCAGCGCCGTCACCAGAAGGTAGTGGAGGAGTCTCCATCGCCATTCCTCGATCCTGAGCTCCGTGCCAAGATGGGTGCTGCCGCTGTGGCAGCTGCCAAGGCTGTGGGCTATGTGGGTGCAGGTACCATCGAGTTCCTCGTCGATAAGTACAAGAACTTCTACTTCCTTGAGATGAACACCCGCCTTCAGGTTGAGCATCCTATCACCGAGGAGGTTGTGGGAATCGACCTCGTGAAGCAGCAGATTCTCGTTGCCGATGGCCAGCCGCTCTCGTTCACTCAGGCCGACATCAAGCAGCGTGGTCACGCCATCGAGTGCCGTATCTGTGCCGAGGACACCGACAATAATTTCCGTCCGGCTCCTGGTATCATCAGCCGCCTCGTTGAGCCTCATGGCCCAGGCATCCGCATCGACAGTGCCGTATATGAGGGCTACGAGATCCCGATGTACTATGACCCAATGATCGGCAAGCTCATCGTGTGGGCAACCAACCGCCAGTATGCCATCGAGCGTATGCGCCGTGCCCTCTACGAGTACAAGGTCACAGGTCTTGTCACCAACATCCGCTACCTGCGCCGCATCATCGATGTGCCTCAGTTCAAGGAGGGAATCTACGATACATCGTTCATCGAGACCAATCAGGCACGCCTCCGTCCGCGTCCGGGATTCAAGAACGATTCCGAAGACATGGCCATCATCGCTGCCTACATCGACTTCATCATGAACTACGAAGAGAACAAGGGCGACAACGTCAACGAGAACAGCTCCGCTCTCAACCGCTGGCGTGCATTCGGCCTCCAGAAGGGCGTTCTCAGGGTGTGAAGATGTTAAGATGTTAAGATGTTAAGATGTTTGCTTGATGAAATCAAAAATATTGGCAAAATCTCAAGCATTTGCTTTAAGGATTGTTAAGGCTTATAAGTATCTGACTGTTACCCATAATGAATATAGGATGTCTGATCAGTTACTTAGAAGTGGCACGTCTATACAAGCAAATATTTCTGAGGCCCAATATGCTCAGAGTAGGGCAGATTTCATTAGCAAAATGAGCATCGCATTAAAAGAAGCTAATGAATCAAGGAATTGGTTGATTCTTCTTCACGATTCTGGATTCATCGATGATAAAGCTTTTTCTTCAATAATAGAAGATATAAATGAGATAGTAGTAACATTAATTAAAATAATAAGGACGTCGAAGGATAAAGATTGTAGGGACAAATAACACCTTCACATCTTCACACCTTCACACCTTAACACCTTCTATATGGAAATACAGATTGGTAATAGACTTGCTGAGGTTACATTGCTCAGCAAAGAAGGAAATAAGGTTTCGATTGAGATCGACGGAAAGGTATATAATGTGGATATCTGCATGTTTGCCAATGGTCAGTGCTCAATCCTTAACAACGGTCTCTCATACAACGCTACCCTCGTCAAGGGCGAGACAGGCAAGCACTATCGCGTGGGCTTGAACTACTCAAACTACGAGATCGATATGCTCGACACTCAGGCCAAGTACATGCGTATGCGCAAGAAGGCCGACAACGAGAAGCAGGCCGACAAGATCAAGGCACCTATGCCTTGCAAGGTGGTCAAGGTCTATGTCACACCAGGTCAGGAACTCCAGCCTGGCGATGCCGTCATCACCATCGAGGCAATGAAGATGCAGTCGAACATCAATGTCACCGAAGCATGCACAGTGGCTGAAGTCAAGTGCGCCGAGGGCGACAGCGTGATGGCAGATCAGGTGCTCGTGACTCTCAAGATTGGATAATTAACTAATAAGGTTATAAGGTTGTAAGGTTATAAGGTTGTAAGGTTATAAGGTTGTAAGGTTATAAGGTTGTAAGGTAGCTCCGCGCTATCAGAAAACCTCAGAACCTCAAAACCTCAGAACCTCAAAACCTCAGAACCTCAGAACCTCAAAACCTCATAAAAAAATGGCTGAACCAAAAAAACTCACTGTTCGTGAGAGAATTGATATACTCTTAGATAAGGGAACATTCGTCGAAGTGGATAAGTTCGTCAAGCATCATTGCACCAACTTCGGCATGGAGAACAAGAAAGTAGCAGGCGATGGCGTAGTCTGTGGATATGGTAAGATCGATGGACGCGTGGTCTTTATCTATGGCTTCGACTTCGCTGTGCTCGGTGGCTCACTCTCTGCTGCCAACGCTGCCAAGATCGCCAAGGTGCAGGACGCTGCCCTCAAGAACGGTGCTCCTATCATCGGTCTCAACGACTCGGGTGGTGCACGTATCCAGGAAGGCATCGAGTCGCTCTCAGGCTTCGGCGACATCTTCTACCGCAATGTGCAGGCTTCGGGCGTGATCCCTCAGATCAGTGCCATCATGGGCCCATGCGCAGGCGGCTCTTGCTATTCGCCAGCATTGACCGACTTCATCCTCATGGTGCGCGAAGAAGCTCAGATGTTCATCACAGGTCCTAACGTGGTGAAGCAGGTCACTCAGGAGGAGTGCGACAAGGAGACCCTCGGTGGAGCCGACGTTCATTCTACCAAGTCGGGCGTGTGCCAGTTCGTGTGCGACAGCGACGAGGAGTGCCTCATGACTATCCGCGAACTCATCGGCTTCCTGCCTAACAACAACATGGAGGATGCGCCTATCCACCCTGTGACCGACGAGATCAATCGCGAATGTCACGAACTCGAAGGTGTCGTTCCTTCTGATCCAAACATCCCTTACAACATCAAGGATATCATCGAGCCAATCTGCGACCATCAGTACTTCTTCGAGATTGCTCCAAACTTCGCCAAGAACATCGTCATCGGCTTCGGACGCATGGCTGGACGCACAGTCGGATTCATCGCCAACCAGCCACAGGTCCTCGCTGGTTCGCTCGACATCGATGCTTCTGAGAAGGGTGCTCGCTTCGTGCGTTTCTGCGACTGCTTCAATATCCCTATCGTGGCTATCGAGGATGTCCCTGGCTTCATGCCTGGCATCAATCAGGAGCACGGTGGCATCATCCGCCACGGTGCGAAGCTCCTCTATGCTTTCGCCGAGGCTACTGTGCCAAAGATCACTCTCATCACCCGCAAGGCCTACGGTGGTGCATACATCGTGATGAACTGCAAGCAGCTCGGTGCCGATGTCAACCTCGCTTACGAGAGTGCAGAGATTGCTGTGATGGGAGCCAAGGGCGCTGTCAGCATTCTCTACCGCAAGGAGACTCCAGAACAGCAGGCTGAGCGCATCAAGGAGTATGAGGCTAAGTTCAGCAACCCATACTGCGCTGCCGAACTCGGCTACATCGACGACATCATTTCGCCAGCTGATACACGCAAGGCAATCATCGCCGGTCTCGAATGCTGCCGCAACAAGAACCAGTCGAATCCTCCAAAGAAACATGGCAATATGCCAGTGTAAGGCTGTTTTAGGAAGATAAAGAATAATCTATCTCCTCCAAATTGCAAACATCAATGAAAAAATTCATTTTTCTTTCCACTCTCGCCCTTTCGGCTCTCATGCTTTCGTCATGCTGTGCCGAACCGTCACAAAAACAGCCTAAATACGTCTTCTACCTTATCCTTGATGGCTGTGGCGTCAATACCGTCAATGCCCAGGAGATGTATCAGGCCGAACTGCAAGGCCGTATCGGACGCGTGCCTACGTGCATGACTCAGTTCCCTGTTGTCGGTGTGGCTTCTACCTATAGCATCACCAATGGCGTGACCGACTCTGCTGCCTCGGGCACTGCCCTGGCTTCGGGCGTCAAGACCTACAATGGCGCTCTCGGCGTCGATACTGATACCATCCCTGTCTATGGCCTTGCCAATTGGGCTAAGGCTGCTGGCAAGCTCGTGGGTATTGGCTCAAGCGTCTGCGTCAACCATGCTACTCCAGGTGCACATTATGCTCATCAATCTACCCGCAACAACTACTACGAGATTGGTCTCGACCTTGCTGCTTCGGGCTTCGACTTCTTCGGTGGTTCCGATTTCAACAAGGCTACTGGCAACAAGAAAGACCTTCGTCCGCTGCATGAGATAGTTGCTGACTCGGGCTATACCATCGCCCGCGGTCTCGAAGACTATGAGGCAAAGAAGGCTGCTGCCGACAAGCTCATCTTCTTCCAGCTCCAGGCCGATAGCGACATTGAGCCACAGAACTTGCCTTACTGGATCGACCATCGCGAGGATCAAGTCACCATCGTCGATCAGGTACGTGCCCAGATCGATTTCCTCTATAGCAAGGATACCGAGAAGAAAGGCTTCTTCCTCATGAACGAGATAGGAGGCAAGATCGACTACGCGTGTCATCCTAACGATGCTGCCACTGCCTTCGCTGAGGTGGCTGCTGCCGACAGTGCAGTCAAGCTCTGCTACGACTTCTACCTCCAGCACCCCGACGAGACTCTCATCGTTGTCACTGCCGACCATGAGACAGGCGGTCTCACAGTGGGCAACAGCGCTGGTGGATATACTCTCAACCTCAAGCTCCTTGCCAACCAGAAGTGCAGCGATGGTGCTTTCACTCGCAAGCTTCAGGCTCTGCGCAGCCAGACTCACAACAAGGCAACATGGGAGCAGGTCAAGGCTCTCCTCACCGAGAACTTCGGCTTCTACGAGGCTGTAGAGATCAACGAAGAGGATGATGCCATGCTCAAGGAAATCTACAAGCGTTCGTTCGTAGGCAAGATGGAGAGCGAGAAGAACCTCTACTACGAGAATGAGCCAATGACTGGTGCAGCAGTGCGTCTCCTCAACAAGAAGGCTCATGTCGGCTGGACCACAAACTATCACACCGCAGGTCTCGTGCCGGTATATGCCATTGGTGTAGGTGCCGAGAAATTCTCTGGTCACAACGACAATGCCGAG
Organism: Bacteroidales bacterium; assembly: GCA_004557315.1. Classification (GTDB taxonomy): domain Bacteria; phylum Bacteroidota; class Bacteroidia; order Bacteroidales; family UBA3663; genus Liminaster. The sequence goes on from SFEH01000035.1 coordinate 15,015, forward strand.
ATTCCTCTCAAGATTGCCGAGATCGCAGGATATGCAGTTATTCAAAGATAATTTTACATAGATAAAATGGGCTTTATAGCCCCGGTTTCTCCGGGCAGAGCGTGTCGTGATGACAAGTTCTGTCCATTTTTTTTATCTTTGCGTCTTTATCTCCAGCCCCTGCATCTATTGCCTAATTGCGCCCCGGGTTATGTGCAGGCTGCCCTTTCAAGGCGATAGTTACTTCCAAAACTAAAGTTCCTAAACTCCATCCCCTGCTACTATTGTCTTTATCTCCTTTATCTTCTTCATCTCCTTTCACTCCATTCCCTGCCACTATTGTCTTTATCTCCATTAACTCCTTCTATAGCTCCTTTCACTCCATCCCCTGCCACTATTGTCTTTATCTCCTTTATCTTCTTAAACTCCATCCCCTGCCACTATTGTCTTTATCTCCTTTATCTTCTTTATCTTCTTAAACTCCTTCATCTCTTTTAAGACGATATTACTACTATCTGGACGATATTTGTACCATTTCTTTTTAACTTTCGCTCATGTTACATGATTTTCTTTCGTTTTTGTAACATATATTTTATTTTCTTTATGTAACATATTTGAAAGTTCGATTATTATGTATATCTTTGCACCAGAAAATTTGTTACATTACCTTTTTTGAATTTCTTAATTTGGGATTAGAAAGATGGAAATTTTGTTTGTAACAATAGTCATTCTACTCTATTTTGTTTCATGATTATTTGTTTCTCCTCTGCCTTGGTTGCAGGGGATGAAACAAATAATTTTTTTAAAAGACAAATCTCTCATGACTGCTGCAAATCTGTCATGGCTTTGTCTCATCAAACTTTCAAATGCGTTCCAGCAATGCCCGACGCATGCAACATTGCCAAAATCTATTCAATTTATAATATGAAACAGACTTTACTTCTTTTCTTGCTTTTGTGGTTCTTCACAGCCGATGCCCAGATGCACCGCTGGGGCGACACTTCGCGACTGACAGTCGAAAACAACTACCTCGTCGATCCCGACGGCAATCAGGTCATGCTACATGGTGTGATGGATACGCCGAGTCCTTACTTCAGTGGCTACCGTTTCACCGATGGTCATTGGATCAATGTCTATCAGGACGGCGACAAGTATATTGATAAATGTATCGACTATTTCGACCGCCTCTTCACTGCCGTCACCGACACTGCGCAAGGTTCGTGGTGCAATGTCTTCCGCCTGCACCTCGACCCATGCTGGACCGACGATCCCAATGTCTCTGCCCAGGGCTTCAAGACTTCGGGCAACAAGACCATCGACCCTAACGGCAACGAGGTGAGTGGCGAGTCGAACATACAGCACTTCTCTGAGAAGCGACTGGTCAGCTATCTCGACAAGCTCTATCTCAAGATTGCTGAGAAGGCAAAGGGTCATGGACTCTACGTCATCATGCGTCCG